>DAIRFP010000054.1:0-8199 GCA_036794995.1 Thermodesulfobacteriota bacterium | reverse complement strand
CCGATCGTCGGTTCGTAGAATTTCAGGTAAGTAGACCGCCTTCAGGCAAAGGTCACCGAGGCTGGACGGATGCTCAGGATCGCCTTTGATTTTCACCACAGAGCGATTGCGGATGCCTGCCACAAGGCCGCAGCCGACACCGCAGTAGGGGCAGTAGGATTTTTCCCAACGCTCGATTCCGTTGTTTTGAATTTTTGCCACGGCCGGATCCAAGAATCCACTGCGCCTCGATAGAGTCCAACAGCTAAAGCGCCTTCGCTTCCGCTTGGCCCAAGGTATCGACAAACTCCGCCAGCGCCTGTTGTTGGCGATATTTTTTGCGGAAGCGATTGAAGCCGGTGTACTTCTCGATGATGAATAACTCCTCCACCGTAACCCCGCGAGCGGCAATTTCCGCGTGCCGCGCTTGCACCGAAGGATACGCTCTGCCGTTATGCCCCGCCCGTTCCTCGAGAAAGCTTAGAAGTTGCTTGCGCGCCTGATGATATTTGGCATCGGCAATGATCGCCAACCGGTCCCGCGGCCGTTCGAACGGCACAGTGAGAATTTCGCCGACGGTGGCGGCCGGCCCGTTGGTCATGAGCACGATGCGATCGGCGAGCAACAGCGCTTCGTCAACGTCATGGGTGACCATGAGCACGGTGTTATGCGTTTCGGCGCAGAGCTGGATCATCTGGTCCTGCAACTCCATACGGGTGACCACATCGAGCAGACTGAAAGGCTCATCGAGCAGCAAAACCTTAGGCGCCAGAGCAAAGGCACGGGCAATTCCCACCCGCTGGCGCATGCCGGCGGAAAGCTGCTCCGGGTGACAATCGGCGACATCGCTCAGCCCCACCAAAGCGAGAAACTTATCAGCCAGCGCTCTGCGCTTCTCGCGCCCGCTAGGGTCGCCGACCTGTTCGATCGCGAGCAACACATTCTCCCGCGCCGTCAGCCACGGCAAGAGCGCCGGCGACTGAAATACCACGCCGCGATCCAATCCTGGACCGATCACCTCGCGGCCGGCGACAATCACGCCGCCTTCCGTGGCGTCGTTGAGGCCCATGGCAATGGAGAGCACCGTAGACTTACCGCAGCCCGAGTGACCGACGATGCAGACGAATTCGCCTTCGCTTAAACGTAAGTTGAAATCCTTGACGATGACCACCGGGCCTTGCTCGGTATCGTAGGTCTTGCCTAAATTCGTGAGTTCAAGAGATGGAATCATCGCTGCTTTCCTACCCGTTTAGTGAAACGAAACCCGTCCCCGTTCCGGCGTCGGCTGGATGGCGCGATCCTTTCCTCTGGTAACCAGCAAGCCCACGGTTTCTCGTCGCACCCGTTGATAGCTCGGCTCGACGCTTATCTGCGCGTGGGAACGTGGATGGGACGTTTCGATGCGGACGGCCGGTCCGAGGGTCGCGCCCTGGCCTGCGGTCAACGTATAGATCGAGTCGGCGAGCAAAATCGCTTCGTCGATGTCGTTGGTGATCATCACCACGGTCTTTCGCGTTTCCATCCAAATCCGCGCCAACTCTTCCTGCAGCGTGCCGCGCGTCAACGCGTCCAGCGCACTGAAAGGCTCGTCCATTAGAAGCACCTTGGGATCCATCGCCAATCCCCGGGCCACAGCGACCCGCTGGCGCATGCCGCCGGAAAGCTCTCGCGGCAATTTCTTCATCGCGGCACTAAGGTTCACTAAACGAATGTAGTGCTCGGTGCGCTCGCGCTTCTCTGATTCGGTGAGAGCGGGCGCCACAGCATCAACCGCCAGGTACACGTTTTCGAAAACGTTCATCCATGGCAGCAACGAATAATTCTGAAAGACGACACCACGGTCGGGACCTGCGCCCTTGATCGGTTTCTCTTCCAAAAAAATCTCACCGAGATCCGGTTCGATCAGCCCGGCGATAAGTGAAATCAACGTCGTCTTGCCCGACCCGGAACGACCAATGATGCAGACAAACTCGTTTTCATCGATGGCCAAATTGATATCGTGCAGCACGGGCAGCCTACCGCCGCCCTCTGACGTGTAGCGCTGTGTCCGCGAAAAACTTTTGCTGACGCCTCGGATTTCGAGATAGGCCATAAGCAAAACCTCAAGCCGTCTTAAAGCGCCCTTCAATCACGCTCATCAGCCGGTCCAAGCCGAAACCAATAAGACCGATGGTGATGATGGATAAAAGAATGTGAGAGTAGACGAGGCTGTTGTATTCTTGCCACAGGAAGCCACCTACACCGGGAGCTCCGGTGAGCATCTCCGAAGCCACAATGACAAGCCAGGCGAGTCCAAGGGAAAGGCGATATCCCGTAAAAACATAGGGAAGCGAACCTGGGATGATGATGCGTCTGAGGGTTTTCATCCAGGAAAGCTTCAGCACTTTGCCGACATTGAGGTACTCGGGGCTGATACTTCGTACGCCCACCGCAGTGTTGATCACCGTCGGCCACATGGCGCAGATGGCGATGGTAAAGATGGCGGCCGGCTCCGATCGCCTAAAGATAACTAACCCTAGTGGCAGCCAAGCCAAGGGAGAGATCGGCCGCAAAATCTGGATCACCGGATCGAAAGTTCGATGAAAAAACGTTGAGAGTCCAAGCAGAAACCCCAGGGGCGTTCCGATTAGAATCGCCAGCAGAAATCCTTTCGCCACCCTCACCAAGCTTAGAAAGGCGAACCGGCCGATCCCCTGATTCATCTCACCGTCTTTGAAAAAAGGGTTAAGGATATACTGCTTGCTCTCTTCCCAGGTTTTCATCGGGGATGGCAGGTCCACCGCTACGGCCGTGCTGATAATCGTCCAGATGAGCAGCATGACTCCAATACCCAGTAAGGGAAGAGCCCTCGTCGCAAAGTCGATTCGTCTGGTCATTTTTACCTCTACGCGATGTTGTTGATGGGAAATTTTTTCGCGTACTCTTCAGGCTTGCCCGGATCGAACTCGACGCCGTCAAACAACGTCTCTTTCTTCATGTCCTCTTTCGGCAACGCTATCCCCATTTCTTTGGCGACCTCGCGCTGGATCTCGGGACGAAGCACTTGATTGACCAAACCCTTGTAGTCCGGCGGCTCCTTCACCATGCCCCATCGGCGGAACTGGGAGAGCCACCAGACGCCGTGGGACTTCCAAGGAAAGTTGGTGTTGCGAACAAAGAAGGTCATATAATGGGGGTCTTTCTCCTTTCTGCCATCACCGTAGTCGTAATCCCCTAGCATTCGACCCAAGATAACTTCCTTCTGTGTGTTAATGTATTGAGGGCGGGAGACGACTTCAGCCATGTGCGGCCGATTCTCTAATTTATCGATGTGCTGGCTGGACTCGAACATGGCCCGAAGAATCGCTTTCACCGTTTTCGGATTCTTTTCGGCAAACTCTTCGGTGAAAGCCAGGACTTTCTCCGGATGGTCCTTCCACATCTGCTGCGTGGTAACGGCCGTGTAGCCGATCCCGTCGGCGATGGCCCGGGCGTTCCACGGCTCGCCGACGCAGAAGCCGTCCATTTTACCGACCTTCATATTTGCCACCATTTGCGGCGGGGGAATAGTAATCAGCGTCACGTCCTTGTCGGGGTTGATCCCACCGGCTCCAAGCCAATAACGGGTCCACATCGCGTGGGTCCCAGGCGGGAAAGTCATGGCAAAGGTCATCGGTGTCCCCGCCTTCTTGGCTTCATCGACGAGAGGCTTGATCGCTTGAGGGGTCTTGACTCCCTTTGACGCCAACTCTTTCTTAAGCGTGATCGCCTGGCCGTTCCGGTTCAGGACAAAGGGAATGATCATCGGTTTTTTCGGCGAGCCTAATAGCCCCATGGTTGAGGCGAAGGGCATTCCGAAAAGCATATGCGTCGCCTGGTTTTCTCCCAAGGTGAGCCGGTCGCGGATCACCGCCCATGAAGCTTCTTTGGAGATGGTCGACTCAATCCCATACTTCTTGAACAGGCCAAGTTCGTGGGCCATAACGATGGATGAGTTATCGGTCAAAGCAATGATGCCGATGCGGATGTTCGGAGTCTCAGGCCCATCCGCTGCATAGACACCGCCGATCCAGCGGGCGGGCAAGTTGCTCAACAGCAACCCCATAGAGCTCATCCCTGACAGTTTCAGAAAATCACGCCGCGTCGGCCTCCGAGGTTTGAGTTCTTTTCTTGTCTGTTTCATTCGCTTCACTCCTCCACTGTAAAACCGTCGCCCCTAGCGGCGAGCGTAAAAATTTTCGCCTTGAGTTTTCCGTCCGTGGAACACGCACCGGTCTTCAAATTAAATTTGTATCCGTGCAGCGGACAGACAACCTCGTCGTCCTCCACCCATCCCATGGACAGTTGCCCCCCTTGATGCGGGCAGGCGTTCTGAATAGCGCACAGTTGGCCCTGATGCTTGAAGACCGCGATCTCTTCGTTTTTGACGCGTAGGAGTTTGGTTGCGCCTTCTTGGACTTCATCGAGCCGAATCGCTGGCCGAACGGGCGCTTTTTCAACCGGAGAGGCCGTCGGTTGAGGAATTTTACGGAGTTGCTGCCGCATAGCCTTGAAGGCACCGTAGCGAACCAACCCGGCGACAACATCGGCTAGATCCTCACAAGGGACATCTTCCATGATCTTTACCGGAAAATTCGGCTCGCATCCGGCAGCGCCGCCGGCAAACACATCCACGGCTTCGACGATGTCGCCGTTGAGCTTGATGTTTTTGCCCAAGAGACCGATGTCGGCGACAGCGTGATTGCCGCAGCCCGCGGGACACCCCGACCAGTGCATGCGCAGCGGTTGGGTTTTACCCAGCTTCTCTTCCAGAATCCGAGCGGATTTAAGTGCCCATCCTTTAGTGTCTATTAGGGCAAAGTGGCAGTAGTCCATTCCCGTGCAACTCACCAGACCGCGCATGACCTCGGAAGGATCGTAGCGTAGCTCCTGGAGCACCGGCTCGTTGGTAACTTCGCCGATCTTGCTGTCCGGAACGTTGGGAATGATGAGATTCTGCCCGACAGTCATCCGGAGCTGGCCGTTGCCGTAGTTTTCGGCCAAATCCGCGACTTGCAGCATCTGCTCCGAGGTCATGCGGCCGACCGGCACTGCGAGACCCACATAGTTGAGGCCCGGCTGTTTCTGCCGAAACACACCGACATGGTCGGTGTGTTTCGGCATGCGTTGATCCTTACCCGCGGAGGCAAGCGGTCGGTCAACACGGCGCTCTAGTTCAGCACGAAACTTTTCTACGCCCCAGGTGTCAATGAGAAAAGCCAAGCGCGCCTTCGTACGTAGTTCGCGCGCGCCGTAATCGCGAAAAATCATGACAACGTGACTGCATATCGCCGCGGCTTCATCGGGGATCACGAACAGATTCAAGGGGGATGCTATGCGAAACCCGCCGGAACCCATTTTTCCGCCCACCGCGAGGTTAAAACCTTTAATCTCTTCTCCCTCGATTTCTTTAGTTGCCGGTGTCAGCGCAAGATCCTGGGTTTCCGCGTGGCTACAAACTTCTTTGCAGGCCGTGATGGTAACATTGAACTTGCGCGGCAGGTTCGTAAACGCCCTGTTGCCGACGAACATCTGCGTGAAATCACGCACCACCGGCGAAGCATCGAAAAGCTCGTTCGAGGTCAGACCGGCAACCGGGCAGCCGATGACGCCGCGGATATTGTCCATTCCGGTTTGGAGAGATATCAACTCCACAGATCTGAGCCGCTTCCAGATAGCCGGCACGTCGTTGATGGTGAACCAACGCAGTTGGATCTGCTGTCGCGTCGTCAAGTCGGCAAAACCTTTGCCGAACTCGCGGCTGATTTCACCGATGGTGCGCAGTTGTGCCGCGCTCATGAAACCGTTGGGGACACGCAAGCGCATCATGAAATGACCGGGAGTCTGCCGGCGAAAGAACACTCCGGCCCATTTCAGCAGTTCCTTATCGGCTTCGGTGATTTTTTCCCAACCTTCGGTGGCGTAGCGTGGAATATCGTTTAGGATATCCAAACCATCTTTTTGTTTCTTGTACTCTTCGATCTTGTTCATTACTCGCCGACTGCCGTGAGCAAGGGAAATACCATGAAGGAAGAGATCAGAAACGCACGGTTTTCACAGACCTCCCTGAATCAATCATCGTAGTCGCCTAAGCTTCAGTCGAGGACTGCCTGGAAACGCGGCCATTGCCCCTGTTGTCGTTCCGCCCCTGGATCTGAAAAATTCCGGAGCAGAAGTTCGGCATGGTTCTCCCTTTGCTCTAACTCCCTTCGCCGTCCATGGCGCACTCACGGAAACGTTGAACCGTTCGGCAAAGCAGTCGTTTTGAAAATGGCCTTGCAGGGACGACCTCAAGTTACAGAGGCGCAGAATCCCGGCCCGCAGTTGGGTGATTTGGTAGTTCACCGGCGCTATTTCCAAAGCGGCCAATCGTTGTGACGTCCCCTGCTAGCGCGAACGATTTTTGGTTGAGATAGCTCGAAGCATTTAGCCAATTCCAGAACCGGCACATCGGGAATATCCGCATCGGGCTTGTCACCGAATACTTCTTCGAGAAAGAGGATATTCTCGAATATTCTTCCCGCCGTTGTTTTCTCCTGATGTCGATCCATAAAGACCCCCCCTATCGCCAAAAAAACAAAGGCACTCAATCGCGTGACCGATGAGCGCCTTTGCTCGACCGAAGGCAACGTTGCCTGTGCAAACTAGCTAAGCAACGGTTATGCCATGGCTCTTTCGTTAAAAAACGTTTCAGCTACGGTATTGCTTCTTCCTCTTATCGGCGCTGACTGCGCACCAAAGAATCAAGCCCTGCCCGAAAATTCAGCATTGAGTTATTCCGCAGCTCTCTAATCTAATCGCTCTTCGCCTTAGAAAGCTCTTCACTCAAGATCACGGCCTGGGCGATTTCGCTCATGGGTTTCCGCAGATCCATGCTCTTTTTCTGAATCAAGGAAAATGCCTGCTCCTCGGAAAGCCCTCGACTGCTCATCAATATCCCTTTGGCCCGCTCGATGAGCTTGCGCGCTTCGAGTGTCTTTTTTAAATTTTCATTTTCCTTTCTGAGCGCGATAAACTCGTGAAAATGAGACACAGCGAGCTCAATAGCGGGAAGCAGCTCGCCCTCCCTGAGAGGTTTAAGCAGAAAGCCCATCACTCCGGCGCGCTTGGCTCGCTCTATGGTCTCAAAATCGTAGTGACTCGTGAGAAGGATAATAGGAAATGGCGTGACCTGCATGATTTTCCGGGCCGCGCGGATTCCGTCCAGATCAGACAAACCGACCGCCATCAAAATCGCATCGGGAATCGTCGCGGAAGCCAACTGTACCGCTCCGTTGCCGCTTTCCCCTTCACCGACGATCTCACATCCGCTCACGCCCAGAGCGCGTCTAAGATTCTCGCGGGAGGGAACGTGGTCGTCAATGACCAATAACCTCCTCATACTTTTGCGTGTCCCTTTTTGTTTAGGTTTTTTGGTTTTGTCGCGCGGCGAATAAATTCAGAGAGAAATTTTTCCGCGTAATATTTCAATGTCGGCAGGTAATTCTGCGTATCGCTGACGATTCTGTCCGGATGAATGTAGGGAACCTGGGCAAGATCTTTGGAGCGCTCATCGATCCATCGTTCGATCATCCCGGACGTCATCTCGAGATGGAACTGCAGGCCATAACTATGCTTCCCTAGACGAAACGCCTGATTCTCATAGTAGACAGACGATGCGAGGCGCAAGGCGCCGACAGGCAAATCGAAAGCATCGCCGTGCCATTGAAACACCGTGGGAGTTTCAGGCAGATACCCGAGCGACGAATCCACCAAACCATGGGGTGTGATCGAGATCGGATACCAGCCAATTTCTTTGACGGGTCCAGGATACACGGCGGCGCCCAGAGCCGAAGCAATCAGTTGCGCTCCCAAACAAACTCCCAATAGAGGTACCGCCTCGTCGATGGCCGCCCGGATGATGGTCTTCTCCCAACGAAGAAACGGATACTGCTCCTCGTTGGAAACGCTCATGGGGCCGCCGAGGATAATCAAAGCGCTGATGTGCTCCCAATCTTCGGCCGGCAGCTCGCCATAAAAAAGCCGGATCGTCCGAAATTTCGCCCCCAGCTTTTCCAATACCTCGGCAAAAAATCCCAGATCCTCAAACGGGTCGTGCTGAAAAACCAGGACCTCGTCCATCAGGCCCCTCTTCCGCTGTTCGCGCTTTAGATATCGAAGTAGAGGGCGAATTCATGGGGATGGGGTCTAAGGCGGATGGCA
>DAIRFP010000282.1:0-6113 GCA_036794995.1 Thermodesulfobacteriota bacterium | reverse complement strand
ACGACAAGTCAAAAGCGAAATAGGGCGACAGGCAAACGATTGACGCATTCGCGCCGCCGGTGGTACGTTTGGCCAGTTTCACTATCAAAGGGGGTAGTATGGACAGCCGAGAATTGAGGAGGGGGTAAGAAAGCTATGAAGCGACTCTTGCTTGTGCTGGTTATTTTCCTAGTGGGCCAGGAGCTGCACGCCGCCGATCGGATTCGGATCGGCTATAGCTCGATCAGCGGGGCTTATACGCCGATCTGGGTGGCCCATGACGCCGGCTACTTCACCAAAGAAGGATTGCAGGACGACATCATTCTGATTCCCAGCGGCACGCAACTGGCGCAGGTGACCGTGGCCGGGGAGATCGATATCGGCTCGCTCAACGGCAGCTCGGCGATCGCCGCGGCGCTTTCCGGGGCCGATCTCAAGATCATCGGCAACTCTGGTAATAAGATGGTGTTTTCGCTCTACGTGCGGCCGGAGATTAAAAATGTCGATGGGATGCGCGGCAAGAAAATCGGCATCACCCGTTTCGGTTCGGCGCCGGATATTTCGGTCCGCTACGCGCTGCGAAAGTTTAACATCAATCCGGACAAGGATCTGACGTTGATTCAACTCGGCTTCATGGCAACGGTGGCGGCGGGACTTCAAGGCGGCTCCATTGATGGTGGCGTGGTGTCGCCCCCGACGCAATTTGCCATCGACAAGGCAGGTTTCAAGGAATTGATCAACATCACCGATATGAATTACGCCTTTCCCAATCCGGCGCTGGTGGCGGTGGGCTCGATCATCCGGAGCAAGCCCGACGTGATCAACCGTTTCATGCGCGCCTACACCCGCGGCATACATCGCGCGCGCACAGATCGCGAGTTCACCTACAAGTCGATGGCCAAGTACACCAAGATCAATGATGCGGCGGTATTGCAGAAGGCCTACGATTTTTACATGAGCAAAGTTCTGGAGAAAACCCCGTCGATCAACATGGCCGGGGTAGTAAACGTCCTGGAAGATCTGGCCAAGACCGTGCCCGCGGCAAAAAATGCCAAGCCGGAGCAGTTCGTGGACCTGCGTTTCCTCGACACCTTGGAAAAAAGCGGCCTGTTGAAAGAGCTGTATCCTTAAGGGCCAACAAGCGCAGTATTCGAATAGCGTGGAGAACTTTTTTGATTACGTCGTGAAATGGGTCAACACCCGCTTTTGATTGTATGCGAGATCCGTTCAACCCATGGCTCCACCCCCGGAAAAGGCGGGAATGATCAGATAGTTAGCGTCCCAAAAACTCACTCCGCGAGTTTTGAACCTTATTCCTGTGCGGGTGTCAGTTTTTAGTTGGAACTAAAAATATTTGGTGGTTGTCTTTCTGGGTAGATCGCCTGCCCGTTGCCGGACAGGTGATACTCATGCAGGAAAATTTGGCTAGGCTTTCTGGAAGATTTCTATCTTTGTACACGTGCCCGATGCTTTGCTTCTCAACAGGGCCGTCTTTCAAGATAACGGAAACCTCCAGGTCGTGGGTTCCGCCGCATTTATTGCAAATGGCAAAGATGCTGTAATGAGTACCTGAGTTTGTCTTAGTAGGCGGCATTGTCTCTTTGGTGCCGAGTTTTAGCCGCGGGTGGCCTTATATTGTTGGCGATTCCGTCAAGATGTTTAATCCTTCTACGCCAGTTGTTTACATTACACAGGGTTTCAGCCGTCCTTCCGTATCAAGCCGGTTTAGCCCGAGACCGCATTAGCGACCTCTCAGGGGCCCGACACTCTTCTGCCTGCCGATTCAGCGCAGGCTCTGACCGTCTCGGTGATAGAGCGGTCGCGATGGGTCTGGCGCAACACCTCCTCCGTCAATTTCACCCCGAGCCCCATCGAGCGCAGAACAATTCTCCACCGCGGATCGTCTTTGGGGAGCGCGGTGAGTATTTGGCGGAGCAAGGTCTGGCGGGTGTCGTCACTCAGCGGAAGGTCGCCGCCCGCAAGGGCGTAAACCGGCAAATTTGGCAGCGCCCCTGTGAGGAAATTATTGTTGCTGTCCAGGTACAGATCTTCGCTCAGTCTAATCACGTATGACGTCTTTGCAGACATGCGAGCCTCCTTGTGAACCTCATGGCGGTTCGTCTAGCGGGCTGCTTAAGGAACGAGTTCAAAACGTTCGAGCCGTTCAAATCGTTCAAGGTGTTTGCCGCTGAGTGTTTTTGAGCAGCCTGCAATCAGAGTTCTTGAGTACGCTGCTTACGGATCTTACGCGCTCGGCGAGAGATTGCTGTCCAATATTAGACAGTTTTTGAAAATAATTAGGGAGCAAGGGAAAAGATTTGGGGTCAAATTCGGAATTACGTAGGGGCGCCTACTTTGTGCCCTCCGCGGGTCTCTGTGGTGGCGAGCTTGGACTGCTCACCGCGGACGCGCCGGCGGTGAGAAAAATAGCCGATCGCCCTTTGACGCGCTCAGGACGAACGGCTAAGGAGTTGAATTTACGTTGCCCCGTTCCGTTCGTGGTGAGCCCGTCGAACCATGAACGGATTTTTCTCACGACCGCCGAAGGGGCTGAAAGGGGGGGCAATTCCAGGGAGAGTATACGGCAATTGACAAGTACCTTGAGACAGATGCAAACTCTGGCTCCCTGGCAACGATCGCCCGAATGGTCGGTCCAGGTTATTCGCCTCACGTCGCGCGACGAGGCGTGCGCGGCGATGTCACGAGTCAGCAGCGCAGGGCGGGCGGCTGGCGGAAGGCCGGCGAGATCGACATCGGCTCCTCAACGGCAGCTCGGCGATCGCCGCGGCGCTTTCCGGGGCCGATCTCAAGATCATCGGTAACTCGGGCAATAAGATGGTGTTTTCGCTCTACGTGCGGCCGGAGATAAAGAATGCCCAGGAACAAGGGAGGCAACTCAAGCGTGATCCATCGATGGGCTGCGCGGCAAGAACACCAACGATCACCTTGTCGAATACGAAAAGTCTAAGATGTTTCGTCGTGTCGATCTTCCCGCGCGAGTTCCCGGGAGATTACTACTCCACAGTATGCCGGGCCGCTATGAAGCGATAGAGAGTGTGTGGACTCAGGTGAGGAACGAAGCGGTCCGCGCCATCGTGTGCTTAGCTGAAAAGGATGAACTCCAGGAGAAATCCTCCGAGTACCTACAGGCACTGGAAGCCGGCACCGTGCCCTGTTTGGTGCTTGCTTTCGAGATTCCTGACCGTGGCGCACCCGAGGACCGGGATGCCTTCTGGGCGCTCGCGGGGGCGGTGGCGAAGCGATTGCAGTCTGGGGAAGCCGTGCTGATTCATTGCGCGGGTGGTGTAGGCCGCACCGCGACCCTTGCCATTTCTGTGCTGCTCGCGTTAGGTGAACCGCTGAGCGACGCGCGGAACGTGGTCTCGCGGGCGGGGTCGACTGTTGAAACAGCGCCGCAGAGTAAACTCATTTCGTGGTGCGCTTCGCAAGGGAGCACCGAAGCGTGATCGATCGCCAACCCTTGTTAGCGGAAACGGATGAAATGGTGGTTGTGACGGTTTGCTAGTTGTTACCCGTGATGGGGGACATCTTCTAAACTCAGGTCGAATGAATCAGATCGAAACGTTAAATAAACCGGAGTCCGCGGGGTACGTTTACGTCCGAGAACGCGGGGCGATGGCAACGTTGATCCAGCGCATCGGCACGGCCGCAAGGGTCGCGGTGGACACCGAGGCCGACAGTTTGCACAACTATTTCGAAAAAGTCTGTTTGGTGCAACTTTCCCTCAGCAGCGAGCACTACCTCGTCGACCCTCTTGCCGGATTGGACGTGAGTGGATTCGTGGAAGCCCTGGCCGAGAAACCGTTGATTCTGCACGGCGGCGACTACGATCTGCGCATGATGCGCGCCTCGATGGGCTTTAGGCCGCGGGGTGAAGTTTTCGACACCATGATTGCGGCGCAATTGCTCGGCATCGAACAGATCGGCCTCGCCGCCCTCATTGAGCGATACTTTGATATCAAAATCGGCAAAGAAGGGCAGAAATCCGACTGGTCGCGCCGGCCGCTTAGCGAAAACCAACTGCGCTACGCGGTTAACGACACGCGTTTTCTCGAGCCCCTGGCCGAGCGCCTGCGGGGCGATCTCAGCGAGCGGGGGCGGTTGGATTGGCACAGGGAAAGTTGCCAAGCGATGGTGGAGTCAACCGGGCGTGATAATTCACGGGACCCTGAAGAAGCCTGGCGAATCAAGGGGGCCGGGCGGCTGACCCGCCGGCAGCTGGCCTATCTGCGAGAACTGTGGCGTTGGCGCGATAGCCACGCCCGACGCGCTAACCGGCCACCCTTCAAGGTTTTCGGCAATGAACAATTACTCGACCTTTTGCGATGGGCGGAATCCCACCCCGGCGTGTCCTTGCACCAAGGACCCAAATTGCCGCGTAACATCGCCGGCGCGCGGTTGAAAACCCTCGAGGAGGCGATTACGCGGGCGGCCGGAATGGACCAGGCGCAATGGCCGGAACTGAGAAGACTCGAGCGCGGCCGCCCTCCGCCCGTCGATTGCGAGGAGCAAATCAACCTACTGCGCGGTGCATGCGCGCGCATCGCCAAAGAACTGGAGATCGCCGCGTCGACTTTGGCGCCGAGAGCCGCCATTGAGGCGATTGCCCGCAGCCGGCCACGGACCCTGACTGAGATTATGGAAAGCGGCGCCTTGTTGCGCTGGCAGGCCGAACTGATACAAGGCGCGGTCGAAGAATGCTTGCATTCGACTAAGGAAGGAAGCACGGCAGGAAAATAACGCTCTCGGGGTTTCCGGTTTTGGTGGTGGTAACCAGGCTGTCGAGTTCTTGCGCCTATGGATTGACAGGAATCGCGGTAATTCATAGCATCCGGCTGTCTGTTGCTTTGGCGAAGGAGGTAACCATGTCGCTGTTGCAAGTGATGCAACGAGCGGGTTTTCTAATCACCATTGCGATCTTAACATCCGCCGCAACCCACGTGCTTGCTGCCAACGCTCCCATGTCGCCAGCGCAGCTAGCCCTTTATCAGGGAGCTGATCGCGAGAAGATTCTCATTGAAGGCGCCAAGAGGGAAGGCCAGCTCACTTTTTATAACTCCCACACCTGGTTTAAGTCTGTCGCCCAGGAGTTTGAGAAGAAGCATGCCTTCGTCAAGGTTTCAGAATGGCGCGCCGAGGGGGCGGACGTGCTCAAGCGAGTATTGGAGGAAAGCCGCGCGGGTCGCCACCTCGCCGATGTCGTCGAGAGCACGGAAGCCAACATCGCCGGTCTGCACAAAAGGGAACTTCTCCAGGAACATTACTCCCCGGAGCTACGCTTTTACGATGATCAAGTACTGGCCAAAGGCAAGCGCGGCGTTTATTACTGGGCCGACCGTGAGCTTTATATCAGCCTGGGTTTCAACACCAATATCGTTTCCGCGGCTGAGGCTCCCAAGAGCCTCAAAGACCTGCTTGACCCCAAGTGGAAAGGCAAGATGGCGGTGCTCGGCACCAACGTGTTTGCGCGCTGGCTGGGGGCGGTTTTGGACTTGATGGGCCCGGGCTTCGTCGAGGCTCTCAGCCGCCAGGAGGTCGCTATCCATCGAGTTTCGGGGGCCGCGCTGGCGACCTTGATGGCATCCGGCGAGGTGCCGCTTTCGCCGACGATGTTCGATTCCAACGTCTTCGTGGTTAAACGCAGCGGCGCGCCGGTGGAGTGGCGGCCCATCGACCCGGTGGTTGCGAACGTCGGCTACTCCGGCATCGTTACCAAGGCGCCCCATCCGCACGCGGCTTTGCTCTTCGTCGATTACCTCCATTCGAAAGAAGGGCAGCAGTTCGTTGTAAAAGGCGGACTCAGCTCGCCGCGAGACGACGTCGACTCTTTGTTACCGCAAAAATTTAAGAAAACTTATCTCGAGGCGAAATACTCCCTCGACGAGTACGAGAAGAAACTCGAAGAGTGGCAGGATCTCATTCAAAAGCTTTTTGTAAAAAAGAAATAGCACCGCCGCCGCTAGTCTAGCAGGTTGCTGAAAAACTCTGTTTGCAGGCTGCTCAAAAAGACTCAGAGGCAAGGCGCGCGAAAAATCGACGAGCGGAGGCGTACTTAAGCGGTACGTTGTAGCGAGGCGATTGAGCGCAACGAAGCATATGAGGCTTTTTCAGCA
>DAIRFP010000281.1:4417-6133 GCA_036794995.1 Thermodesulfobacteriota bacterium | reverse complement strand
GACCGAATATCGAGCCGTCGGCAATCACTTCGTAGAGATAGCCAAAAACCCGTGATGGGCTGGATACCCAAAAGGGATCGATCCATCTTCCCGAGCTCAGCTCCCAGGCGCTCAGTAGCGCAAGGCCAAAGAGCAGGCGATACAGAAATAGGCGACCGCGCGAGATCATTTTGGCAGGAATTCGTTGCTGACGATGTCGCTGTAGGCCACTCGCTTCTTTAACAGGCCCGCCTGTTCAAGAACGTCCTGGGTCGCCTGAACACTTTTCTCTGTGGTTCGCCCGTCTCGACTTAAGGTCGGTAGCACCGCTCTCACACCCGCTAAATGAATCGCCGGGTCCGTCTTCGAGAAAGTCGGCCGGAGGGCCTCAGCGACCTGTTCCGGGGTACTGCTGAGCGCCCACTGGTTGGCCTTGAGTAAGGCTCGCACCATTCTGCGCACGAGGTCCGGATCTTTCTTTAGCGTCTCCGGACGCGCAATGAGGTTCTCCATGAGAAATTCTGAAATCGAGGGATCTTCCCCTTTGGTGTTTTCTATAAACATCATGGCGAACCCACGATTGATGGCAGTCTCGGGAACCGGGGGAGCCGTCAATGCCACATCGACCTTGCGGTTTTCGAGAGCCGCGAGCCAGGTCGGTCCGGCGCCGACGGGAATTACCTGAACGTCCTCCTGGGGCGTATATCCAGCCTTGCGGATCACAAAATGGGCCAGGTGCGCCGTGAGCGCCGCTGGGTTGGTAACCCCGACCGTGAGACCCTTAAGCGACTTGAGCTTTTGTTGCAGCGGGCTGGTCTCGGTGATTCCCCTGGATTTGGCGGACTCTTTGTGAATCGCCCAATTGATGAACAGTTTGTTGAGAGCACTCGAGACCATGACGAGGGGTTTGCCCTCTTGATAGGCCAGAATCACATTGTCCCCGGTCGTAAAGCTGAAATCTACTTCCCCGGCTATCAAGGCTCTGATGTCGGGACCGCCGCCACCGGTGGACGTCACATCCACATCCAAACCTTCTTCAGCGAAAAAATTCTTCGCCTGAGCCAGATAAACCGGCGTCATTGAAAGAGCGACGACCGGAATAGTCAACTTGACTTTCCTCGGGGTCTGGCCGCGAAGGTCCGCGGGAAAGAGCATGAGCAAAGAAACCAACCCATAGATGACACCGAGCAAATGTTTCATTGGAGTCTCCTTTCTTTTCTGCTTAAACTTCCGCCATTCTGACTTCCGGGCGCAGCTCTCGCCACAGATTTTCGTAGGCAGCGCGAAATTCGGGCTGTTCATGAATTTGATACACGTCTCTGGGTCGGGGTATGCGGACCGCAGCAATGGATTTAATTCGTCCCGGTCTGCAAGTCATAAGCACAACACGATCCGCCAATGCAATCGCTTCCACTAAGTCGTGAGTGATAAAGACAATGGTTTTTTTTGTGCTGGACCAAAGAGCGAGCAACTGCTCCTGGAGGACGACACGGGTTTGAGCATCCAGAGGACCAAACGGTTCGTCCATAAGAATCAGCTCCGGATCATAGATTAAGGTCCGAATAATGTTAGCCCGCTGGCGCATTCCACCGGACAACTCGTGGGGATAATGATCTTCGAATCCTTGCAGTCCGACCTGAGCAATGAGATCTCCGGCTCGCTGTCTTCGTTGACTCTGTTCCAAGCCCCGGATCTCCAACGCGATCTCGACATTTTTGATCAGGGTGCGCCAGGGCA
>DAIRFP010000281.1:0-4317 GCA_036794995.1 Thermodesulfobacteriota bacterium | reverse complement strand
GAGGCGCCAATGCCATCCCTAGCGGTCTGGCCGTTGGCATCCATGTTATCCCGCCGGGGCGTATCGAAGTTGCTGACATAGGCGGTGTTGCCGACGAAAACAATGGCGGCCAAGAACTCGAGCGGACCCGCGCTGCCGTTTTTGGCTACCTCCTGCACCGTGCCGTCAGGAGCGATCGTCACCAGAGCATTACGCTCATTGGCGGTTACCCAGAGCTTCCCGCCGCCCTCGAAAGCTAAACCATCGGCGCCGTGGAGAACAGGACTCTCCGCCCATAACATCGGCTTCCCACCCTTGCCGTCCGCGCCGATTTCGACCTTCCAGATGGCGCCGCGCGCCGTGTCAGCTATGTATAGAGTATTCTTTGCGTCGAATGCCAAGCCGTTGGCGAAGATCGGCTGCTCCGCCTTGCCGTCGGGCAGCTTGCGCATGTGCGCTTCGATCTTGATTGCCGGTTCTGCGGCGCCGCCGTTGGGCCCGATGCGATAGATGATTCCGCTTCGGCCGCCGGACACATAGAGATTGCCCTGCCGATCGAAGGCGATACCGTTGGCTCCCTGGGTGCCAGTGGCGAAAGTCTGAGCCATTCCTGGTTTCCCTGGATTTAGATCAGAGCCACTCGGTCCGGTAAATAAAGCCGGCCTTCTTTATCAGCTGTGATACTTTCCACGATAACACTCCTGTCAACGCTCGCCGGATCGAGGTCAACCAGGATCGAGACAGCGGGGCTTCTCGGTTGCATGGTGGCGCATACGCCGAGGAAAATCCCTATGAGGGGAATCATCAACGCTTTCATCTAAGCCTCCCTTTTAGAGCTAAAGTACTGCCTTAGAGTCTGCTTCAAGGTCATCAATCTTGTTTGCTTACGCGATCAGCTCTCTTATTCCTTTGGCTCTAAAGATTCAAGGCTCGGGCGGCGTTGGCGCCAAGGACTTGGCTCCGTTGTTCGTCCGTAAGGGTCAGCGAATCGATCTTGCGGACCGGCTCAAAATCCCCCATCGCCATGGGGTAGTCCGTTCCTAGCACCACGCGGTCCGCGCCGACAACCTGGATCAAGTACTCTAATGCCGCGGCGGAGTGGACGATGGAATCGAAGTAAAGTTTTTTCAAGTAGCCCGACGGTTTCTGGGGGATAATTTTCTTAAGGTCCGGCCGTAAATGATACGAGTGGTCGAGGCGCCAAATATTAAGCGCCAGCAATCCCCCGCCGTGAGAGAGACAGAGGCGAAGGTTTGGGTACTTCTCGAACATTCCCTTCAGGATCATGCGCTCGATCATCAAGGTCGTTCGAAACGGAAACTGCAGTACGTTTCCGAGCACCGCCGCAATGGGATCATCTAGGTCGACACCACCTTCCAGGGGATGAACGAACAGTAACATGTCCAACGCCTGGACCGCGTCAAAAAACGGCTCAAAGAGCGGATCGTCCAGCTGCCGTTCCCCAACCGCATTGCCGATCTCCAAGCCCTTAAGGCCCATGCTCTTTGCCTCGTTCGCGATAGCGATAGCTTCCGGGATGCTTTGCAATGGCACGCTGCCGAAGCCAACGAACCGATCCGGATGTTTTTCGACAATCCTTTGGATCGCTTCGTTCTGCTTGCGAGAAAAATGCGCAGCCACCGCGGGCTCCTCCCAATAAAACAACAAGATCGGCGACGGTGAAATAACCTGGAGATCAATGCTCATTTCGTCCAGCGCTTTGATGCGTGCTGACGCATCGTAGGCGCCGTCGCCGAGGCCGGCCCGCATTCCTATTGGCGAGGTGACCTTCAACTTGCCTTTGTCCAACTCTATCTTCGGCGCGCGATCCTGATACTTGCCGGGATTGGATAATGCCTCGACAGGAAAAAAATGAGAGTGTACGTCAATGTTCATGATGCGGTCGCCCTGCCTTCTTCAAGAGTCACCGTGCCGTTATTTGTAAAGGCCGTACAACGTATACACCAACCCAACCTCTTTGCGCTAGGGTAATGCCAGGGTCTCATCAAAGTCGTGTTGAGCAGATGAAAATCCCTCTACATCCCTTTACAAAGGGAGACTTTCTATTCCCCCTTTTTCAAAAAGCAGGGAAGGGGGGATTTTTGGACAAACGTGGGTTGTGAATCCAATGCAGTAAGTTGAAACTGACTTTGACGTGCCCTGAGGGTAACGGTTCAGTTAACCAAGATCCCTCACGGAGCTTGTCCTGAGACTCGTCGCTGCACTCAGAGTGGCAACCGAAGGGTTCGGGATGACAAATCCTTAAGGTGTTATTCCGAGCGGAAGCGAGGAATCTTTCTTGTGCTAAGATTACGGGCGATTCTAACCGAACCGCTATCTGTACTAAGGATAACTTGACAGGCAAGCGAGAGCTGAAGTATTTTTTTAAAAAGAACTTGTAAGCTTGGGAATACCAACCGTACTCTTGTAAACCTTATCCCAACGTCTACGATATTAGTTTCAAGAAATTTAAACTCGTCAATAATAACAAGATCCTGACGCGCGAGTCCTTAAAACTTTTCAAACATGCAGCTTGATCCCACGGCAGCGCCACTGTCAGGCATCTCGGTCGATTTGCGCGGGGTCCGGCGGGTCTTCCCGGGACCCGTTACTGCCGTCGATGGCATCGATCTCAAAATCGCGCCGGGCGAATTCGTTGCGATTCTAGGTCCCTCCGGTTGCGGTAAATCGACGCTGCTACGAATCATAGCCGGCCTGGACAAACCCGACTCCGGTTCGATTCAAACCGGTCCTGGCGGAACGGGGCATCGACATATCGGCTACGTCTTTCAAGATGCCTATCTCTTGCCCTGGCGCAACGCCTTAAGTAACGTCGCGCTGCCGCTGGAACTGAGCGGAGAGCCGCGCGCCGAGCGCCTGGCCGCCGCTGCGAAAGCCATCGAGCGCGTCGAACTCGCAGACGCAATCACGCGCTATCCCGCCGAGCTTTCCGGCGGGATGCGGATGCGCGTCTCCCTCGCTCGGGCGTTGGTCACGAGTCCGTCGCTGTTGCTGCTCGACGAACCTTTCGCCGCGCTGGATGAGATTACCCGCCAGCAGCTCGACGAGCACCTGCACCAGCTCTGGTATGAGCGGCGAATGACGGTGATCTTCGTAACGCACTCCATCATCGAGGCAACGTTTTTGGCCCAGCGCGCAGTCGTGCTGACCCGCCGTCCAGGTCGTGTCGTCCTCGACCACCGGCTCGACCTGCCGGAGCCGCGCACGGCGGCGCTGCGCACGGATGCGCAGTTCTCCCAGCAGATGCGTATCTTGTTCGAGGCTCTGGAACGCGGCAACGGGAGACCAGCATGAGCGCCGCTAATCTTGGCCGCAACGTGCTCCCACCCGTAGTGCCATTCGTCGTGGTAACTTTAGTTACAGAGCTTGCCGTCCGCCAGGGATGGGTGCCGTCATTTCTGGTTCCGGCGCCATCCAGCGTGGTGACATCCCTGTTTCGCGACTGGCCCGAGCTGTGGCGGGCGACGTTGAATACGGCCATCGCCTCTCTAACCGGCTTCGGCATGAGCGCTATCATCGGCAGCTTGATCGCGATCGCATTGTCTTCGGCAGCCTGGGTGCAGCGCGCATTCTATCCCTATGCGGTATTTTTTCAGACCGTGCCGATCATCGCCATCGCGCCGCTGCTGGTCATCTGGTTCGGCTGGGATCGCACGGTGGTTGCGTCGGCCTTCATCGTGTCGATCTTTCCGGTTATCGCGAACACGTTGACGGGCTTGTTGTCCACGGACCCGGCCCTGCGCGATCTGTTTCGACTATACGACGGCACGCGGCTGGCCACGCTGTTCAAACTCCGCCTGCCCTTTGCCCTGCCTCATATGATGACCGGCCTGCGCATCGCCGCCGGACTCGCCGTGATTGGCGCCATCGTCGGGGAATTCATCACCGGCAGCGGCATCGGCGGCGCCATCATGGTTTCCCGCCAGCAGAACCGCGTCGATAAAGTCTTCGCCGGCTTGCTCCTGGCGTCACTGCTGGGCATCGTGTTGTTCGCGCTGATCAATCTCATCAGCTGGCTGGCGCTCAGGCATTGGCACGCGTCCGAAGCCGAGACATGATTCCTAGCCCGGATTGTTATTCACCGAGGAAACACACGACAGAGTGGTGGACGAGGAGGAAGCTTCCTGTGAGTTGGGTTCAAAACGTTCAAGCCGTTCAAAACGTTTGGAACGATTTAAGCTATTTGAACAGCTGGGACACTGATGCGTAAAGGCCCATTGCCCGCGACCGGAGAGGCTTGCTCCTCGGATTCTAACGGTGTGAATAATCCGGGCTTAGGGAAAGGCAAACGAGATGTTTAGATTGACCGTGATTGCG
>DAIRFP010000053.1:0-26668 GCA_036794995.1 Thermodesulfobacteriota bacterium | reverse complement strand
TGTTTGCAGGCTGCTCAAAAAGACTCAGAGGCAAGGCGCGCGAAAAATCGACGAGGGTCGGCGTGGCCATAGGGTACGTTGTAGCGAGGCGATTGAGCGCAACGAAGCATATGAGGCTTTTTCAGCAGCCTGCTAGTCTAGGCAACGCTACATGCCCGAAGTCAATCGGTGTCTGAAAGGTCTGGTCGTCTTCCGATCGCTTGTCGAGCTAATTCAGGAGTTATCAGGTAAGGACCCTCGGTGGTGTCCCGCCAAATTTGTTGCGTTAACTCAGCGTTCCCACCAGTCAGGACAAACGATAGAGCTCCAAAGAACAAGCCCATCGAGGTACTAATTGCCTTGGCGGGGAGGAATACTGCATTCCCTGCGGTTACGCCCACGGCGACGGCGGCTTTTTCAATCGCATCCTCAGCGCGTAACCAAGCAGGCAATGTGCCGATTAGAACCATGGCCAAGGCGAATCCGGTTCTGATTTGTTTAGTCATTGAACTAGCCTCTGAGAAAAAATTTCGAGCGAATGGCATTCACGCCGTGGGTAGGGTTCCAATAGCGCCGCACGCCGAAATAGTAGCAGCAACTCTCGTTATCGAGGTCGTTGTTGAAGCATCGGAGCTGCCCGTCTTGAAAACGAATACGGGCGAGGCACGTCCCTCCGGGTACTGATGATGTCATCACTTCCATGACTACTCCGATACCCCACTCTTCATAGCGAAAATGGTTCACCTCATCGCCGACGCGAAGATAAAGACGCTTGGCTTCGGTCAATGTGTGTCGCGCTTCTGAACGATTGAAAGGGTTACGGGATTCGCGTTGGGTCGCCGGTACGGGTGGTTCGGCTATTGCCTCACGGGTAGACTCCGTTGCCCGTTTGTTTTGTTCCCTGCCAAGGGAGTCCATCGACTGTGACTTCGTATTGCCTCGCTTGCTACGTTTCACAAAATCCTACTTTGCGTTGATATTTTCTTGCCGGCACGCCTTAAACTGCCAGCTGGCCTATAATCACCGAATTAGGGTATGAGAGTCAAGCTCTGCCGATTCCCCGATCCGTTTTGCCGCGTCCAACGATGGGCGCCGGCTTTGAATTTACAGAATCCTCTTTGCGCAAAGGAAATAGCTCCCGGGTTTTCGCCGGGGGGCGGTGCGGCATAGCGAAGCACTTATGGCGCTCTTGCAGGATAGAGGAACTGCAAAATGACGTCGCCGAGGCCACCTGGATTGTCCTGGTGGACCATGTGGCCGGCATCGTCAATCTCGGCGAATTGTTTGTCACGCACCAATTCCAGTCGCTGTTGTTTGTCGGGACGCTGGGTGTGGCGGCTCTGCTTGCCATCGACGATGAGAACCGGGCATTGGATGCGGCGAAGGAATTCAATGGCTTGAGCCGAGTAAAACGGCTGGGGAGCCGCAGTACGATGGAGCGGGTCAAACTTCCAGACCCACTTGCCCGCCGGAGTCTGTTTCATTCCCGAATGCGCCAGGTCCAAAGCTTGCGCGCGGCTCAGACGCGGATTGGTTTGCTGCAGCTGTTTAGCGCCCGCCTCGGCGCTGGTGTACTGCCGAAAATGATTTCGGCCGCGATCGTGAAGCTCGGTAATCCATTTTTCCATACGGGGCGGGGCATCGGAAAAGTTCATGCCTAGAGGACCGATGCCTTCGACGAGCACGAGCTGCCGTATTTTTTGCGGGAAGGCGCCGGCGTAAAGCAGCGAGATCGTACCCCCCATGGAATGACCGATGAGATTAAATCGCTCCACGCCGAGCGCATGGATTATGCAGTCCAGATCGAAAACGTAATCCGGGAAGTGATAATAGCCGCCGCGGCCCACCCAGTCGCTGTCGCCGTGACCCCGGCAGTCCGGCGCGACGATCCAGATATCTTGTCCGGTTTTTTTTTGCAGCGACCTCACAAAGGGCCGCCAACTGCTCGCCTGATCTAAAAAGCCGTGGATTAAGACCAAGGGTTCTCCAGCGGGTTCGCCCCATTCCAGATAATGGATGCCGAGTCCAAGAACGTCGATGAACTTATCGCGGGCTTCCGACATGGAACTAGGATTTCTTGAGCGGGACTTCGACGAAGTCTTTCTGTGCTTCGGACCAGGCGAAGGCGCACAACCCCTTGACGGCGCGATCGTAAATCGAAACTACGATCTGGGCTGTGCCGGGAAAGGTGGGCTCGCCAAAGGGGCTGGCAAAGGCTTTATCCTCGGCGGAAAAATAGGCGTCGTGATTCGGGTGCGAGTGATAGAACGCCTTGAGCTTGGCGCCGTTCCTGTTGGCGTCGTCGATGACGAGCTCCAGCTCTTTGTAATCCATCGCGTAGGCAATCTCTGCCGTGCGCGGATACGTTAGGGGATCGAGGGCATGCAACTGATTCTGGATGTTTGTCAAGCGGTGGACAAAATCGCCGGGTCCATTGGAAAAGACAACACCGCAGCATTCTTCGGGGAAGGTCTCCTGCGCATGAGATTCGATTTCTTCCAGCGCTTTTTCCGATAGCAGGAGCTCGTTTTGCTTATCCATCGTTGCACCAGCGACTGCCCCCATCCCGGTCCACTATCGCAGGAGGGAACAAACTATCACGGTCGGCAAAGGTTCGGTAGTCGGGCAAGCTCCCTCACGTCGTTGGGCTGAAAACCCTCTGGTTGTTCCTCGGCTGTTTGAAATCTTCTGTCACGCTGCCAAATGAGCCGGGTCATAATCTCATTGAAAGGAGTCGGAATTCCAAGTTCCCGTCCATAGTGCCAGATCCGGCCGTTGATGGCGTCGATCTCGGTAGGTCTGCCCCGTTGCAGGTCCTGGAGCATGGAGCTTTGGTGATTGTACGTCGAGGGAACGAGGTGACTATAGAAAAACGCACGATACTCATCCGCCGTATTCCACAGGTTCTCGACGCCTTTGTTTTCGGCCACCAGGAAGGCTTCGTCAATTATCCGGTCCATGATCCGTCGCAACTCCGGCTCGTCGCCCAGAACACCGTAGGGAACCTGCAGCAGCGCTCCCAGCGCATTGAGCGGAGCATTGTAGAATACCTTCGCCCAAAGATAGGAAAGGATCTGCACCGTGGCCGCGCATGGAATGTTGGCTTGTTTGAAGGCCCGGATCCAGCAATGAATCCTTTCCATCATCACGCAATCGGAAAGCTCCAGAGGGCCGATAATGACGGGCGCAGCTTGGACGGTCACGGTAGCCCTCCCGGCCGCTGGAATTTTCGCGCCCACCAGAACATTGGCCCCCAAGCTCCTCTCCGGTCCGAAAATTTTGGCCAGAGTTTCGATATTGCCGAGCCCGTTCTGCAAAGAAGCCACCAGACCCTCGTCATCGATGAACGGCGCAACGGCGTGAGCTATCGATTCAGTGTCATAGGATTTGACCGAGATCAGAACCAGATCGTAGATGCCGGATAGATCACTGATCTGGGTGGCGAGGTTAAATCCGTCCGCGTAATGATCGCCCCAGATGCCGTCCAGCCGAAGACCGCTGTCGCGAATGGCTTTGAGGTGGCTCGCGCGACCGAGCAGAGCAACCTCATGTCCCGCTGCTCTGAGCAAACAGCCGAAAACCGACCCGATGGCACCACACCCTGCAACAAGAATTCTCGGGTTGCTGTACATTCGGCGCCGTGAGACCGGCTCGTCAAAAGGTTGGTCGTTTCGTTTTACCGTTTTTATATTGCTGGTAAGCGGTTAGCACCAGGGTCGCGTAGCCTTCGGAGATCTCGATGTCGTTTTCCAGGCGGTTCTTGGTTTCGGTAGGTCCCATATTATAGGCGATCAGGGCGTGAGTAAGATTACGAAAATTCTTCTTCAGATCATGCAGGTAGTAGACGCCGAGCTTTATGTTGAGCTCGGGGTCATCCAAGAATTCCGGCCGAAAAGACTTGTAGTGTGAAGGTTGATGCAGACCAATTTTCTGGACGAGGGATTTCCCCACATAAGGCAGGATCTGCATGATGCCTCTGGCGCCCGCTGACGAGACAGCTTCATACTGAAATTTGCTTTCTATATCGATCACCGCCAAAATGAGCAAAGGGTCAAAACCGTATCCTGCACTCTCCTCCAAGATGAGTTCCGATAGCCACCATGCTTCCGGTTCGCTGATATCGGGTCGATGTGACTTTACAATCGAATGAATTCTGATCAGTTCCTTCGATTTTGGCTTTTCGGGAACTGGGACTGAAACGGTATAATTGGGCTCTACGGCAATCTCCTCTTGCCGGGGGAGATACTGCATGGCGGCGATGAAAGGAGTGAAGAGAGCGCCGACTAGAAGCAATCTGGCGCAGAACGCGACCAAAACTAAAGCACGAGCGCGCGTTGTTTTATGACGTTTCTCCAATACTTTAAAGCCTCGGCTATTCTATTAGTTGTGGTGACTAGGGGAGAAATCTACAAAAGCTTCGATTTAGCTATCAAATGCGGCAAGCTATGTCAACGCGAAAAGTGGAAAAAAATCGCAAAGATGGGAAAACCTCGGTTGTTTTTTCGCAATCTTGACTGCGCCGAACTCACGACGTTAGCGCCAGCGGTGCTGATTGAAATAGCACGGTCAGGTTTTTAGTAAATGACTTGGGCGTCGACCAATTGGCTATACTCTTCCTGGGTCAAGCCGAGCAGGCCGCGGTAGAAGTACTCGTTGTGCTCCGCCAAGAGCGGATCCCGTTTCGCCGGGCCAGGTGGTGTTTTGGTGAGCAAGAAGGGAGGTCTCTGATAGTGCATCTTGCCGATTTCGGGATGTTCCAACTCGACCCACTGGGGACGCTGAGATAGTTGAGGATCGGTGTAGACATCTTTCATGGTATTGACGACTGCGGCTTTGACTCCCGCCGATTGCAATTTGTCCATAACTTCCGTAGCCGTGAAGGCCGCGGTCCACTCGCCGATCTTCAGATCCAGCTCGTCTTCATTAGTCTTGCGCGATTGGTGGGAAGAAAATTTCTTATCAGCGGTCCAAGCCGGATTCCCCATTACGCGACAAAGCGCCTGCCATTCGGATTCAGAGTGAACGCTCAAGACGCACCAACTGTCGTCGCCCTTGCAAGGATAGGCGCCGTGGGGTGAGGCGTAGGGATCCCGATTCGCATTGCGGCTCGCCACTTTACCGTTAACTCGATAATCCAAAAGAATCGGTGCCAGGAACTGCAGACCCGTTTCGTATTGGGCCGTGTCTATATAGTTGCCTTTGCCGGTGCGTCGTTTGTAATCCAACGCGGCCAAAATTGCGGTAGCACCGTAGGCGACGGCGATGTAATCGATGTACGGTCCGTAGAGAATTTGCGGGGAGCCGTCGGGGTATCCCGTTAAATGCGTGAAGCCCGCCAAGGACGAGAGCTGCGAACCAAACCCGGCGTGATGGGCATGGGGGCCGGTCTGACCCAAATTCGAGCTGCTCAACATGATCAGATCCGGTTTAACCTGCTTAAGATTTTGGTAATCGAGACCCAGGCGCGCCATCGTTCCCGGGCTGAAGTTTTCTATGACCACATCCGACCAAGCCACGATCCTCTTGGCCAGCGCTGTCGCGTGAGGCGTTTTCTTCAAGTTTAGCGTGATATCCAATTTGTCGTTGTTGCAAAGGGCGAACAGACCTGAGCGATTGAGCCCGTGAATATTGTCTTTGTAGGGCGGATAATGAGCACGAAAGCCGTCCAGGCGCACTCGCGATTCGATGTGAACCACGGTGGCGCCGTGATCCGCCAGGTGCTTCCCGACGGCGGGCCCGGCGGCGAAGGCGGCGAATTCGACAATCCTGACGCCCTTAAGCGACTCCATAGCGACTAAATCACTCCCTGCTTTTGCAATTCGGCGATTTCCGCCGGCGCCATTCTGAGTTCCTGACCGTAGATCTCGCGGTTATGCTCGCCGATCAAGGGAGCGCGTCGCCAGATCTGGCAGGCTCCTTCAGAGAACTTCGCGAATCCTCCCGGATATTCGATGGCGCTCTTCAGCTCGGGATGCTCAACCGTCTGCCAGAAGTTGCGTGCTTCGTGCTGCGGATCTTCGAAAATTTCTTTGACGCTGGCCACCGGATAACCCAGCATCTGGCGTTGCACGACCTGTTTGAAGAAATCAGCCTTAGTCACGCCGTTGAAGAACTCGCCGATGGGCTCCTCCATGCGGTCGATTTCGTCCTGGGTGACTTTGGCGATGTCGAAAGTTTTCCAGTCCTTCTGCTTCAAAAAATCCGGTGCCGTCCCTTGGCTATCCATCCAGTCCACCAAGGCTTGATTGGTGCGCCTGCCGGCTTCGCCTCCATAGATGATGAAGTTCAAGTAGCCGTCCTTGCAGGGCCAGAAAACTCTCATTTTCGCGCCGGTGATGCTGCGCCCGGTCATGAATGAGCCGGCGCGCTTTTCCACGTGGCGGTTGAGATCCCAAAAAGTGTGGGCATGGGAAAAGGCCCATAACAGACAGGCCTGGGCGGAGACATCCACCTGTTGCCCTTCGCCCGTGCGCCCCCGATGATAATGCGCCGCCAGCGCTCCCGTCGCGGCATAGGAGCCCGTCCAACCGCAGGACTGTGGAAAAGTCACCCGCAGGGGCGGACGATCTATATCTCCCGTCAAAGACATGCAGCCGCTCAATGCCATGATTTCAATGTCCGATGCCTTGAATCGACTATAGGGACCGGTCTGGCCGAAGGGCGTGATTGAAGTCAGGACGACACGGGGATTGACCTTGCTGAGAGCGGCGTAGCCGAGATTTAGACTGTCGAGGTAGCCCGGAATAAAAGATTCGATGACAAAGTCGGACGTGGCCACCAGCTGCAAGAAAAGTTCACGTCCCCTGGGCGATTCCAGGTTGAGCGTAATGCCGCGCTTATTATTATTGAAACCAAACCAGAAAAGACTCTTTTCCGGATCGATCTGATTTTTGTAAAAGGGCCCAATTGCGCGCGACGGATCGCCGCCGGGAGGCTCGATTTTGATGACGTCAGCGCCCAGATCGCCCAAGATCTTGCCGCACAAAAATCCCAGTTCATCGGTTAGATCAAGGGCTCGATAGGGAGAGAGGAGCCCCTCATTTCTGTCGCTAGAGGCCATAATTTAAAAAAAAGGGCAGGGGATGCAACCCTGCCCTTTGGTTAACTCGGGATGCAGACGCGCTCCAAAATTATCGTCCAGTACGGGCCAAAGAGTGGACCCAGCCCTGCATTCGAGACTTGGCATTTTGAATATCTTTGTCACTGAAAAACTTCTTCAGATCGATGCGGTCGACGGGATAGACCGGGCGCATGAAGTCGCTTTCATAACCGAACGGAACCGTAGCGTCGATGCCCATGCCACCTTCAAAGCTGGTGTTGGAAGCCGTCCATTCCTTCTCGCCGGCGGTCATCCGCTCGGCCGGCATAAAGGTCTGTCCACGGCCGCCGGGCAAGGGATTGATGATATCGGTCTTCGGATTGACGCGGGTGGTGAGACACCACATGACATCGTCCATGTCGTAGGGATCGCAATCTTCGCTGACCGCAATGCACAGCCGCGAACCCTGCGATGTGGCCAGGATAGCCGCCATGAAATTTCGCTGCCAGCCTTCCTCGATGCGGTTGCGTTTCTTGACTTGAATGATCGCTCCTCCCCAATCGGTCATACAATAGGGGATGTTGACGTCGATAATGATGCCCGGCTGCATGCGCTCACAGAGCTCGAACATCGCGGCTTCACGAACCGTAGTATCGATATTGTGGTCATCCAGGGTGTGGACGCCCAGCGGGAAGATGATCGGCTTTGTCTCACGCCTGCGCGTGGTGACGGCGGTGACATGAAAGGTCGGCGCCTTGTAGGCTTTACCCATATAACCGGCCCATTCCGGGTGGAAGTGGAAACGGCCCTGAATGCCGGCTTTCTCGGACTCGGCGGTCTCGAAACGACGGTCACGGGGATTGACGTAACCCTCGAGAACCACTTCGGCGTCTGCAAGGGCCATGGCGTCGACCGTGCGGGCCTTGACCATGCGCATCGGCGCGCCTTGCACCGCCCCCGCGATACCCACTTCATCACAGCCCTGGGGTAAAATGACATAATCAAACCCAGCACCTGCCAGTAATGAGCCAGCCGGCGGCAGGCCGAAGTTCATGGTAATCGGGACGAGCTTGTTGTCTTTGTAAAACTTGCTGACCACCTGCCACATGTGGGAACCCGGCGAAATCTGGAAAGTGGCGACGTTGCCCCAGCGAAAGTTCATGCGGTTGTAGCCGAGGTCGGTTCCGCCGCCGAAGTAGTCACCGGAGATCAGACGGTTGCCGGACCCGACGGTTAACTCAGGCTCGATATCCGTGTGACGAATCGGGATGACAAATTCATTGGCTTCGGCCGGCTTCTCGTAAACCTCTTCCTGGACCGGCGCGTCTTTCTGATCGACAACGATAGGTGGAATTGGATGGGTAATCGAATGAGCCAGTTTTCGGGTACGGTCGGCGTGGTCCTTCCAGCCGAACATCTTATTAATGACGTTCATGTCACCGAAAAGATTGGTAATGGCACGATGGTGGGGTTTGCCTTTGACGTTATTGAAAAGAATCGGACAGCCGCCATCCAACTGCTTTTGGATGCCGGTTATTTCCAGATTGGGGTCGACCTCTTTTTCGGTTATGATGATGTCGCCCGCTTTTTTCATCCATTCGATTGCGCCCCGCAGGTCCTTAACTTCTTCGGGCGCCGCGCCGTCTCTTTTAGCAGCTTTTGCCATTGCGCTCCCTCCAATCAAGATCGAGACTTTTCTATAAAGTGGTCATAAAGTCGCATTGGGAAACAACCCCAACCGACTGATAAATATCGAGTT
Source organism: Thermodesulfobacteriota bacterium (assembly GCA_036794995.1). Classification (GTDB taxonomy): domain Bacteria; phylum Desulfobacterota; class Binatia; order UBA9968; family UBA9968; genus DAIRFP01. The sequence continues at coordinate 17,891 of DAIRFP010000053.1, read as the reverse complement.
CCTAGGCCCAATCGGATTACAGATAAGGAAGTGAATTCTCAGATTCGGAATGCCCAAGCGAAATTTACGCTTATCTAACATTCCTGCAAAAGTCAATGAAGCTAGGGCCAGTGAAAACCGTCTAATGCACACGTCGTCCGGTGGCGAGGTCGGTGTGCTAACGTAGTGAAGTGAACTCTCGATGTGGCCCTTTACAGTTGTGTTGGGGCTTGCTATCAGTGCTTGAATTGTCTGCGGAGGTTGTTTCGACGTGAACTATATGACGGAAACTGTTCAGCGCTCCAAACAGGATTGGCTCCTAGGGGTGGGCCTTTTCTGTTTTTTCTTCTCTGGCGCCGCAGGCCTGATCTACCAGGTCGTGTGGACCCGGATGCTCACCCAGATCTTCGGCAACACGACCTACGCCATCGCCACGGTCTTGTCCGCATTCATGGCCGGATTGGCGATTGGCAGTTATCTTTTCGGAAAAATCGCCGACCGCGGCAAGAACGACTTTCTGCTCTACGGCGTCCTGGAGGCAGGAGTCGGGATTTACGGATTCGCCGTGCCCTGGCTGTTTCTTCTGGCGCAAAAAGCCTACGCCCCGATTTTTGGCCTCAATGAATCCTATCCATTCATTTTCAATTTGGTGCTGTTCTGTCTCTCCTTTCTCTTGCTCGTGTTCCCGACCCTTCTGATGGGCGCTACCTTGCCGGTGCTGAGCCGCTTTTACGTGCGCAGTTTTGCGCAGTTCGGCCGGCGGGTGGGAGATCTTTACGCCACCAACACCCTGGGTGCGGTGATCGGTTGCGCCGCCGCCGGTTTTTTTCTCATTCCCACTCTCGGCATGCGCACCACCGTCTACGTGGCAGCGGCGGTGAATCTCGTTATTGCGGCCCTGATTCTGGTCGTGGATCGGCTGCGCGATAGAGAACCGGTGCAGTTTGCTGCCGAAGCCGCGGCGGAGGAGACCCAGACTGCGGAAGGACAAACCGGTTTGCCCTGGCTCAATTGGGTGCTCTTGGTTTCCTTTGGGCTCTCGGGATTTGCTGCGCTGGTCTATGAAAATGCCTGGACCCGCGCGTTGACCCTGGTTATCGGCAGCTCCATCTACTCGTTTACGACGATGCTGGTGACTTTTCTCATCGGCTTGTCCCTGGGCGGATTCATCTACGCCCGTCTACTCGGGGGGCGGGAGGCGCGCTTAAGCACCTTCGGGTTGATCCAACTGTGGGTAGGTTTGGCGGCGCTGGCGACGATACCTCTGTTCGAGAGGCTGCCGCTGATTTTTGTGCGATTGCTGCAAGGCTTTGGCGATACCTTTACCGTGTTCCTCTACCTGCAAATGTTTCTTTCTGCGCTGGTGATGTTCGTGCCCACGGTACTCCTGGGCATGACGTTTCCTTTGGTTGCGCGACTGTTTACCCAAAGTTTGTATCGCGTCGGCAGCGGCGTCGGCAGCTCCTATGCCGCCAACACCGTCGGCGCGGTGCTGGGCGCTTTTGCCGGAGGATTTCTTCTGATCCCCCATATCGGGGTGCAAAATACCATCATCTTCGGCGTGGTCATGAACCTGCTGATCGGCTGTTTGCTCGTGTGGGCCGATCCGCGAATGTCCATGGTGCCGCGCTTTGCGCTGGGTCTGGCTGTGTTGATTCTGGCGGTCGTGATTCCATTTCGGACGCCGCGCTGGGATCCCCATGTTCTCACCAGCGGCGTCACCATTTATCATGATCGCTACGAAAGCCTGCCCACCAACTCTCTCAGGCTGGAAGAAATGAAGCGGGATGACGTGCTGTTTTACCGCGAGGGGCTGACCACGACGGTTAGTGTCCACCGTATTCCCGGGAGCGAATACATCTACTTCAAGTCCAACGGCAAAATCGATGGTTCCTATGGGGATGCCCTCAGTCAGTTGATGACCAGCTACATTCCCATGCTGCTTCATCCCAAGGCTGAGGTCGCCCTCACCATCGGGCTTGGCAGCGGCATGTCGGCGAAGGCGCTGGCAACCTTCGATACGCTGAAGGAGATCGAGGTTATCGAGATCGAACCGGCGATGATCGAGGCCAGCAAATTCTTTGACCGGGTCTTCGTCAATATGGAAAAATTGCCTGAAGGAGTGACCTTCCCGGCTGACGCCGTGAACAGTAGAGTCTGGTACGATCCGGGCAAAAAACAGCTCTTTTACAAAGGAGTCATGAAGGAAGAGGAACGCTCCAGGCTGATGAAACTTTCGGAGGACCGGGATTATCGCGGCGCCATCGATACCTTGCATCGCCGGGCGCGCAACTCGCGTCACAGCAGCGTGCTCGAAGACAAACGGGTGCGAGTGATTCCGACGGACGGGCGCAATTATATTTTAGCCACGCCCAAATACTACGACGTGATCACCGCGGAACCGTCGAACCCCTGGATCGCCGGCATCGCCAACCTCTATACCAGAGAGTTCTACCAGGTGGTCAAGTCCAAGATTAAGGACGACGGGATTTTCGCCCAGTGGTTTCATAATTACTCCATGTCGCCGGATGATTTCCGCATGGTGTTTCGGACTTTTGTCGAAGCGTTTCCCTATGTCACGCTCTGGAGCATGAAGGAAAGCGACTTCCTGCTGATCGGCAGCAAACAGGAACAGCGGTTTGATTACGCCGCGGTTAAAAAGATCTACGATAATAATTGGATGCTCAGGTCGGATCTCGACTACCTCGGATTGTCGGATGTTTACGCCGTGCAAGGTTTTTATCGCATGGGAAAAGAGAATATATTGAACTTTTCCAAGGGTGCTGAGATCAACACGGACGACGGCGCCCAGTTGGAGTTCTCCGCGCCTAAAAGTCTGCGCCGCGCGACCACGGAACTCAATCGCAAAACTATGGTCCCCTACATCATGGATTCGCCGCCGTGGCTGAAAAATAAGCCCCTGGCGGTGTCCGAAGCGATGCACCACTATTATATGGCGCAATCCTACGTCGCGAGCGTGGCCAACAACCGGGCCTTGAGCGAACTGGAACAGGCGGTGCGTCTGGATCCAACGAATCCGAAATTTTACGTTCTCCAAACCAAGGTGCTTTTGGATCAAGACAAGAGTGCCGAGGCGGCCAAGACCGCCTTTGCCGCCATGGAGCGCTCACGCGATACGGTTTCAGAGGTGTTGGCCTTGAGCGACGAGTTCTATTTGCCCGAAGCCAAGACCGTTTATGCCAAAGCTATTTCGCTCGGCAGCCGTGAGGTGCTTCCCTACCTGGGTCTGGGAAATATAGCGCTCCACTCGGGCGATACTGCGGAAGCGGAGAAATGGTTTGTGCCGGCACGGGAGCTTCAAGCGGAGCATCCCGCAGTATTACTGGCGTTCGGTCGCCTCGCCTTAGCGAAGGGAAACCGTGAGAAGGACGAGCAGGCGGCAAAGAATCTGTTCCAAGAAGCTAAAACATTGCTGGAAAAGTCTAAAGGCAAAGGCGAGGACTCGGCTACGCTCTACTCGGAGCTCGCAGAGGTATATCGCAAACTCAATTTGTGGGAGAGCGCCGCTGAGTCCTATAAAGAAGCGTTGCGCATGAGGCGCAGAAGAAATGATTGGCGCCGCTCGCTGGGCGAAGTCTACGCGAAACTGGGCAAAGTGCAGGAAGCAGAACAGAAGTACCGCGAAGTTTTAGCCTTGAGCCCCGATGACGAACAGGCCCTGTACGGTCTTCAAGCCTTGGGAAAGCGATACTGAAGCTCGGGCGATGCCGTCGTCCGCAGCCTGCTGAGAGGGCCTTCGGTGATGTGCCGAAGGCCTTTTGTTTTTAACGAAGAGTGCTTTGCAGTTCCACTTTCAAGGCTTTATTGTGGGGCGAGCTGAAAGGACGGGCCAGGGAGGTAATTTGTGATGTTGCAGGAAAAAATCGGCATCATCGGCGCAGGTAAGATCGGCTCTGCGATCGTGCGTGGAATCATCAGGGCGGGCCTGGTGTCTAAAGATCAAGTTATGGCAAGCGACGTAAGCGATGGGTTGCGGCAATCCGTTGCCGAAGAGCTCGGCATCGGAGTCACGCCGGACAACGGACAAGTTTGTGAGTTCGCGAACATCGTGATTCTTGCGGTCAAACCTCAAATCGTCGATGCGGTGGTCAAGGAAGCGGCAAGGAAACTGGGCAAAACCAAGCTCCTGGTCTCGGTCGCCGCGGGTGTCCCGCTTTCCCGGCTCGAGACCCACTTGGCCCAAGGGGCTCGGGTGGTGCGGGTCATGCCCAATATTCCTTGTGTCGTGGGAGCGGGAGCGTCGGGCTATGCCGGTGGGGCGCATGCGACGCCCGAGGACATGGAGACCGTGGGCTCGATTCTCAACAGTTTTGGGATCGCCATGGCCGTGGAAGAAAAGTATTTAGACGCAGTGACCGGGCTCAGCGGCAGCGGCCCGGCGTATGTGTTTCTTTTCATGGAAGCGTTGGCCGAAGGGGGAGTTCAGATGGGCCTCTCCCGAGAGGTGGCCCTCAAGCTGGCGCTCCAGACGGTATACGGGGCCGCACGCATGGCCCTGGAAAGCGGCAAACACCTTGGGGAGCTGAAAGACGAGGTGACTTCGCCTGGCGGCACCACGATTGCGGGAATCTACGCGCTGGAGCAAAAAGGATTTCGCGGAACTGTCATGGAAGCCGTCGCCAGCGCGACACGGCGGTCCCAGGAATTGGGACGAGGACAATAGGTAGGTTGCGTCGCGTCATTTCCTTTGCCAATTTCCTTGCGCGTCTTGGATCCACCATCCTGATTGCGCCTGTTCAACCCAGCTCCTGGCAAAGATGCTTTTGATCTTTGGCACGGATTCTTTCGGGAAGTTATTCGCCTTCGCTATCTCGAGATACAACGATTCCCGGTCGCGATTTTCCGCCTCCACCAGTTGTTGCACCTCCGCCCGCTCCTTGAGATTAAGGCCGTCCGTTGTTCGAACGGTCAGCAGGCCATCCCTCGTCAGCCCCACGTTTCCCCGATCCATGAACGGCTTGATGCCACCGCTGCGGTTCTTGATCGAATCTTTCAAGGCGCGGATGGCGGGGTTGGAAATATTGATGTCGGCTTCCTGGGCGAAAGCTGCGCTCACCAAACCGGCGGAGACAATTTTCCATGCCGCGCTCGGAAGCAGGCTGCGCGGTGGTTCTTTGGGAGCCGGTTCACTTCGTCCGCCCCAGGTTTCTTTGACGATCTCATCGGCTGCACGTTCCACCGCCGCGGCAGGAAAATAAATATTCACCGTCACGCAGGAGTTGGCTAAGAAAGCGATGAGAAGAGCAACAGGTTTAAGCATGATTCCCTCCGTATCACTTGATTTGCGGTTTGTCTGATTTTTGGATTTGTTGCAAGCGCTTCAAGAGATCGCTAAAAGCGATCTCTTGTGTGTGGCTGATGACATTGACGGTGGGTGGAAGCAGGGTGCCGACGACGAGAAACTCCTTTCCGTCGCGGCTCTCGACGCCCCGCAGGGTCAGTTTGTCGTTTCTGAGAGCGGTTTTGAATCCCATCTTGCTGTAGCGGAATTCGTCAAAAAAACCGGCGATCCCTCCATAAACCAGACTGCCATCCTCGCCTGAGCTCAAGACCGTGATCTTGTTCAGCGCTTCCACGCTGATCCATTGACTACTGCCCGGCCGCGCCACGGTCTGGATTTCGGCTCGCATTTGCGATGGTTGCCCGTTGGCGATGATCAGATCGCTGATGGTTCCTTCTAAAATGCCCGAGATGTGTCCGAATGCAAAGATCTCGGACGCCTGTTCGAGATCAATGTCTTGAAACCGAGCATCCAACTTAATGGCCGGTAGCGAGGAGAACGGGTTCTCGATTTCCGTTTTGCTGACCTGCACGTGCCCGCCAAAGAGCTCGATCTGGATTTGGCCCTCGCTACGAAGCACGTTGCCAGTCATTGCCGCCTTGGGAATCGAGCCGCTGAGGGTGCCGCCGAACGGATACCAACCCAATCCTTCGGTCAGTGGCCGGAGCTGGAGATCTTTCGCCTCCATGGATAGCGAAAACGTGCTGGGATCTCCGATCAAATCGATCCATGCGAGGTTGCGGATTTCAAGCGTGCCACCATAGATAGAGAGCCGGATAGGTTGATCGAATCGCAGCGCGTTGTTCCATAACGCCACTGGGGTTTTAAACTGAGCAACGGACTCAGCGCCGAAACGAAGCGACTCCACGGTCAATGTTCCGGCGGGAACGCTTGCGGGAACCGCTTCGCGAATTACCCCTGGCCGATAGACTCGGAAGGGGAGCGTGAGATTCATGGGACCGACCCGCCATTGGTCGGATTTGACACCCAGGCTGCCGCGCTGCACTTGGAGACTACCTTCGACGGACAAATCATCCAAAGCGCCGTTGGCTTGGGCAGCCAAATCGACACGGCCGCCGAGAGTCAGCTGCTTCAAGATCGGGTAATTCCGGCTCAAGGTTTCGCGGATGAAGAAGTCAAAGACACCGGAAGGTTGGATATCCTTGCCGTTGACTTGAAGTCGCGCTATCGGCTTAGCCGAAATTTGTTGCACGGTCCCGCTCAGCCCAACGGTACCGACTTTAGCAAGTGAAAAATCGAGCCGGCGCAGTTGAAGTTCGTCTGGACCGACAAGGTAGTCCCCGTAAAAGCCGAGTGTGGGCTTCTGCGCCTTGAAGTCGCCGAAGAATTTTCCCCAGAGAAGCTCGCCCTCTTCGATGTTTAGGCTGCCGGAGACGGACACGAGTTTGTTCTCTATAGTGGTAGCCTCCAAATCACCGGCCAGGGCAAAATTCTCTCCCATCTTGGACCCGTCGGAAGTCGCGTAGCGACCGCGCCGAAGGCGGAGCTTCCCCTTTGCTTTCAGTGGTTCGTTGGGTTTAAATTCCACGCCGCCATCAAGCTGGAGCTCTTCGGCGGCTGCCGTGAGATTGCCCCCCGCCAGTGCCAAAGTTTTTCCTAGGATTCGGACATCGTTGGCGCGTAATGTCGAATTGGCCCATTCAAACGGGGCTGTCAGGCTGAGCTGCTGCACGGAAAACATTTCGCTTTTCAGCTCCGCTGCATTCGTTCGGGCGACTCCTTTTAACGCAAAGGCGCGCCAGGGGCCCTCGATCTGCAAATCAGCATCTGCACTGCCGTGGACAGTCCACCCGCGGAACCGATCAGGCAAGAATGGCTTGATCGCTTCCATGGGGATCTTGCGAATATTCGCTTGCGTCTGCACCAGCGTCGGCTCAGGATCGAAAACCATCATGCCTTTAACGTCCGCTGTTCCCGATGCGGAAGCGAGATGAAAAGTCTTGAAGGTCATGCTTTTTTCTGGAAAGAAATAGCTGACTTCAAGAGTTGCGACGGCGCCGCCGGGAATCGCAGGAATCGTAATGGAACCGATCTGCGAGGGTAGGTCGATGGCCTTGATTTGGGCCGAGACGACGACGTTTTTGAAACCGGGATCGATTTCGGCGCGGGACTCAAAGCGGCCGTTTATCTTTTCAGCGCCGATGGTCCATCCATCAACTTCTCCCGATGCGGCGATTGCCAATGCTTGGCTGTGAGTCTTATGCAGTTTGATTTTGACGAGCAAAGCATCACGGAGTGGACTTTGGGGTGACTGCAAACGGGCGAGATCCTTGGCCGGCCCCTGTCGCACCTTGATCTCGGCCTCCTGCTCCTCTTTCTCGCTGTGAATCGAGATTTCCGCGGAGCCGTTGAGCCAGGGCAGATCCGTCCGCAAAGTAATCCCGCTCGCCTGCTCCATATTGACGTTTTGCGCGTTCAGATTGACCGCGCGAAACTCCAAGTTTTGGCCCTCCATGGTCTTTAAGACGACCGTGCCATCCTCAACATTCAGATGACGAATCGCAACGCCGAGGGAAGTTTTTGCCGGCGAGTCGAATAGTTTTTGCAGGTCAACGTGAAAGATGGGCTTGTTAATCTCGATTCGGTGGATGCTTTTGTAGAAGAGATCGCTAAAACCGAAGGTAACGGAAATGCGTTCTCCCTGCAGAAGTTTACCCGACTCATTCGAAATTTCCACGCCGGAGGCGACCAAGCTGAAAGGAAACGTTAGACGAAGATCGCTGAGATTGACAATTTGCCCGGTTCGGTGGCTGGCTTCGCTCTCGAGCCACTGTTGAAAAACAACCGAGCGCACCATGAAGAAAAGCGAGACATAGGCCACGGTGAGAACAACCGTGGAAAAGAGTGCTGCTCTGAACCCGAATCTCTTCAAAGCGGTCACACCCTAACGATACACTCTGATGATTGGACGAGCAACGAACCGGGAAGTTACACGCCGGCCAAGGATTGTGCTTTGATCTCGTTTGACTTGATCCTTGAGCTTGCCATATAGCTTTTTGAGTGACGGACCACGATGCTCGCCTCTAGTTTGGGCTTCGGCAAGCGTCGAATAGCAACTCATCAAGAAAAGGAGATGGTGGTTATGCTGAAGGAATTTAAAGATTTGCGATGAGGGGAAACGTTATTGACATGGCCGTCGGCGTCGTTATCGGCGCCGCGTTTGGTAAAATCATCGCATCCTTGGTTGACGACATCATCATGCCGCCATCGGTTTGGCCCTTGGGAACGTGGACTTCACCAACCTCTTCGTTAGTCTATCCGGTAAGGACTATCCCAGTGTGGCTGCCGCGAAGGCTGCCGGCGCGGCAACGCTCAACTATGGGATTTTCTTCAATGCGATACTCAGCTTCATTATTATCGCCTTCGCAGTTTTCCTGGTGATTCGGAGTTTCAAGCGACGGTCTAATGGGCCCGACGATCGATCAGACTAAACGCGGGGGACCCGGGCATCTCTTTGTGGCATTTATTATTGTTGTAAGACGCGCAAGAATATTTTCGCCCATATGAAAACCTGCCCAGCGTGACGCTGGTGCATGTAAGAGACTGGGGGACGTGATGATTGACCCTGGAGAAAAAATATTGCCCCGATTTCGTTACGGTGTGATCCATCCGCGCGCAAACGAAGCCGTCCAGCGCGGGCCCTGCTATCAGCTCTACCGGCTCGTGCCCCTCGATCTCATGGAAATATCCACCGGCCTCGGCCTTGAGAATTACACTCCCGAGGGAGTCGAGAAAGCCCTTGGCAACTACTGGAACTGCGTTGAGATGCTGGTAAAGGAAAAAGCGGATGTGATTATCTTCGGCGGCGCGCCGATTTCGGGGGTGTTGGGCCGGCCGCGGGTTGTCGATTTGCTCCGGCAGACGAGAGAAAAAACCGGCGTTCCAGCCGACGCGCCCCTGGAAGCGCTTATTGCGGCGATGAACCACCTCGGGCTCAAGACCTTGGCCATCGGCAGCAGATGGGCCGACGCAGTCAACGAAGCGATGACCCGTTATCTGGAATCCGGCGGCATCAAAGTCGTTGGTATCACCAAAAGAAACCAATGGGCAGCCGAAGCCTTTGCCATGTCATTAGAAGATGGGGTGAAGATCGCGCTCGAGGTCGGGCGGGAAGCGGCGAAGCTAGCACCCGAGGCGGATGCCATCGCGGTGCCGGGAGGAGCTGCCATGAGCCTGCACATTATTCCGGCCTTGGAAGAGGAATTCGGTAAGCCGGCTTTCACGAACATGAGCGTGGAGGTGTGGAACGACTTGGTGCGCCCCGGCATTATCCCCGCGGTCCAAGGATGGGGTTGTCTCCTCGCAAACCGGCGCCGGCCCTAATTTCCTTCTCCCAGCTAATATTTCCGCTCCGCCGGCGGTGGCGGCGTCCATTGATAGATCCAAGTCTCGGTCAATGGCTTGCCGTCGCGCCGCAGGTAGAGCCGCAGATCGATGGGCTCCACGCTGTCGTCCGTCGGCTTGAGATCGAACATTGCTCGGTACCCCTTGATCTCGAGCTGAGGCCGAGCGGAAGTGATCTCGACCTCGCCGCGTGAGGCGCTGATCACCGGCTCCACTTTTGCGTTCTTGGCGAGCGTCGGGAGCTGGCCGCCGGCAAAATCTACGGCAAAGCGCCATGAGAAGTAATGCCGCTTCCGACCGACCACGCCGCCGATTCCGGTGCGGGTGGCGACGACCTGCGCGAGTGGCGCCGCGAACGGCATGCGCGCGCCCCAGTGCAGGCGATAGCTGAACAGCAACTCCTGTCCGGGTTGCGGCTTGTCAGCCGGATTCCAGTAGGCCACGATGTTGTCGAAAGTCTCGTCGGGAGCCGGCAACTCAACTAACTGCACTGCGCCTTTGCCCCAACCACCGCTGGCCGTGGCCTTCGGTTCCACCCACAGGCTCGGCCGGCGCTCATAATACACCCCATCATCCTGATAGTGGTCGAAGTTGCGGTCGCGCTGCAGCAGTCCGAAGCCGCGCGGATTTTCATCGAAGTAAGAATTCACTCGTATGCCGACCGGGTTCACCAACGGGCGCCAGATCCACTCGCCGGCGCCGGTGAGCAGCGATAGACCGTCGGAGTCGTGGATCTCGGGACGCCAATCGGTGGCTATGCGGCGGTCATTCTCGCCGCACTGGAACATGCTGGTCAAAGGCGCGACGCCCAGGCGCTCGATGGGCTTGCGCGGATAGAGCGCGGCATCCACATCCATTACTAAGGTCGCGCCGGGGACGATGTCAAAGCGATAGGCGCCGGCGATGCTCGGCGAGTTCAGCAGAGCGTAGACGGTCAAGCGCTCGGAATTTTTCGCCGGACGTTCCAGCCAGAAAGCGCTAAAGAGCGGAAACTCTTCGCCGTGGTCCAGGCCGGTATCGATCGCCAGCCCGCGCGCCGAGAGGCCATATTGTCTGAAGTCCTCACCGACCGCGCGAAAATAACTGGCGCCGAGAAACGCAACGACATCATTCTGCCAAAGGGTATGGAAATGCACTCTGAAGCCGGCGAACCCGAGGTCTTCAGGCACCGATTTTACGTCGATGCCGCTTTTGCGAAGGTCGAACATCGCCGGGTCGTAGGCGATCTCCTGCGCTTGGCCGTTGGTCACTTCGTACATGTGCACCGGCTCTTTGAAGGAGCGGCCGAGGTGAAAGAAACGCAGCTGGAACTTGAGCGCCTCCTTGCCCCAGAGCGCATGGCCGGGAAGGAAGTGGATGGACTGGTACTCGTCCCAGCCCAGGTCGGACAGAGTTTTCGGCAGGGCGTCCCGCGGTGGCTGATAAGGAGCGTGCGCCAGCGCGCGAGCGTGACCCTTGAGCCGGGCATAGTCGAACGGCTGCGGGTTGCCGATCTTGCGCATGGTTGCCGGGGCGGCGGCCAACAAGCCCGGTGGAAACATTGGCGCGGCCGCCAGAAAAGCGGTGGCCTTGATAAAATCGCGTCGGCGCATTGGTTGTCAGAAGAGCCGCAATCGGCGACCATGAAAAGGTAAAGTTGAAACTATGATAACGGGGCGAAACACGACATTCTAGAGACTTGAGAATTTTTCTTGGCTGTTCACAATCCTCGTAATGATGGGATTCCTTGACATTGCCGACGCCCGAATGGGATACACATTCGTGCTCCAGGCCAATCTTGTCTCGTGGATCTGGAGAAGGAGCTAAGATCGTGGATTTTGGTTTTACGACAGCGCAGCAGGAACTGATTCAGCGCGTCCAGCGATTGGTGAGAGAGCGCATCGCGCCGCGAGCCGCCGGGCATGACCTCGTCTTCGAGGCGCCTGCGGCAGACATCGACGATCTTCATCGCGAAGGATGGCTGTTGGCCAATCTCGAGCGAAAGCGCGGCGGGCTCGGCTATGGTTTATATGGCGACGATCCGCTGGCGTTCTTTGTGCTCGACGAATACTTGGCGTACGGCAATCCATCAACGGCACATTGTTTTCAGGTTCACAACAATGCCTTGATGATGATCGCTCAGATGGGCACCGAAGCACAGGTCGCCCGGTGGATCGAGCCCACGGTCAAGCGCGGCGCTTTGCTTCCCGGTTGCGGCGCCGAGCCCCACGGAGCGTCGCCAAGCACGGCAACGCGGGTCAGGGGCGGGTTTCTTGTGAGCGGTGTGAAGCATTATGCGACCAACGCAACGCTCGCGGAGTGGTTCTGGATCGGCAGCGTCGGTTTGGAAGACCAGCCCCGGGCGCTCATGTTTATGATGCACAAAGACACGCCGGGGCTGAAGGTCGACGCCGAAATTTGGCGGCCGATGGGTATGCGTGCCTGCGTAAGCCCGTGGCTCTCTCTGGAGAATTGCTTTGTTCCGGAAGAAAACCTGCTCGGCCGGCCGGGGCAATTTCTGGGCGAAAACTGGCTGGGGAAAATTAACTTCGCGTTTACCGCCAACTATCTAGGCTCGGCGCGAGCGATCTACGATTGGGGCCTGAGCTACGTCCAGCAAAGAAGCGGAAGCAAAGACCCGTATCGCCAACTGCGCTTCGGCGAGCTTAAGAGTCTGCTCGATGCTTCGCGGCTGCTCCTCTACGGCGCGGTGCGAATGTTCAAAACGGATCCGGATGCAGCGATGGTTGCGGCCCACGAGGCGAAGTGGATGGCCAAGGAGATGCTGGAGAAAGTCATGTGGGGGGTAGCGGAAATGTGCGGGTCAACATCGCTGTTTCAGAAGCATCCGTTAGAACGGTTTTACCGGGACATGCATTTACACATGTTGCACGGCCGGCACGATATCGCCGCTCAGATCGTCGGTGCCTCCGAGCTGGGCGAAGCCTACGATATAAATCGGAATCACTAACCCTGGCGGTTCAAACGCGAATCCGCCAGGGGTTCAAACCGTTCAAAACGTTCAAGCCGTTCAAGTGGTAGGGTCACCACGGTGGGATAATTTGCCTTCCTTGATCCCTTATCCGTCCGTCTTCATCCCTAGTCTCTATCTCGCCAGGCCTAGTTCTTTCATCGCATCTCGTGCGAACGAGAAGTCTCGCACTTCGTCTAGCGGGCGCTTTTTCTCTCCCACCCGCGCGATAATCGCGTCGATTTCAAGGTCGGTCATAATGCCGTCCCGGCTAAGTGTTTTGAGTTCGCCGTCGTAGGAATGTTCGGCGATGTCGAGAGGCTGGGGCAGCCATTTGATCAAGGTTTGGATCGTATCTTGTCTATTCTCCAAAATGTAATGATGCGAGCGCAGCAAAGCCTTCAGCGTCCGTTTAACCAGCAGGGGATTTTCTTTGATCAAACGGTCGGACGTTAGCATCCCCGCCGAAGGGAGACCGACTTCCGGCGGTCCGGCCAACGCTGGATAGCCCATCTTGCGCAGCATCAAATCATGCGGCGGCGCCACTGCGATCGCATCGACTGCGCCGCTCACCAACGCCTGCATCCGGACTGGTCCGTCGCCGATGGCCACCGCTTGAAGCTGGTTTGGATTGAAGCCTTTGGCCTGCAACATCTCCTCGGCCACCAACTGATCCGTACCTTTGATCGTCGCTACGCCGAGCTTCTTGCCTTTCAATTGCGGCACTTCTTTGATGTCGGGCCGCACCATGACATAGTAGGGGCCCTTCTTGAGATGGATAAACACGAGCTTCATCGGAAAGCCCTGAAGAATGCCGCGAAATGTGCTGGTAAACGGGGTGGCGAAAGAGACGTCGCCGTTGACCACCGCCTTGGCGCCCTGACGCGGGTTCATTTGAATGATCTCGACCTCTAACCCTTCCGCTTTGAAGTAGCCTTTTTGCAGCGCCGTATAGAGCGGCATGGCTGAGCTGCTGCGGCTCGCGTAAGCGATGCGGACGCGCTGCGGCGGTTCCGCGGTCCACCCCGGGCCGCCTGCACCAGGCAAAGGTCCGGTACAAAAAAGCAACCCCAGAAAATAAAGCGCTCGTTTTATTGTGTTCATCTGCTCACTAAAATTTTATTGAATGCCGATTTCCTTTTGTACTTCATTCCAATGTTCCGCTATTGCAATTCGCCAACGTTCCATGGTTCCGCCATTCCATTATGCTAATCTCACAGCGCATAAAACGCCCGTGGATTGTCGTAAAGGATCTTATTTCTCAGCTGCGGCGAAATATCCTCCCGAACGTTGATCGCATTGACAAACTGGTCTTCTCTGGATGGATCGCTGTGCGGATAGTCTGAGCCGATGAGCAAATGATCCTCGCCGGTGTACTTGGCGATGTAGGGGATGTCCTCGTCCGCTTCACAAGCGATGTAAAGCCGGTAGTCGCGGAACAAATCAGCGCTCGTTCCATGTTGCCACTTTTCTTTCAGCAGCCGGCGCAAAATGTGTATCAGGAACGGCGTCCAGCCGGCGGCCGCTTCGATGAAACCGAAGCGCAGTCCGGGAAACTTTTCAGGTATTTTGTTCGCCACGATGTCGCGAAAAGCCAAGAGCGGCATCACTCGGGTGTGACCGAAGGTGTGATTGCGCGCGAGGTTGAACATCTCGAGTATCGCTTTAACGCCGCAGCCGGTGTGAACGCAGATCGATAAGTTTTGCTTTTGCGCTTCTTCGTAGATCGGAAACAGATAGGGATGATCCAAGGTGTGCTCGCCTTCGATGCCGCGAAAAAAGACCCCGACGGCGCCGTTTTGTTTGGCGAAGCGGATCTCGTCGATAGATTCTTTGATCGACTGCAAGGGCAACACGACTACCCACTTGATCTGCTCCGGCGCCGCCGCCCAGGACGCGGCGAGAAAACGGTTGTAGGCGCGGCATAACGCGAGCTCGAGCCCGGCATCTTGGGTGTTGTAGACCAGGAACAAGGTCGGATAAACGACTTGCACGGCGGTGTTCAACTTCTCCATGTCGGCGAGACGGTTCTTGATATCCGTCATTTCCCGCGTCCCCACCGTGGAATCCCGGCGGCCGGCCTGGACGCTTTGCGCCGACGGCGTGACCAGTGCAAAACTCCCCTTGCCCGCGGGCTTCGGATAGATCTCACCGTCGATCAGCCAGAATGCGTCGCGGTTGCCGTACCAAGTATCGCTCGGGACCTTGAGCATGATGGGCCGGCGCGGCAGAAAATCCGGCTCTAACATCTGCCACATCGCCTCGCCTTCAGAAATATGGGTATCAGCATCGATAATACCGTTCATCGTTCACCTCCGTTGTGGTTTTATCTGCAAGCTAGCATAAGATCCTTTGGCACGGGGTCAAAACAATTTATGCTCCACAGAAAAATAGAAAAAACCCGCGAGATTATTGACCTGTCGGTTAAGACCGATGGGGGCGCCGGCGCCGGCCACGATTTGCAAATCTTCTTCGTTGACAACCGCTGCGCGGACTCCAGGGGATAGGAGAGGATTGAAGGTACGCACCGCCCTACCAGAGCCATTGATGTTATCTTGGATGTACCCCAGCCATTCCAACATTAAATGGAGTCGAGGCAAGAGCGCATAGATTGCGCTGCCTCCGACCCAAGACGAGACCAGCGATCGTTTCGGCGAGAGTTGCCCGTCGTTCATGGGAGCCCGGACGTGGGGCAGGTAAGTCACACCGAAGTTGGCGTGCAAAGCGAGGCGGGACGCAACTTTCTTGCTGAACGGCAGGCTCCACTGATAACCGACAACACCGTTGCCTGTGCCTTTATCGCGGTTACCGGTCGGGATAATCAAGCTAAATCTCGGCGCGAACGCAGGCTTGCCGGGCCCTTCTTCGAGCGCCTGGTAGCGGTAATTCAGCAGGACATCGCCGACCCCGTATTGGCGTTCTCCTTCATTGATCAGGTGATAACCAAGGATAGTGTAAGAAAACTGATGATCCTGCCCGTACATCGGCCACTCTTGCGTGAAGGCAAAGGCCCAACCGCGCTGCCTTGGGTCATTGCTATAGACGAATTGGAAAATATGCTGCACTACGCCCGGCTCTTGATTGTAGGCCTCTTCGATCAAAAAACTGTTGTCTTCGATGAGTTCGATCGGCTCTTGCTGGGCAGATGCAACAATCGGAAGTTCACAGACCAGAAAGATCGTTACGATCCATACTTTCACTGACACGCCCGCACCCATGGCTTTGTGCGATCCACTGCGCATATAGCCGGTTTCAGGGAATGAAGCGCAGATCCAATAGCTGCGTCCCTAGTTCCATAACGAAATACCCATGCGGAGTTTTCCATGTTCGAGATCCGTCAAAGCCTGGTTGATCTCATCGTAGCGATAGGTTTTTGTAATCAGGCTCTTGAGCTCGATTCTGCCGGCCTCCGCCATCTGGAACACTTCCTCGACATCAAGGGCTTGCCGGCTCGATACGCCTGTAATGGTGATCTCACTCGTGACGAAGCGGCCGCTGCTGATGGTGAACGGGCCGTTGCCTAGACCGCCGATAATCGTTGCGGTGCCGCCCGGTCGCGTGGCTTGAATGATCTGGTCGGAGGTTTTCGGATTGCCGATGGCCTCGAACGCCTTGTCGACGCCGCCGTCAGTGAGCTTTCTGGTTTCCTGCACCGGATCCGCTGCTGAAGCATTGATGGTATGGGTGGCGCCGAATTTCTTGGCGGCTTCCAGTTTGTCGTTGACGATGTCCACCGCGATGATGGGATAGGCGCCGAAGCAGCGCAGAAACTGAATGGTGTTGAGGCCGATACCGCCGCAACCGATCACCAGGGCCGAATCGCCGGGCTCCAGCCGAGCGCGATGCTTCACGGCATTATAGGCCGTGGTTACGCGGCAACCGACGATGCTGGCTTCCTCCATGGGCATCCCCTTTGGAATCCTAAACGCCATGTATCCGGGCACGGACACATACTCGGCAAAGCCGCCGACATTCCAGCGGCGAACCGAGGTACCATCGGGTTTTCTGAGAGCCGGCGGGGCAGGGCGATTCGTGCAAAGGTTTTCTCGCGCCGCGAGACAATAGCGGCAGCGGCCGCACTTGTAGCGCATCCCGATAATCACCCGGTCTCCCGCTGCGAAGTCTTTGCATCTCGAGCCCGCTTGCTCGACGGTTCCCGCGACTTCATGTCCTAAAATCGTCGGAGGTATGAAGCGGTTTCTACCCTCGACGACTTTTAGATCGGTATGACATACGCCGCAGGCCGCAACCTTGATCAAGATATCTTCATCACCGACTTGAGGCATCTCCAACTCTTCGATCTGCAAGGGTTGGCGCGCTTCATACAATACTGCGGCTTTCATTTCGACTCCTGCTAGGTTGTCACTGCAAACGGCTTCGAGTTTTAATTACGCCACCCGAGTGCTCGCAGTCAAGGGAAACATCTTGACAGGGTGGAACCTACGGCGATACCGTGACCAGGAAAGATTCCTCGCTCTGCGCTCGGAATGACATCGGAGCGTTTTGTCATCCCAAACGGAGTGAGAAATCCCGCTAAAATTCCAATTTCAGAGGAGAGACGATATATGCCGAACAAACCGATTCCCCAAGAGATCACCGTCGATCCCAAAACCACAGCGCTGTTGGTTTTGGATCTCAATTGTCGCTGCGAGAATCCCGAGGAGCCTTGCTATAAGTTGATCGACCCGGTGGCGAAGTTTCTGGACCGCGCCAGGCAAGCCAACCTGTTCGTCGTGTATACCGTTGCCGATCGCTACAAAGGCACGGCGGAGGCGAGAATGCCGCATGCATTCAAACAACGAGATGACGAGCCGGTCCTGTTTCCGCACGCCTTCGATAAGTTTTACAGCGGCGAGTTGCAGCCCTTGTTGCAGCAGCGTGGCATCAAGACCGTGATTGTTTGCGGCGCTTCGAGCAACCAGGCGGTCATGTATACCGCCACCGCCGCGGTGCGGCCCTTTGGTTACGATTGCGTGATTCCCGTGGACGGCCTCATCGCCCGCGGCGACTACGAGCACGAATTCACCTTGCACCAGTTCACGATCCTCCCCGGCGGCGCCGCGGCGAAATTCAAGATCACGCAATTCGACAAGATCAAGCTGGCGTGAATCAGAGCGGAGTCTTAAACAAAATAGATTTTCGCTTGCCGAGAATCGTAATCTAGTGTGGTGTTCCGTTAATTCGTTGAATAACATCTGCATCCATTCCGCTTGAAAAATCTCCCCTTGCCCCTCTTTTCCAAACTAATCGTTATCCGTAACCGGGGTTACTAGACACGGGGGGTGAGAGCAGATG
>DAIRFP010000280.1:0-6145 GCA_036794995.1 Thermodesulfobacteriota bacterium | reverse complement strand
CTTGCGCCCTTCACGTACACCGGCCCGGTCAGCGGATGCGCCACGGTGCGCTCCAACTTCTCCAGGTCCTTCGCCGTGGTGCGCGGCCCGATCTGCAAGTCCATCGCGTCGCGCGTCTCGAGCGTCACCTCCTCGCCCGGCTCTACCTCGATCACGGGCGCAATGTCCGGGTGCCAGCGGTTGTGCCCCTTGCTCGGCTCCTCGCGCAGCCGCTTCGTGCGGTCGATGCTGATGTTCTTTGCCATTCGGCTAGCTTAACGGCGAGGGCCACGAACGGCGTCATTTTCGCCCGCCGCCAGAGTGAGCTTGGTGCCATCGCACCGCGCGTAGGGATACCCAAGGAAGAGGAAGCTACGGTACGCTCAGAAATTTGGCCGGTCCAAACAAGAATATGTTCGAGCATATCGTCCTCCGCCGAACTGAAACGGGTCTGTCCATAACACCAGGCCAGATCGCCGAGGCCCTGCTCTACTACCAGAGGGTCCACGTTTTCGTTGATCGCCTGATCCTGTTCGATCTCATCAAAAAACTAGGTCCGGATGGAACGATCTCGTTGTTGCGACGGCCAGAATTGTCTGCTGTCTACTGCGAAGAGATGCTAGGGACCCGAACGGAGTCCGTGGGCGTGACTCAGTACCATAGTTATGTGGCGATCCAGTTGATGGGCCACGAAAAAGATGCGGGGATCCTAAAGAGTCCGCATGACCGTCTGCAGTACGAGCTCAACCGACAAGGCCTTGTAGGCAAAGACACGAAGCGCTTCACACGTGAGTTCCTCGATCGCGTGCCAGTCCGAAAGTACAGTGGGGATCACTACGTCAAAGGCGGCATCATCCGTGCAGCTGAGCCTGACCTGTCGGACACGGAATACGTGAAGCGAGCAATACGAGCCGCGGCCACAGCTACCGCCGGCGGCTATGACCCCGGCGAAACTCTCGAGGTCGAGCTCATAAAGACAGATCGAGGCGTCGTCGTGTTCACGGACTTAGACCTGGACTCAATAAACCAAAAGCGCGCCAAAGCCGTGCCTCCGGTGGAGGCGCTCACAATCGCGAACCTGCTCACTAGCATGCTGGACGCCCGGGCGGACTTAACTCTCGCCTCGTTCTACGGCGGTGATTTTGCGACCTCTGACATTACGTCTGGGATCATCCAGGCCCGCTTCGCTGAGTTTCTCCGAAGATCGAAGCTGAATGTGGATTCTCGGCGGCAGTTCACTGAGGTGGTGCTGCCGGACTCGCCGCGACTAGCAGAAGTCATTGACTCCGGGGAACGGTCGTTCGATGAGTTTCTAAACTTGCTGGACAAGGCTCAGCGGTTTAAAGATTGGCTCGGCACCGTGAATCCAGACGAAAATCTGCTCCGCACGTACCTCAGAGACGTCTCCTCCAAAGGCTGGATCGAGAGGCTCCCCGCGAAAAGTCTCCGCTATCTTCTGACAACGGGCCTTGACGTGACCAATCCCGTCGCTGGGTTGGTTTCAGGATTCGTGGACAACTTCATCGTGGAGAAGCTGTTCGCCGGTTGGCGGCCAAATCATTTCGTCTCTGGGAAGCTTGGGCCGTTTGTGAAAGGGCACCAAGGCGGCTAGAACTAGCTCGCGGCCCCGCCGCGCTTCGGAGCAGACACACAAGCGCCCAAATGCCCAGCTTGCTGCAGCATCGCAGGCGCTCGTGATTCGGTCGGTGTCTTGGCCCACCTATTCACCGGCATCTTCTTGGTTGGACTCACGCGTACGGCCGAGGCAGTTAGAACGGGATGTTCTAGTCGGCCTGTGCCGCAATGACTGCTAAGGCTGGCCACTCCTTCCTAGCGGCGGCAGCTGATCCATCGCCCACAGGGCCGCCTCGGAGTAAAAGCCCCAGGCAGGGCCCATTCTCTCAGCTTGTGTGGTCAGTAAGAACGCAGCTCTCTCCGCAGCAAGAACGACGATGGCATTTTCTCAGCCCGCGTGGCCGAAACACGTCTAAACCCCTGTAGACGAATTCTGTGAAGTCCTATCGGCGCCGGCTTTTCCGGCGCTTGCGCGAAGTGTTCCGTGCCTTGGACTTGCGTACGGTCTTCCGGCCGGTTCCTTTCAGGATTGGTCTCGCCAGAGGCCTAAGTCCTTCAACGGGCCAAGTAGCTGCTTGGCGTCGCAGTACAACCAGATCGTATTGCATGTCGCCGTATATTCCCGAGATTGCCTTCGTTCTCGGTTTTCGTACACCCTGGTGCCACGACCCGGCGTCATTTACTCCCACGTGGAAGACGACCCCGTTTTCGAAGTGCTCGGTTTCATATTGATAGGAGAGCGATTGTTGATATTGGCCTTGGTACCAATTAAGCGCCGTGTATCGTTGATAGCCGCGGACTGCCTGCGGTCCAGAAACGGTGTACCAGCCAGTTGGCATCTTTCCTATGGGGCCATCACCACCGAGCCGTCCTACCTCGCGTTGAACCGAGGAAGGTGTTGAGGCCACAAAAATGTCTAGGCTTTGCGATAGAGCGGGCTGCGCTGGAAAACCGGTTAACCTCAGAAACGCCTCATAGCCGGCAGGGTAGTAAAAGGCGAGCGTGCTTCCGTTCCTTGTGTCTCCTTGCCCATTACCGATCTTGGCGCCGAGTTCGAGAGTCGGATCCGGGCTTGCGGCAAACTTGCTGTCAAATCGAACTTTCCGGCTTCCCTTACGGGGCTTCGTAGTCATGTGCTCATCCTCCCAATTGAAGATACAGTTAGCGCCTGACGAATCGGTTTCTGTTGCCTTGCACTGCTTCGATGCGGCGGTCTCTCAGCAGCTCCCGACGCCCTGCGGGATCAGCTTCCACCAAGCCTCGAACATGGCGGTTCCCGTTCTATTCGGTGTCCAGACGCATCCGAAATAGAAATCGGTGTGATGTTCTGAATAGATACCGTCCCGGGCTGCTTTCTTTGCTGCTTCGAAGCAATTGAACGGTCGACTTGGGGGCTCGCCAGGGGCTAGCGCGGGCGCAAGAAGGCAGAGCGCAAGCAGAATCCGTAACGCAGCCATCGGTCCTCCCTACAACAACGCAACCGAACAGCCGGATAGGTGCCTAGCTTTTCTTCGCCAGGACGTTACGCCCGCGCGTAGCAGGGGTCAACAGCAGGGGAAGGCGCCTTCAACGCAGCATTCGTATCTGTCAGGAAATCTTGAACGAATCCTTCGCCAAGGCTTGGGGCTCTTGAAATCTTGACGTTATGTGGCTGGCCAAGCGAAGCTTTGTTGAACTCGCAACAGTCGCTAAGAGTTCACAAGAGAGTAAAGAGATGACCGACCGTCGGCATACATGGAGCGGCAGGATGGCAGGCGGCGACTTTTTGGAGTGGCTCAAAGCTGCCGAAATACATTGGTTCTTCGCTCAAGCGGAGCAGGCGTTAGAAGCAGATCTCTACCTACCAGGCTGCATCGGCTTCATAAACGGCATTGAAGCCAGTATTCGGTTCACGGTGCACCAACTGGATGGCAAGGACCTCGACGATGATCTAGGAGCCACGTTAAGCAACCCGCTACTTCGGATGGTGCGCGACCGGGGGTTGCCGGTCCACACGCTCGCCTTTCCCGGTGAAGTCGACTTCGGCCCCAAGCTGCAGGCAAAGCAACCGTACGTCGAGATTGTGCGTTTACGGTACAACCTGGCCCACGGAAATATTGTTGAGTTTGTTAATCGCGAGTACGGGCTCTTCACGCCAGAATGCTTACGAGATGTTTCGCAGACCCTGCTAACCGTTTCACGTCAGTGGGCACGGGAGCTTGGTGCGTTTAGGAATGAACGTATCACTGCAAAGAGCTAACCGCAGCCCACTCCATTGAGGAAGCCAGTTAGGCCAAGAGCAACGCCTAGTTCACTACCTTGATGTGTGGCCACAGTTTCTTGCCTACTTCGGCCTCAGGAACCGGATCAGATGTAAATCCTGGAACAGACTCAATTGCTGATGCACCGATGTCTTTGATCACAAGGTTTAGGTCCTCTGGAACAACATGGGGACCGAGCAATGCTGGGTTGTCCATCGGAAAGACGTTCTTGAACATCATGAACTGCAAATCACATTCATATGGAAGCAACTTTCGGTTCGACCAATCGACATCAGGCGGTTGTGCGATCCAATTACCTCCAAAGTAGTTGATATCAACAATCTGTAGTTGCGTTGGATGCGGGCTAGGCGCAATCCTCATGCGTCGACGCAGCCAGTCGTAAAGGCCCGCAGTGGATTCGAGCCGAACGGTTTGCACGAACCAAGCACCTTCTAGCGCTAACTCAAAACCGATCTGCTGTACCGTGGCACTCCCGGCAGGCCAGTCCAACCTAATTGGGTTCTTCAGCCTACAGTAGTCATGGAATGCGCCTCTTACGATCGGGTTTAGGTACAAGGCCTGCACGAAGCGATTGAAGAACCAAGGCCCGATAGGTCGTCCCTCGAAGAGAGCTTCACCACTTTCCAATACCTCCTTCCTAGGCAACTCTTCACCATTGGCAGGCCAAAGGCGAAGCTTAGGAGCTTCGGTGAGGCGTATGTGTCGCATGTAGATTTCATCGACAACACCGAAGCGGATTCGCTGGTCATTCTTGCGGGTTGCGCTGAGCAAACCGATGTTGACTCGTTTAGCCTTCCGGATTGCGTCGGCCGTGAAACCGGCGTTGCTGCAAACGAAGGCAAACGCAAGCCCCAGATCACGGCGCTTCGAGTCCAGCGCATCGATGTAGCCAATGCCAACTGGCCCGGTAATATCGGGGTTAAAGTCCTTGCATTCGACAACACTGCGCACCGAGCGGCCGCCGACGTTCTCGATGATGTCTACATCCAATTCGCGACGCCCGTCCGGGCCTTTAACCCACACTCCAATATTGATGGAGGATGCAGGAAAGAACTGGCGGAACAGTTCACCCACTGCCTGCTCATAAGGTGTTCCAGCTCGCCGTGAGCCAGATCGCTTAGGGGTTTTTCTGGCTGGCCTACGACGCTTTGCCATAGTGCTGCGGCGGCTCATGGTGGAGCCAATCCGCTGCGTTCCGATGACGCAGGGCGGGAAACGGGACTTTGCGATCCGGGGCCGGTCGACCACAGGGGCCTTCACCTCTGCCCCGAAGGTCAATGTTGCCGCGAACAGTTGGCGTCCCCACAAGGATTCGAACCTCTGTTACCGCCGTGAAAGAGCGATAACCCCAGCCCTTAACCTCAACGCAACCCGGCGTTGATTTTCTCCAGCATCCCCGCCCCCGGGCACAGCTCCTTTTCGCCTAACTTGTTAAACGCCGCCTCGTAGGTATTGAGGTGCGCATGCAGATCTTCCGCTTCCGGCGACAGATACAGCAGTCCGGTAAGCACCTCTCCCTTCTCCGCCGCTCTCGCGATCGCGGTCATGGCGCCGACTTTGTCGGTGGGGTCGTAGTCGGAGGCTAGCTTGCGAAGCTTGATGATGCCGCCCTCGGCGCCGGCGGGGACTTCGATGACTTCGCCTTCGCCGTAGGTCGCGTTGATCGTCTCGCGGCTCGGCCAGAAGTCGAGGCGGTTGACGGCCTCGTTGTGCTCGCGGACGTAGTCGTAGCTCTTGGTGGAGCCGGCGTGGTTATTGAAGGCGACGCACGGGCTGAGGACATCGATGAAGGCGGCGCCGGGGTGGGCGATGGCGGCCTTGATGAGCGGGGTGAGCTGGTGCTTGTCGCCGCTGAAGCTGCGCGCGACGAAGGTGGCGCCCATCAGCATGGCGAGGCTGACGGTGTCGATCGCGGCGTCCTTGTTGGTCGCGCCCTTCTTGGCCTTGCTGCCCTTGTCGGCGGTGGCGGAGAACTGGCCCTTGGTGAGGCCGTAGACGCCGTTGTTCTCCAGGACGTAGGTCATGTTGACGCCGCGGCGCATGACGTGGGCGAACTGGCCCAGGCCGATCGATGCGGAGTCGCCGTCGCCGGAGACGCCGAGGTAGATCAAATCTCTGTTGGCGAGGTTCGCGCCGGTGAGGACCGAGGGCATGCGGCCGTGGACGGTGTTGAAGCCGTGCGAGTTGCCGAGGAAGTAGTCGGGGGTCTTGGAGCTGCAGCCGATGCCGGAGAGCTTGGCGACGCGGTGCGGCTGGATGTCGAGCTCCCAGAAGGCCTGGATCAGGGCGGCGCTGATGGAGTCGTGGCCGCAGCCGGCGCACAGGGTGCT
>DAIRFP010000279.1:0-6299 GCA_036794995.1 Thermodesulfobacteriota bacterium | reverse complement strand
GACCTTTGCGGCCTTTGCGCCTTTGCGGGAGATATTCCGAGTTTTTGGTTGCGGCGCTGCGCCGGATGCTTCCTGGCGGATACTTCTTCACAGGAAACCCGGAGAGCTATTTTCTCATTCCTAGCTCCCGTTGCGCCTCGCGCAACGGGCCAGTGTCGGCAACCTCATTCACGGCCACTTGGCGCGTGATATTCATGGACTTTCTAAAGTTCTCGATCACGATTCGGAGCCCGTCCTCCGGAATAGTGCCGTCGGAGCTGAAGACGCCCACTGAGGAATCGTAAGCGGCTGTGGCAAATTCCGGTTTAGTCTTGGCCCAATTCACCAGGACCTGGATCGTGCCTTCTTTGTTGGTGCGAATAAATCCGTTGGCCTTGATCAAAGCCCGGAGAACTCTTTTGACCTCATCCGGCTTCTCGTTGATTTTTTTCACGCTGGTTCCCAAGCCATTATAGGGAAACCGAAAAATCTCCCCAGCCCGGCTAACGATATTGAACCCCATCTTCTGGCCTTCGAAATCCACCGGCGGCGCTACGATGATCACGTCCACCACGCCTTCTTTGAGCGCTGCCAGCCTCGCGCCATCGGAACCTAGCGCCAACACTTTGATCTCGGTTTCCGGGTCAATGCCGAAATGCTTCACGACCATCCGCGCCACAATATCCGGCGTGGAACCATAGGAACCGACGCCGATGGTTTTGCCTTTAAGGTCTTTGCCGGATTTGATCTCCGGCCTGGCGACCAGCGCCAAGGGGGTCCGATCCTGAGAACAAGCGATCATTTTGAGTTTAGCGCCCTTCAAGTTGGCGCCGATGACGGATCCGATGAGAGTGGTGTAGTCTACGTCGCCACTCACCAGCGCCATCGTGGCTACGTTCGGGTTCATGCGAATGATTTCGGCGTCGATGCCTTCTTGTTTGAAGAAATCCTTCGTGTGAGCGACGCCGACGGTGAGGTTCGAAAGATTGTAGTTGGACACGCCGATCCGTACGCGGTCGATGCTATGGGCAGTGCCGGCGAGAGCAGCGGTGGCCAGCACTGCGACCAGCAGGCTAAGAAACATTAAATACCTCCTGTCTTTCGACCGTTATTATTCGCCCGGCCATCCCTGATCGTTCTCGCTCAGCGCGGATTTGCGGAGCGGAAAAGCAGTTTTTCGATATCCGACCGGACTTCATTGATCCGATCGTAGATGCTTAAGTCTTCCGGGACGAAGCGGACTGTTTTAGACACATCGGTTTCCACGTCCATTCGTGACGAAGCCTTTCGTCCGAGCCGCACCAACAGCTGCTGCGCTTCTTTGGAAAGGCAAAACTCCACGAAAAGCCGGCCCGCATTCGGATGTTCCGCCTTGGCGGCGATGAACACGGGATGCAGCAGGTTCACGGCGAAGACCTGCTCGCTCTTGACCCAGTCCACAGGGGCGTTGTCTCTTTTCATCCGGTCGATCTGATGCGCATAGGAAAAGCCGAAAGGAAACTCGCCGGCCGCGAGTTGCTGCGCTCTAAGGTTGTTGCCGCGCACCACCACCAGCTCTTGCTCGCCGAACCGCTTGAGATAATCCCATCCCTTTTCCTTTCCCATGACCCGCAGCACAGCGTCGAACCACTCATAGGGCTCGGTGTCCACGGCGATTTTCTGGCCCTTCCACTGAGGCGCCAGCAGATCTTCCCAGCGCTGCGGCACCTTGTCTCTCGGCACCATCCGGGTGTTGTAGGTCAATGCCAGGCTGTTGGTGTACGTATCGGCCCAGTAACCCTCGTCGTCCTTCGTGCCGGGAGCAAAATGCTTATACTCAGGGGAGAGATACTTTGCGAAGATGCCGGACTTGATCAGCGACGGCGCCACGCCGCTGCTGATGACCACGTCAAATAAAGTCTTACCGGCCCGGTGTTCCGTGGTCATAATGGTTACCAGCCTTTCTCCCCCCACCCGGCGCACGTTTACTTTGATAAACGGGTATTTCTTATTGAACAACTCCAGATACCTCGTATGATCCACCACGCTCATGCTGGTATACCAATTGAGCTGCCCTTCCTTTTTCGCCGCCTCAATCAGCTTTGCAAGCGATTCCGACTGACCCCACGCCTGGCCGGCGAGAAATCCGCCGAGCGGCAGGATTAACGATGCGCAAAACAATAAGATAGCTGCGATTGCGACCATGCCGGCGCCTCCTGACTGGAGTAGACGAGCCTCGTTGAAAACCACTGAAACTAGACTGTATCGGGCCAATCCCATTGAACGATTCGCGACGAGGTCTCTATACATTAGATCATTTCCAGAATGCAAAGATCCCGACCGCAGGGCTTTTTCCGGCAAGTCCTTGGAACTTGAACCACCGGCCACTCCAATCACGGCGGGTTTGATTACCCGCAGCTTGCTGCGTAGAGAACTATTCTCAGACCTCTTAGTCCGTCATTCCCGCATGTTTTTAGCGGGTCCGCCACATGGCTTCGGACGGATCCGTCCTTCGGCGGAAATCCAGGCAGGTTCGGAACTGGACCCCCGACCCATTCGACCTGGCTCAGGGTCCTGGTGAGCATAGTCGAACCACGATTCAAACATTCGGGGGTGACGCCTTTGGGATAACTTCTCATGGAAACTTCTCATGGCTATGATACTTATGATATCCCGTCAGTGCCGCGGGATAGCTAATTCCATGAAACTTAGGCAAAAAACTTGCCGTACTTTGCGCTGACCTCTTGCTTGAGCTTGGCGCTGGCGCCTGAAACCGCCGGAAAATCTTTCATCCATTCGTAGGGCCTCGTGGCATCGATGACGGCCCGCGAACTGAGCCCTTTCGCGTCTTTTGGGATGATCGGATCGAGGGGCCCGCTCCAACACCGGCGCAGCACGTCGATGTCCTGCTGCGGGTCGCTGCGGCTGCCGAGCGCCCAGAGCACGTCATCGATATCGAAGACGTCGATATCATCATCCACCACGACGACGTAGCGTCCGAGGTAGGCGCCGGTGGCGCACTGAGCGGCGATGAAGGCGGCCTGCTTGGCGTGGCCGGGGTATCGCTGTTTGATGGAAATCGCGCTGAAGAATTTGCCTTGATAAAGGGCCACGCCTTTCACGTCGGGGACGCCGGCTTTTTCCATATAGTCCCAGATGAAGGCCGAACGGACCAGGCCGTCGTCGGAGCCGCCGGGGGGACGAGACGAAGGCGCTCCGGTGATAATCGGGTTATGGCGGTGCATCAACCGCTTCACCCGGAGGATCGGCTCGGTTCTTTCTCCGCTGGCATAATAGCCGGTCCATTCCCCATAGGGGCCTTCTTTGATATGCGTGTCCGGCAACACTTCCCCCTCGATCACGACTTCGGCGTGAGCGTGAATCGGTAGTCCGGTATATTTTCCCAACAGGACTTCGTAAGGCTCGCCGCGAATGCCGCCGGCATAATCGTACTCCGAGGTGCCCCAGGGAATATGGTTGCCCGCCGCCATGATCAGCAAAGGATCGTCGCCGAAACTGATCGCCACCGGAAACGGCTTTCCCCGGTCGAAGTACTTTTGCCGCATGATGCGCGCCTGCTTGCCGGGGGAGATATAGAGCGCGAGCGTGTTACGATCGTGGACCATGACCCGATAGCAACCCAGGTTGGCCCATCCTTCATCGATATCCCGGGTAATAACGACGTGAGCCGTACCTAGATAACGCCCGCCGTCTTCTTCGTGCCACTGCGGCGCCGGCAATGCGAACAGATCGATATCGTCCCCCTCCACGACGTTTTCTAGAATCGGCCCGCCGGCGACGATCTCCGGACCGATCAAGCGCGAATGGTTCAAGCGCTCCTTCCACGCCGTGATGAACTGGCGTTGATCGTAGTCCAGCGGCAGGTGCGTCGTCAGACATTGCTTCCGCAGCGATTGATGGTGGACACCGACCAGCACCCGGTAGCCCGGCGGATAGTCTTCAATCTCGTCGAAAAGAATCGCGGGATAGGGCTCCCGGCGTGCAAACACTTCGGTGATCGCCCCCATTTCGAGATTCCAATCGACGCCGTTGATCCTTTTCAACTCACCGAACTTTTCCACCGCATCGATCCAACCGCGCAAGTCTCGATAGCTCATTGCATGCTCCCGTCCAATTGCAGCCGTGTGATTAACCTTCGACGGCTCCGCTTCATCCTGCCCCGGGCTTAACACAATTCGAACCCATTCCGCCAAACCACACGCCGGGCGCCGCCCGTTGACAAGCCGTTAAACAGTATTGTATTTCATCCATTCATGTTTAATGCCATCGATAAGGTGTTCTATATACTCGATCAATTTACGAATGAAAAGCCTCAATGGGGAGTCAGAGAGCTGTCCCTCAGGACCGGCCTCACACCGAACTTGACTCATTGGTATCTAAAAAACCTCGAACGAAATCAAGTCGTCCGCAAAGACTTGCAGAGCGACAAGTATGAATTAAGTTATCGGATTTTCGAGCTCGGCAATCGCAACTCAAAACATCGCGTTCTCAAAATCATCGCCCGGGGGATTTTGAGCGAGCTCAGCCGGGAGACCAAGGGAACCGCGGTCCTGCGCGTGCTCGAAGGCAACGATCTCATCTGCGTGGCCGCGGCAGAGAGCTCTTACTCGCTCCGCGTCAATTACTCCGAAGGAGCGCGGGAGCCGTGCAATTTTGGCTGCATCGGCAAGCTGCTCATGGCGCACCTGGACGAAACCGACGCGGAACGGCTGATCCGCGAAGGCCACGCCAGGAAGTTCACCCCCAAGACAGTTTTGGATCTCAATACCCTAAAAAAAGAATGGGCTCGAATTCGCGCCCGCGGCTGGGTCTACAGCAGCGGCGAGGCGCTCGACGGCGTCAAGGCCATCGCCGCGCCGGTGCGGGATTTGTCGGGGGAGGTCTGTGCCGGGGTCGGTGTGACGTTCCCGGCGATCCTCTTGCCCAAGTCCCGAGTGCCATGGGTCGCGAAAGTGGTCGTCAAAGCGGCCCATGTCCTTTCTCTCAAGCTCGGCTACCAAGAACCGAAGCTCGGCATGACGAACAAACAGGCGATCCGGCGCCTGAAAACACCAGCCGGGTGAGCATGACAGAGTGATCAATCGAATGCTGCTTCTGTTATTCATCGCCGTGACGGTTGGTTGGTCCTTTGGCGCTGGGCTCAACGCCGCCACCGTCGATCCCGCTAAAAACGAAGGGACGGTAGTTTTCTACAGCAGCATGACCGCCGAACACCACAACGCGCTGGTCAAGGCATTCAATCAAAAACATCCGGCCGTCAAAGTGGAAGGCTTTCGGTCGAACTCCATCAGTGTGCTCAATCGGGTGTTGAATGAAGCACGCGCCGGCAACCATCTCGTGGACGTTCTGAACGTCAACGAATTGAACTCCTGGGTGTTAAAGGACCGCCGCCTGCTTCAAACCCACAAATCCAGGGAAACCGAGGCTTTTCCCAAGGAGTTCAAGGATCCTGAGGGGCTTCTGCTCTGCTGCGCGGATATCCTGACCAGCGATATGGCCTATAACACACGGCTCGTCAAAAAAGACGAAGCTCCCAAGTCTTACCAGGATCTGTTGCTGCCGGCGTGGAAGGGGAAGATCGGCATGGAACACGATCTGGCCGAGTTGTTTGCGGCATTGATTTCGATTTGGGGCAAAGACGCAACCGTAAGTTATTTTAAAGCTCTGGCGCAACAACAGCCGTCGCAACGGCGCGGCCGCTCTCTGCTCGCGCAACTGCTCGCCGTGGGGGAATTCCCGGTGGCGCTGGGCTTCTACGGTTATCGGGTGCTGGAGCTGCAAGAAGCCGGCGCGCCGTTGGAAATTATTCAAGCGGACCCCGTGGTCGCCTGGCCCAGGCGTTTGCTTCTCGCCAGGCACGCGCCCCATCCCAATGCCGCGAGAATATTTATCGATTACGTTCTCTCCGAGGAAGGCCAGCGGCTGATGGCCAACCTGGGCCGGACCGTGGTCAGGCCGGGTATTGAAATCAAGCATCCGCGGCTGGTAAGAGGGGTCAAGCTCCATCCGGTCAAACCGGAGCTGGCTAAAACCTTCGAGGCGGACAGCAAACTATATTACGAAATCATGAAATGATCTTCTTAGGATGAGCATGGCCCAGGGCAACGTCAAAGTCAGTTTCACCCTACTGAATTGGATTCACAACTCACGTTGTCCAAAAATCCCCCCTTCCCTTTTGAAAAAGGGGGGAAGAAAAAGTCTCCCTTTGTAAAGGGAGATTTAGAGGGATTTTCAATTGCTCAACACGACTTTGACGAGACCCTGGAGCATGGCAGGCCGGACGATTTCTGCATATGGCATACTCTGACTTACAAGACTAT
>DAIRFP010000278.1:0-6304 GCA_036794995.1 Thermodesulfobacteriota bacterium | reverse complement strand
AAGTGTAATCCAGAAGCATTTGACTATCCTGGATTCCGGGTCGCGCTAGCTTCAGTCTGAGGCTGATCCGCCTTTGGAGGAATCGCCAGCTTGCCCGGAATGACGTTTAAAACTATATAACGCACTTCCGGGACACCACATGAGGTTGATGGCGACGAGCGTTTAACTCCCCGGCGTGATATATCTAGCGGTGCGGTCTCCCGGCAGCTGAACGGGCATCTCGTTTAAACACGCTTTCTCATCGAACCACCCTCGAGAGTGGCGGTGTCAACGGAGCCACCACGCACCCTGAGGATACCCCCGCGTACCCGCACTTGGAACTCAGCTTGACCGATACCCACACCACTGAGAAATCAGGGAAAAAGCGGCGGCCGATTTTCTTCGGCTGGTATATGGTCGCCGTGAGCATCGCGACCAACACGATCTTCTCCGCCGCCTATTTTCAGGGATTCGGCGTTCTCATCATCCCCATAGAACGCACCTTCGGCTGGGACCGTTGGGTCGTTTCAGCCGCCATGTCGCTACGCCAGTTGGAGTCCGGCATTGTCAGTCCCGTTGTCGGCTTGCTGCTGGACCGCTTCAGTTCGCGCAAATTGATTTTCTGGAGCGCCGTCATCTCCGGATTCGGTTTCATCGGCCTCGGCTCCACCACCGGCATCGTAGCGTTTTTTCTCTTTATCGTTGTCATTTCGCTGGGAGCATCCGGCGTCAGCCACGCGGTCACCTGGCCCGTGATCATCTCGCGGTGGTTCCGTCGCAAACGCGGCCTGGCCATGGGGCTTGCGGTAACCGGTCCCATTTTCGGCTCGCCCATCGTCATATTGAACGCGCAGATCGAGGAGGCGTACGGCTGGCGCGTCGTCCTCATCGGCTACGGCATTCTAATCTTGGTCGGCGTCACCTTGCTCAGCATGCTGGTGCGCGACCGGCCGGAGCCCTACGGTCTGTGCCCTGACGGAGACCCGCCGGAGGAGGACGCCTCCACGGAACGCCCCGCCGGCTCGTCGCCCGGCCGCCCGGACAGCGGGCTCGCGCTCCATGCGGTGCTCCGCACCAGGGAATTCTGGCTGTTCACGAGCTACTTGTCGGGTACCTTCGCCGTAAACTCCGCGGTCCAAGTCCACATGATTCCCTACTTCCAGCAGGACATCGGACTTACCGCGACCTGGGCGGCCGTGGTCATGTCCATGGTCTTCATCATTAGCGGCATTGGGCGCGTCGGCGGCGGCTATTTGCTGGACAAGATGGACTATCGCCTCGTGCTGGCAGTCGTCGCCGCGATGATGGGCCTTGCTCTGTTGTACCTCCAGATCGTGAATGTCCGTACGGTCTCCGGCACACTGCCCTTCGCGCTGATGTTCGGTGTCAGCTTCGGCTGCCTCGTTCCCATGCGTGGCGCGGTGGGCAGCATCATGTTCGGCACCCGAGCCATCGGCGGAGTCCTGGGCCTGCTGCAGGGAGCCCCCATCGCCGCGGGGGTCATCGGCCCCTTGGTCATGGGCATCATCTTCGACCTGAACGGGAACTACTCCGTCGCCATTTGCGGGCTCATCGTCATCAGCGCCCTCATGGTGCCGCTGTCCCTGGCCATGGCTTCCCCCGCCGCCTTGGCCAAGCGCATTGGGGCAGCGGCGGACTAGCGATAGGGGGAAAGCCACGGGGTCGGGCATAACAATCATTACAATCTTGGTTTTTTTGTGGGACCCGCTGCTCCCGTAATGGCTTGTGATAACGGCGCAAGAGATGATAACAAAAACTCAGCTTGTCCTTTTTAGTCCCTCCGGAAAGGGCTACGTCGAATGAAGGGGTAGTGAACGTAAAGCTATGAAGCGCAGCACGGAAAAGATTCTCACGACCCATGTGGGCAGCCTGACACGCCCCCTTGAAATTATCGACGCCATGCGGGCGAGGGTAAATAGCCAGCCGTACAACGAGGAACGCTTTACGGAGAGCTTACGGAAAGCGGTATCGGAGGTCGTAACTAGACAGGCTGAAGTCGGAGTTGACGTTATCAGCGACGGAGAATTCGGCAAGTCAGGCTTTGCGGCTTATATTAATGAGCGGCTTGGCGGATTTGAACGGAGGCCGGGCAAGCCGGGCGAGTCTGGGGTATCGAGGGGTAAAGACCGCGCGGACTTCGCAGCGTTCTATCAAGAGTACGACGGCATGACGGCGGCCCATCGTCCGGTGTCGACAAGATGGGTGTGCACGGGACCGATAAAATATGATCCGACGCTCCTCCAAATCGATATCGCTAATTTCAAGGCCGCCCTCGAGGGTGTCAGCGTGGAGGAAGCGTTCATGCCCGTGGCCGCGCCCATTACCGTCGAAACCGATCACGGGAACGAGTACTACCCGAATGAAGAAGCCTATCTTTACGCCATCGCGGATGCTCTCAAGGAAGAGTATCAGACGATTGTCAATGCCGGCTTTCTGGTCCAATTGGATGACCCATGGATAACCGCCCACTGGGACCGGATGATCCCCAACATAGATTTGAAGGAATTCCACAAATTTTGCGAAATCCGCATTGACGCAACCAATCACGCGCTGGCGGGAATTCCAAGAGATCGCATCCGGTACCATATATGCTGGGGTAGCTGGCACGGGCCCCATAGCACGGACATACCGATGAAGGATGTCCGATCGCTCTTGCTCAAGGTCAATGCCGGAGCCTATCTGTTTGAGGCGGCCAACGTGCGGCACGAGCATGAATGGAAAGTGTGGCAGGACGTTAAGCCGCCGGAGGGAACAGTGCTTATTCCCGGCGTGGTTACCCATGCGACCAATTTGATTGAGCACCCCGAGCTAGTGGCGCAACGAATCGTGCGGCTTGCCAACATCGTGGGAAGGGAGAACGTGCTTGCGGGCACTGACTGTGGCTTTTCTCAAGGGCCCTTTAGCGCCAAGGTCCATCCGTCGATCCAGTGGGCGAAGCTCAAGGCGCTTGTAGAGGGTGCAGATCTGGCGACGAAGGATTTGTGGCCGCGCCGGTAGCCAGTTTCAGTTAGGGAGAAAAAGTTAGACGGGCTCGACGACTCGGAGCGTTGGGTCCGACAGGAGACAGAGATGCCCAAGAAAGAAGTGATTCAGGTGAATCTCGCCGCGGCCAATCCCAATCTGTCGCCCGCCACCCGGTTCGGCAATCTGGTCTTCGTGGCCGGGCAGACGGGGAGACACCCGGTTTCGGGGGAAGTCGGTAAAGGCGTTCGCGAGCAGACCCATTACGCCCTGCTGCGCGTCAACACGATCTTGGAAGCCGCCGGCACATCCCTCGATAATGTCCTCACCGTGACAACGCATCTCACCAAACGGGAGGACCTGGCGGCCTATAACGAGGAGTACGCCAAGTTCTTCCCGACCAACAAGCCGGCCAGGACCACTGTGGAAGCGATGTTAAACTCGCCCGATCTCCTGGTGGAGATCACTGTAACCGCTTGCATCTCCGAATGGCCCGCTAATTCTCGCAGCTATGAACGAGTGGCTGCTTGGCAACTCGCGGTAGTGACTTTGATGACGTCGCACAACTCACTGTCTACAGGCCGACGGCCATCTAAATCAATCTCTTTGTCACCGTTTATAATTCTCACTTCCCCAGATCTCTTTCAAAAAGCCACTTTTTTCCAGATTGTTGACGAAGCTGTTATCATAGATCTCTTCCGGTTTCTTTCTCACCGGGGCGCCGCTTTCGCGGGCGAGCTCGACGGTTTCGGCGACCGCTTTGCCGGGGACGACCATCGTGCGGTCGAGGATTTCCCTGGCGTACACGTCGTACGCGGACTGTAGTGCCTCGGGGTCTTTGGTGCGCATCGCTTTGCCGATCGACGCTTTGGCCTTGTCGGGATTTTTGTCGACGAAGTAGACGATTTCGGCGAAGGCTGCGACCATGCGCTGGACGATCTCGGGACGTTCGCGCAGCATTTTATAACTGGTGTGGAGCGAGCTGTAGATGAACGGCAGGTTCAGATCGATCAGGCGATACATGACATTATAACCTTCGTTTTTGGCGCGGACGTCAAGCGGCGGCGTGATGATTACGCCTTGGACGATGCCGGCAGCCATCGCCTGATAGCGCTCGCCCTGGCTGCCTCCAATGGGCCGGATCGTGACCGCGTCGTTGGGCAAGCCGAGTTTTCTAACGACCGCGCGCGAGAGCCGGTCGCTCAAGTCTCCCGCGCGGGCGATACCCAAAGCTTTGCCCTTGAGGTCTTCCGGCCGCCGGACCTCTTTTCGGGTCACCAAGACATACGGCAGCTTCACCAGTGGTGATGCAACTATCTTCACGTCGATCCCCGCTGCCATTCCGGGGATGATGGCGTCGGAAGCGCAGTAGGTGAATTGGACTTCGTCGGTCGCCAGCGCGGTCAGGTTCTGGGCGCTGCCGCGGATAAAAATGTTCTCCAACTTGATGCCGTACTTGTCGAACAGGCCGTTGTCGAGGGCCGTGTAAAGATGGACGAATCCACCTGACACGGCGCAGGTGGAGACGCGCATAGAAAGAGGCCGTTCCCCAGGTTTGGGCAGATAGGGATTGGCAAAGGCACTGGCCTCGAAGAGGAGGAGTAGGAAGGTGACGATTCCCAGCTTCATGCGGCGGACTCTATGCCAAACGGGATGCACTTGTAAACAGGGGAATGGGAGGCGTTTTCAGACGGCTGACTATGGGTGTCTATTTCGGGCGCAGTTGAAATCCTCCGCCCTTTCGATAGGCCTGAGGGCATGCTTGAGGCGAAGTGTAAGTTCGTCATGCCGGCGGCTGCCGGCATCCAGGTTCGATCTCGCGTCAAGTTCAAAAAGTGCCTGGATTCCGGCCTGCGCCGGAAAGACGGAAACCCGATTCCACGTCTACGCGACAAATTTAGAACGCCTTTGCTTGAAATCGAGGATTGTTCAGCGGTCGTCCGTATCGGGCTGCCAACGGGCATAATCTCATCGCCGGTAATTCTCGTTGCCCCAAAGCTCCTTGAGGAAGCCGCTTTTTTCCAGATTATTGACGAAGCTGTTGTCGTAGAGCTCTTCCGGTTTCTTTCTAACGACGGTGCCGGTCTCGCGGGCGATATCGACGGCTTCGCTCACGGATTTGCCCGGCACGACCATGGTGCGGTCGACGATTTCCTTGGCGTAAACGTTGTAGGACGATTGCAGCGCCTCCTCATCCTTCACGCGCATCGCTTTGGCTATGGCCGCTTTGGCTTTGTCGGGGTTTTTCTCGACGAAGTGCACCGTCTCGGCGAGGGCCGCGACCATGCGCTGCACGGTTTCGGGCCTTTCCCGAATCATCTTATAGCTCGTGAGCAGGGAACTGTAGATGAAGGGAATGTCGAGGTCGATCAGCCGGTAGATCACGTTGAAGCCGTCGCGCTTGGCGCGGACATCCAAGGGCGGAGTAACAAGGATGGCTTGAACCACGTTGCCGACCATGGCTTGATAGCGCTCCGTTTGGCTGCCGCCGATGGGATGGATAGTAACGTCGTCGGTAGTCAGGCCGAATTTTCTCACGACTTGCCGTGAGAGGCGCGCGCTCAAGTCGCCCGGCCGGGTCACGCCGATGGATTTTCCTTTGAGGTCTTCGGGACGGCGAACCTCTTTGCGCGCGATCATCACGTAGGGGAGCTGGATCAGAGGAGAAGCAACGATCTTGGCTTCAACCCCGGTCGCCAGACCGGGAAGACTGCCGTCAGCCGCGCCATAGGTGAACTGCACTTGGTCGGCGGCGAGGGCGGAGAGCGTCGGTGCCGAGCCGCGGATCTGGATATGCTCGTACTTAAGTCCGTATTTTTCGAAAATCCCGTAATCCAGTCCGGCATAGAGATGCACGAATCCGCCGGTGACGGCGGATGTCGCCATTCGAAGCATCGTCGGCCGTTCGCCCGATTTCGGCAGATAGGGATTCGCCGATGCGGTGACCGCGAAGAGCACTACAAGGTGAATCGCGCATAGGGCTAGTTTCATCATCATCCCGCAATGACTCTAGGCCAGTTATCGGAGAATTGTAAAGGCAAAAATCGCATGACTTCAGCTTGACCAATGATAGCCGGCTGACTTATTGATGAGGCGGTCAAATCGGAGCTAGCCGCTCTGCCGATTGTTCACCGGGCTAGTGTAGGGGCTCTTAAATGAAGGCACTTATTGATCGACATAACAAAGCGAAAATTCTCGAACAGGGCAATGGACTCCCGCCAAGGCGCAAAGCACGCCAAGTTCGGAGGGAAGAGTGAATTATCTTGGAACAAATATTGACCGTTATTTTCCGACCTTTGCGGCCTTGGCGCCTTTGCGCGAGATATTCCGAGTTTCAGTTGCG
>DAIRFP010000052.1:26613-27351 GCA_036794995.1 Thermodesulfobacteriota bacterium | reverse complement strand
TCCAATTTACGAGGAAGCCAGTGCGCTCGACCTGCCGCTGTGCATCCACACCGGCCACCCTCTGCCTGGCCACGAATGGGACAGGGGTTTCCCCATCATGTACTCTTTCACCGAGCTGGTGACCTCCGGTCTTCCGGAGAAGTTCCCGAAACTTCGGTTTGGGCTCATCGAGTCGGGGGCCTCGTGGATTCCCTACACGATCTCCCAGTTAGGAGCGGTGAAGCGCCAAGCGCTGCGCGGTCAACAGACGCGATTGCCCCGCCTGTTTGAGCTCGAACCGGATTTGTTCCGCGCCAACCGGTTGTTCGTCACGATGGACCCGATTGACGACATCGAGTCTCTCCTGAAGTTCGGCACTGAAGATAACCTGATGATCGGCACCGACTACAGTCACACCGATATCTCCGCCAACTTGAGCGCGCTGGACGAAGTTCGGAGCTGGGTAGACGAGGGCAGGATCAGCAACGCCCAAGCCCACAAGATTCTCGAGAGCAACTCAAAGGCGTTCTACGGCCTTTAGAAAATATGAAGTTTCTTACTCGACTCAAAAACGAGGTGCCATCTGCTAGGATGTTGGACCGGTTTTGCTGATGGTGTTGCTCTGCTTTACTGATGTGAAGCCATCATTGAGGAGGTAGCGGAACTCATAGGTGCCGTTAGTTGAGGGAGCGGGCACGGTAAACGAGCCGCTGGTTGCGCCATTGGTATACTGCCACCAGCCATAGGAGGTGTTAGCGG
>DAIRFP010000052.1:11326-26513 GCA_036794995.1 Thermodesulfobacteriota bacterium | reverse complement strand
AGATAGTTATTGTTCCACCGGCTTGGACGGTGCTGGGAGTTGCGTTGAGGGTGTAAGTTGCTGGGGGCGGACTCCCCCCCGCATTCACGGTAACGGTATTGCTTTGCTTTACTGATGTAAAGCTATCATTGGTGAGGTAGCGGAACTCATAGGTGCCGGTAGTTGACGGAGCGGGCACGGTAAAAGAGCCGCTGGTTGCGCCATTGGTATACTGCCACCAGCCATAGGAGGTGTTAGCGGCTCCGGTGGCATTGAGGCTAATCCAGTCCTTGGATGAGCTTCCCGAAGGAGCAGTCCAGGAGATAGTTATTGTTCCACCGGCTTGGACGGTGCTGGGAGTTGCGTTGAGGGTGTAGGTTGCCGGGGGCGGACCCCCTGTGGAAGAATTTACAGTCAAGGCGAAGCTTGTTGTTCTCGTAACGCCTCCGCCTGTTGCTGTCACGATGATGGTGTAGGTCCCAGCAGGCGTAGAGGCGGCAGTAGCGATGTTTAAAGTGCGGGAACAAGTCGGGGTGCAGGACGTTGACGTTGTATAGGAGGCCGTGGCTCCGGAGGGGAGACCGGCGGTGGAGAAGGAAACAGATTGAGACGATCCAGAGCTTAGAGTAGCGGTGATGGTACTGGTGACGGATTGTCCCTGAGTCACCGATTTGTTGCCACTGTTGTTGAGAGTGAAGTCGAACGTAGGCGCAGCGACAGCTTTACAAGCCTCGTTGGTGTAGGCCGACGCTCCGGCCGTGTTAAAGGCATTGACTCGGTAGCAGTAGGTACTCCCGGCTATCAAACCTGAGTCCGCGTAGGTGTTGACGTTAGCTGCCACGGTAGCAATCTGAGCGAAAGTTCCGTTGGTTCCTGTCTTGCGGTCAATCCCGAAGCCGTCCTCGTTATTTGAGCTGTCGGTCCAAGCCAGAGTGATGACATTCAAAACGGTTTCATCATTGGCGGTACTCATCGAAGCGATATCGATCAAACCTGAAGCATCTCTGGTAAACCAAGCGCTTACCTGTGAGCTGGGCGTCATACCGCTCTTAAACGCCTGGGCTTTTACAAGGGAGGTAGTTGTAAGAGTGAAAGGAGCGGCGTACTGCGTGGAAGATTGTGTTGGATTTGTGCCGTTAGTCGTATAATAGATCGACGCTCCCGGAGTGGCTGTCTGCAACGTTACGGTCACGGAGTTAACAAAAAGGCCATCATTGGGAGTTATTGTTGGAGTATTGACGGTCGCCGGAGGAGCAGCCACGTTGGCGGCCATAGGCATAGATGTTCCTTGTGCTGCTGTCGTCGGCGCGCTATCCGCCGCTGACAAACCTGCGGCGTTAGCCGATCTCTGGTTTGAGAGTGCTGGTGTTGCCTGGAGGTAGAGAACCGCATCCCCATTGATCGGTGAGGTGAGAAGAGCTGGGCTTCCAGCAATGACAGTACCTCCGGATGTCGTTTGACCCGTTATGGGACTAAACCAACTGGCGACGAAGTGGCCGTTGGTAGCCGACAAATCCACTCGAACCGCTCCTCCCAACGGCACATAAACAAGATATTCGAGTCCTGGATTGATCAGGCAATAGCCACTCGAACATAATTCGCTGCTAGGCGACATGGATGAAAGATCCACGAGCTGAGAATATTTAAGCGCATTCTCCATGGAGCGGCGCACGTTTTCATTGGCACTGGGGTTCTGCAGATCCGATTCCAGGTAAATCGGGTTTAATCCTCGGGTGAAGCTTTTCCAAATCATTGGGTAAGATGTCCCAACGCCGAGGAGCTTCGGATCCATGTCCGAGAAGATGACCTTAGCGCTTGCGACCAACGGAGGATTCGTGTCGGTGCCGGGGAGCAAGATCCAATCGGCCGGGCTCGTCAATAAATCGTTGGTACTGCCAAGGTGCAAGTAGCTCATGCCGACTGGGTGTTGCTTGGGTTTGGTGGCCTGGTAGCTTTTCAAGTAGTTGATCATGTAATATTGCCATTCTCTACTTGACGAAGGCGCATCCCCGCTGATTTCGTAAAGCACGTTGTCGAGATCATTCAGCGCGTCCACCACCTTGCGGACATAGGTCTCTTGGAGCGAGGTGATGGCTGGAACGGTCAAGGAGTGGACCTCTTCACCGTTGTCGTTACCCGAGGGGTCACCGTTAATGCCATTGACATTGTTGCTGACGTTAAACGGATGGCCGGTCCATGGATTGCCGCCGCCGATGTTTTTCCGCTGGCTGTTGAAACCTTGAAACAGCATCACTGAGACGTAGATGCCGCGCTCGCCGGCCTCGACGACACGGGAACGCAACCGGTCAAAGTAAACTTGATTGAACCTACTCAGGTCAAACTTGGGACGCCCATCGAGCGCCGTTCCGGGACCCCTTCTCTGATAGGCCAAGGGATCAAAGGTGATCTTTGCGCTACTTTCATTGCTCCACGCTGCTTGTTCCCACGCCCACAACCGCACGAAGTTATGATCATATTGCTGGAGAAAATTAAGATAGCTGGTAAAGTCCAAGACCGCTTTGTCGCTACGATCAATCAGACTATTGCTGAGATGAATGCCGGTGAGATAAACCGCTTTGCCGGTGGGATCGGTGAAGAACCGAGGGTTCGTAGACCCAATACGCAGCGGTCCAGCGGCTTTTGCTGGCGCCAAAAAACACGGCACAAAGACAAGCCAAAACAAAAGGCCAAGGGCAAAGCGGGATGTAGTGATGAAACGCATCTGCGGTAGACTTTCCAAAAAAGACCTGATCCTGGGCATAGGGCCTTTCTCTCCAACTGAAACCCCACGCCCTGAAGATCCGTAACACCTCTCTTTGGCAACCCGGCTCTCAGGGTGCTGACTTGATCCGTAGCTTTGCGTCCCAGCCTCACGACTGATTCACCATTTCTTCGGAGAAGGGCCTCGAGATTTTTTGGTTTATCGCCTCTTGAGCAAACATTGCGCCAAAATACTGTCAGAGATTTTTTTTCTTTGCTAAGTTCCTAATCTCGAAGCTAAAGCACCTGTTAGCCTTGGTACCGTGGCCGCGATGCTTCGATAGGAATATTGTCCCCCATTCTAGACAGTCGTCGATTCGCAGAGGTAGGGTTTTCCCTGCACAGGAAGCTTATTTCTCTTTGCCCGTGGGATAGGCCTGATGAGGCAACAAAAGATTTGTCAGCTATGCAGTCACGGAAGGGTTTTGATTGATCCGATTCCTATTACTTCTCAGTTTTAATCGCTGCGGGTCAATTCCCCACGGCTTGCTGCGTAGTGGTGGTTGGTAACATTGCTAGAGTCCGTCATTCCCGCATGCATTTAGTAGGGTCCCCCTGCCCGTTTCCTTGCCGCCGTAAATGATTCAGCCGCTTTTCGGATCACCTCTTCCGCATCGATTGCTACGAGCTCTCCCTTGTGCTTGAGAATACGCCCGTCGATTACGACCGTGTCAACATTGGCCGGGTACGCCTGCTGGACCAATAGAAGCATAGGATTGCCAAACGGCGCAACATTCAGTTCGTTGGTTCGCACCAGGACGAGATCCGCGCGTTTGCCGGGCGTCAGCGAGCCCACGCGATCGGCAATGCCCAAATCTTTCGCTCCGTCCAGGGTGGCCAACTGCAAAATGCGCCGGGGCTGAACCTCCAGCACGTTCATGGAGCGCAGGTGATTGAGCTGAAGCATGAGCCGCATAATGGCGAACATATCGGCGTTACCACCGACGGTGGTCGTGTCCACGGACAAGCTGCACTGAACGCCGCGTTGGAGGAGGTCGCCGAGGTAGGGAAGCCCCGAAGCCAAGCGTGACGCCGTATAGGGAGCGATACTGACATGGGTGTTGGTTTCGGCGATCATGTTCCGCTCTTCGGCAGACGCGCTGTAAGTGTGAATGAGCTGGACGTCAGGTCCTAGCAGTTTATCCTTATACAGCATTTCGATGCGCCGGAAGCGTTTAATCTCCCCGAGCGACCGGCCGGCGTGCTGCGTGATAGGTAGGCCCAAACTGCGCGCATACTCCCATTCTTTTCGGTACACCTCAGGCGGGGTATCACCGGCGCCCCGCGACGCGAAGCCCATAGTTGTTAGGCCGTCGCCAGATGGTCCGAACCATTCTCGCTTGACCCGTGCGATATCGGCGAAATCGGCGGTCTCTTTCGGTCTTTGCTGCAAGTTTCGGCTGTAGCCGTAGGAGAAACGCGCACGGATACCTGTATCCCGCAGCGCGCGGAGATCGGCGTCTGCATAGGCGCCATTGATGATGTTATGGGACCAATCGTGAATCGTGGTGAGCCCGGAATTTATCGCTTCAGCGATACCCAGTCGCGCGCTGTGATAAGCATCCTCAGGCGTCATCACCGGTCCCAGCCGGCTCATGACTGGGAAGTAGTCGAAGTCACCGTCGGCGACGATGCCGCGGGCGAAGCTGCCCCACAAGTGAAAATGAGTCTCGACGAAACCCGGTAATGCGATTCGGTTGCTGCCGTCGATCTCTTCGGCGCCGGGCGCAGTGAGATCGGGACCCACCGCGACGATGGCGCCGCTCCGAACATGAACGTCGCCGCGCGGAATGTCGCCCAATTTTGGATCCACCGTTACGACGTAGGCATTGCGCACGACGAACTCGCCGCGCGGTGGTAGCTGACCTGAGCGGTCCGCCGACGACCTCGAACTCCTCCCCGTGCTGGTCGCGCACGCCGTTAGGCCAGTCGCCCCGAGCGCCGTAACCGCCCCCAAAAACCCACGTCGACTGATTTCATTTCGTTGGCTCATGACTCGCCTCCTTTGCCTCGCTCCTGCTAAAGTTGTTCCCGCGAGGCCGCTCTGAACCAAGAACAGCTTTGATCAAGTGTTCGTAGCCTTTAATCTGGGGGCTGGAGTTCTTGGTTCTATATTCCGAGAGCTTCCCCTCGCCAGACCTAGGTAAACCGTCACGGCTAGAGTAGAGAACAGGAAGGCACTCGGGTCAAGTCTTTTTTCTTTGACACTGGTGATTGGCTGGATCTGACCCAGTGATGTATTCTCCCCGCGCGCCGATCCATCCTTACTCCGGTGTCGGCAAAAACCCGGATTCAGCACCCATTCAGATCATAGCCCCGACACCGGCAAAAAATCAGCTTGACACACGGTTCCTATCTGAGGTACTGACGCCCCAGTCCCAATCTTGACAGAGGAGGTGGCACGAGATGAATCAAAAGAGCAAATCGGTTGTCAATCTTCTGATTGTTGCCGTGCTTTTCGCAGTACTGGCGAGCGATACCCACGGCCAGGGCAGAACTAAAATACGGTATGCGTTGGGAGACGTTATCTCCATCGATGAGC
Organism: Thermodesulfobacteriota bacterium; assembly: GCA_036794995.1. Taxonomy (GTDB): domain Bacteria; phylum Desulfobacterota; class Binatia; order UBA9968; family UBA9968; genus DAIRFP01. The sequence goes on along the minus strand of DAIRFP010000052.1, from coordinate 21,232 downwards.
TGCCGCTGCTGATCGCGGCGGAGCACGCTAAGCAACGCGGTGTGGATGTCGAGATCACTGCTTTCAAGAGCGAGGAAGTAGCGACCCAGGCGGTGATCAACGGTCAGGCGGACGTCGGACAGGGAACCCCCTACGCGGCGATCCAGAAGGTGAGCGTGCCGATCCGTTTCTTTTATCAGTTGAGCGCGCTGCAGTTTTTCCCGGTGGTCAACAAGGAGAGCTACAAAAGCTGGAAGGACTTGGACGGCCAGGAGATCGCCGTCCAGGGACGCGGCTCGGGCACCGAAGCAATCATGATCCTGATGGCCAAGGAACACGGGATCAAATACAAGAATATCAGCTACGTCCCGGGCTCTCAGGTGCGCGCGTTGGCTTTGATCAAAGGCAATATCAAGGCGACGATTCTGGATGCAACCAATAAGAATCTGGTCATGAAGGACGCGCCGGACAAGTTCATCATCCTGCCCCTCGGCAATGTCAAAGCCAGCGACGAGGCGCTCTTTGCCACCAGGGAGTTTCTCGACAAAAACCAGACCGGTATCAGGATCTTTCTGGAGGAATTGATCAAGGTCAATCGCGCGATCAACGCAAATCCCAAGTGGGTCCTCGAAGAACGCAAGAAACTTGGGCTCTTGAAGGATCTGCCGCAGAAAATGGAAGGAGAGATTCTGCCATATTTCGAGGAGGCGGTCCCAAACGGCGTGTTTCCCAACGACGGCGGCATCGACAGCGCCGCAAAGAATGACCTGGAGTTCTACGGTCTCTCCGGGGCGCTGAAGGGTGACAACCTAAAGGCAGACGACTTTTGGTATCTCGCTCCGCTCAAGGCCGCGCTGGCCGCCGTGAAGTGAAAAACTCACTGGAGTGTTGGAGTACTGGAGTTTCGGAGTACTGGATTTAAATGCATTACTCCGTTACTCCATACTCCATCGCTCCGGACCTCCATTCTCTCGCAAGTGAAGCGGCGCCATCGAGCGCACCAGGCGCATGAGCCTTTTTCAGCGACCTGCTGGTAACTGACTCCGTGGAAACCAAAAACCGGATCGCTTCTCCCCTCGCTTGGCAGCTCGTCTCTTTCGCCTTGGTTTTCGGACTATGGGAGCTCGCCGGACGCTGGCCCATCAGCGCAGCATTTCCGGCTTTCAGCTCGACCTTCTTCGCGCTCATGGGGATGATCGCGGACGGCAGTCTCTTCAAGGCTTACCTCTCCACGCTTCAGCCCCTCGTCATAGGGATCGCCCTCTGCGGCTTGGCGGGCATCGGCTTCGGCATCGGCATGGGGCTCTCCCGTACCATCGAGTGGTTCAGCCTGCCGGTTTTCATCATCCTGCAAGCGGCGCCCATGGCGGCGATTATCCCGCTGATTACCTATACCTATGGGATCGGGCTCACGGCAAAAGTTCTCGCCGTGATGGTGCTGGCCGCTCCCGTAGTTGTGATGAATTCCTACAAAGGCATCCGCAACACCAACCCTTCGCTGATCCAGATGTGCCGTGCCTTTCTCGGAACAAGGACCCAGGAAGTCGTGAAGATCATTCTCCCTCACGCCGGCGCGCTGATCTTCGCCGGACTCAGGCTTGGGCTGGCCATGGGGTTCATCGGCATCGTGATCGCCGAGCTCTTGATCACGCCGACGGGCATCGGCGATCTCATCACCTACCATAGCTCGGTGGCGAACTATGCCGAGATGTTTGCGGCCATCGGCTCCATCGTCGCCGTCGCGGCGATCACCATTCATGGGCTGGAGCGGCTCGAGCGCAGGCTCTTTCCTGCCGCATTCACCCAGATGTGACGATGGAATCAATTGTCGAGGTGAGAGGAGTCGGTAAGATCTACGACGGCGAAGTCGAGGCGCTGAAAGGCGTCAACCTCGCGCTTCCCGGCGGCAAGCTCAGTACATTCTTGGGCCCCAGCGGCTGCGGCAAGACGACCTTGCTGAAGATCATCGCCGGCCTGATTTCCCCGAGCAGCGGTGAAATCTGGGTCAAAGGCAAAAAAGTGGACGGCCCGGGCCCTGAGCGCGCCTTCGTCTTCCAGGATTTCGCTCTCCTCCCCTGGGCCAGCGTGGTGCGAAACGTTGCCTTCGGCTTGGAGCTGCGCGGCGTTCCCCGCGATGAGCGCTTCGAAATTGCCCGCGGCTACATCGGCAAAGTCGGCCTCAAGGGATTCGAAGCGAGTTATCCGCACCAGCTTTCCGGCGGCATGCGCCAACGAGTCGGACTTGCCCGGGCCCTGGCTATCGATGCCGACATCATCCTCATGGACGAGCCTTTCTCGTCGGTGGATGAACAAACCCGTCGGAAGTTTCAGGAGGATCTGCTCGACCTGCTCAAGATCGAAAAGAAGACGGTCATTTTCGTCACCCACAGCATCGAGGAGGCCGCCTATCTCTCCGACCAAATTGTCTTGCTGTCGCAGCGGCCGGGGACGGTTTTAAGAATCATTCAGCCCAACGTCGAGCGCGGCAAGGGCCCCGACGAAATCCGGCGTGACAAAGGCTATCTCGACACCGTGGATGAGATATGGCAGATTCTCAAGCAATACGTTTAAACGAGGCCAACTTGCGGCGCCATACTTCGTTCTCGGTCGTCGCCAGTCCTGAACGTATTAAAAATATACGCCTCCCGGCCAGCTCCTTCCTCCTCTGGCTTGCAGTTTGGCCTCGTTTTTTTAAGTCAATGGGACACATAAAATGATCTTGTTCGGCAAGAAAGTTCCGATTCTCTTCTCGCTTTTGCTCTGGTTCATTCTATGGGAACTTATCGGCCAGGCGAAGCTCTCGACGATCGTGCCACCGTTCTCCAGTGTGATTGCGGCGGGGATCACCATCGTGCCCACCGAGAAGTTCAACGCCGCGGTCCGGATCTCATTGCGCTCCTTTGCCATCGGCATGGCGCTCGCGCTATTGGTCGGCATCCCCGTCGGGATAGTGATGGCGCGAGTCTCAAGCCTCGGCAAAATTCTCGGCATGTGGGTGAACATCTTCGTCAGCGCTCCGATCTCCGCATTGGTGCCGATCCTCATGGCCGTGGTCGGCATCGGCGAGACCACGGTCGTGGTCACAGTTTTTCTGTTCGCCGTCTTCGTTATCATTCTCGACACCCAGGTGGGCATCAAGCAGGCGGACCGATCCCTCGTCGAGATGGCGCGCTGCTTTGGCGCGCGCCGATACCAGCTCTACACCAAAGTGCTGTTGCTCAGCGCTCTTCCGGAAATTTTGGCCGGGGTGCGACTGGGCGCGATCCGCGGCGTGAAGGGCGTAGTCATCGGCCAGCTTTTGATCGCAATTCTCGGCGTCGGCGAGTTGTTCGAGCTTTACTCGCAGCACTTTCTCATGGAAGAATTCTGGGCGCTCGTGCTCGTGGTCTTCATGTTCGCGTTCGCGATCTCCGAAGCCATCGCCTTCCTGGAGCGCCGCATCGAATACTACGCCAGCGCGCGCTAGCTCGGGTTGGCTCAGAGCGAGCCTGTTTCAACGTTTAATATTCCTGGTTTGAACTCCTTGCGGACCTTGAACATTGAACTTTGAACCTTGAACTGAAATCCACCCAGACTCTTGAAAGATAAAGCGCCCTCGGCTTATTCTCGCCGCCATGTCACAAGCAAAAGCCACTTTTGGTCTCACCTTGTCCAACCGCGCTCTCGTTACGATGGGCACACAGCCCAAAGATCTTATCGACATGGCCGTGAGAGCTGAGGCGTCCGCCTCCCTCCACGCTGTTTGGGTAGGCGACAGCATCATCAGCAAACCCCGTCTGGAGTGCATACCCCTGCTGGGCGCCATCGCCGCACATACCTCGCGGCTCCGGCTCGGAGTCGCCTGCATGGCAACCATAGCTCAACGCAACCCCGTGTTGCTCGCCTTGCAATGGGCCAGTCTCGATGTGCTATCCGGTGGACGCACCTGGCTTGCCGCCTGCGTGGGATATCCGGCTCAACAGCATCCGATGGCAGCCAAAGAGCTCGAGGTCATGGGCATCGCGAGCAAGGAGCGACCGAAAAGGCTGGAGGAGATGATTCAGGCCCTCCGGGTCCTCTGGTCAGAGGAGCACGCCAGCTTCAACGGCCAGTACTATCGCTTTCACGATGTCGATCTCCTTCCCAAACCCGTGCAACAACCCTGTCCTATTTTGATCGCCGGCACGCCGCGGGCAAGCAGCATCGGCGAGCCCGGGGTAGAGCGCGCCTTGAGGCGCATCGCCCGTTACGCCGACGGTTGGATGACGAACCAGATCGAGCCGTCGCTGCTGCAAGACTATCTGGCGCGGCTGCGCCCGATGTTGATCGAGGAAGGGCGTGATCCTGACAAGTTCAAGACCGTCTTGTATTACGGCATCTGTGTGAACCGAGACCGAGAGCAGGCGTTCCGCGAAGCCAAGGTTTTTTTGGACGCCTATTACCTCAAGGACTTTTCCCGCGCGGGGGTTGAAATCTGGAACGCCTGCGGACCGGTGGAGCACTGCGTTAACACCGTCCAACAGTTCGTGGATCTAGGCGTCGACCACATCACCATTCGCCCGATCGGGGAAAATTTAGACGAGCAATTTCGGATTTATCTTGAAGACATTCTCCCGGCCCTCGGAGCTAAATAGGTCTAGGTTCAAAGTTTCAATGTTCAAAGTTTGAAAGCAGTTCCTTGTTGAACTGGCCCGTAGCGAAGGAAGATATTTCGTTCAAGGTTCAACGTTCAAGGTGGGAAAGAGCTGAACATTGAACCTGAAACATTGAACCTTGAACATCCTTAGGCATATTCTTGACCAATGCCCAGCGAAAACGTCTTGCCTATGCTTGGTTATTATTTTGGCGGCCGTGTTGCGGGGATATTGGCCGTTTTTCTCCTGCTTGTCGGCCTGTTCTTATACGTCAAAAAAAACTCGCCGGGTCGAGTCGGATGCATCGCGCTGTCGATGGCGGCGGGTCTATTCGCCGTTACCGCCTGGATGTGGTTACAAGTTGCCGCGCTATCCGAAGACAATAGGCTGAAGCAGATCCGTCCGTTTGCCGTCCGGTTAGTCGGCCAGGAGATTCTTTCGCGCACTAGGCTGGCGGACATAGAGTCGCTTTATCAAGCGGCACCGCCGGAGGAAAAGGCGAGTTTGACTAACTTCGCCTCTCAGTACGATCGCTATCGAAACTCAGTCGCGGCTTTGGAACAACTGGTTTGGCAGCTCCACCTTGCCGGCCCTTGGAACGAAGAAAAACTGCTCCTGTATATTCAATCCCCGGTCAAGGAGTTGGTCAAGCTGCACCACGGTCTAGGATCGAAACTCAAGAACCTGGAATGTAATGCTCCGAGGCCGCAGGCCGGAAAGGGACGATCGGAGCGTCTGCAATCTCAGCTGGTTTCTCAGCTGCAAGTCATTGGCGCTATTGGGGAACAATTTGACGGCAATGACTTCCCCGATCGCGCGCACCGTTTCTCCCTACCGGACTATCAAACTCTTCTCGTGGCTGCCGCTGCTGGTATTGCCTTGTCCATTATCGGCATAGTTACCGCGCTTTACGTCGCTTCACGGCGGCGGACATTCACGGGGGGCGAGTTCTTTGTGACGATTCTCGGGACCGGGTTGTGCTTGGTGTCTTTGTGGCTGGCGTACCGGGCCCTTTGGTCGGAGCCCGTGAAGTTATTGGATAGCATCTATCCGGAAACGGTATCCCTGCACAGACAGAACAGGTCCCTCGACAAGCTAACGAGGGAAATCACGTTTGCCCGCGACATCGATGAAGCCGGGAATACCTACGATTTTGATCGATTCCAAAGAGACTATTCCGACTATGTTCGCCTGCTTGCGTCGCTTGACCAGATCGTCAAAGCTTGGCAACGGCTCTTGGGGCTGGGCGAAATAGATGGGCAGACAGCGGCTGCCACGCAAAGCGGATCAAAAGACGAAATGTTGACGAAGCTGCATTCGACCCTGGTGCAACTTTTTCAAAAGTTCGTCTACCTACAAGCAAGAACGCAGGGCATCGAGTGCGTGACACCGTCTGACGAGCGAAAGAGCCGGCATCCTTTGAGGGAGTTTGGCGGTGATTGGCTGAATCCCTTCGGGGGCACCTCTCTGGAGCAGCAGCTGATGGATCTGCCTCGCTGATGTCTGGGCTAGTGGAACTGAATCGGCGTCACCATCATCTTAGAATAGTTTCCTCGCCCTAAGCTCGGCGAACCAAAATCAATCAACTGCTGACTCTCGAGCCAACCTCAAATCAATCCTCGAGACACTAACTGTCTATGCGGGAAGATCGGCCACCGGAACACCCTCGTCGATGGCCGCGCACTTCGCCGCTTCGGCAGCCGATTTCTGCCGCGCTATCTCCAGCACTTCGGCGGCGCGTGCGCGTGGAATGAAGCACACGCCGGTGTCGTCGGCGAGGACGATATCGCCTGGGGCGACGCGAATCCCGGCAACCTCGATCTCGCCGTTGACCTCGATGGTTTCGATACGCCATTTGCCGGTGACGGGAGTTATCTCCGTCGCCCATACGGGATAGCCGATGCGGCGCGAATGAGCGATATCGCGGACCCCACCGAAAACGATCCCACCTCGCTCGCCCTGGCGCTTGCCGGTTTGCGCGGAAATGCCCCCCATGTTTGAAATGCCCGCCACCCCATCGATCACCACCACATCGCCGGGACGCGCCAGGTTGTGAGCCTCGAACTCGGCCATCTTGTTTACGTGCCGGCGCGCGGTCTCATAGACGTGCTCACGCTGGACGATATTGCGCACGGTGAGGGCCGTGCCCACAATGCACGCGCCGGGAATCGTCGGTTTCAGCACCGATGCGCCGACAACACCGGTAATGCCAAGCTCGTCCATCACATCGGAAACAATCCCCGTCGCGTCGCCCAATGCTTGAAACCCCTCGATGATCCCGTTCGGCGGCTTCGGTGTTTCCATCATCCGGATACGCTCCCGCGCAATTTTGCCCGTCAGCTTTTTCTCGGCCATCGGCGCCTCCTTTGGTGAACTCCGTCCGATAAAATAGGGCCTTCGAAAACCAAATGCAAAGCACCGCCCGATTGCCTTATGAAGCCCTCATACCAACCGAACCATTCGCCAAGCGCTGACGCTCAAAACGGATGCAGACATGAGTCCCAAGATGCGATAAGACAAAGGTAGAGACGAAGCCGCCATGTGAGGCAACGATTTCATGACCGCCGATGAATTTTTGACTCAGGCTCTGAGCCCGGAGGGTAGCGCGCTTGAAGGCGATCACATGCTTCGCTTGCTCTGGTCCGCGGTGGCGCAGGCCAAAGAGGCGATCCTTATCACCTCGGCCGATTTGAACCTGCCGGGACCGAAAATCCTCTTTGTGAATCCAGCCTTCACCGAAATGACGGGCTATTCCATGGAGGAAATCCGGCATAAGACGCCGCGAATCCTGCAGGGACCGAAAACCAACCGTGACATGCTTGAGCAGCTGCGTGAGAATCTTTCTCAAGGCCGCAGTTTTTCCGGGGAGACAGTGAACTACCGTAAGGACGGCTCTGAATATTTCGTCGAATGGGACATCGCGCCGGTACACGGCGCAGACGGTCACATCGCCTACTTTATTTCCGTGCAGAGAAATGTGACGGAACGGAAACAGGCCGAATCTCAACTGGCGGAAATGTTCCGTCAAGTCGAAAAAAGTCGCAACGATCTGCTCTCCATCTTGAATGAGCTACGGGCGGGAACAGCCATGACCGACGAAGCAGGGCAAATCGTTTTTCTCAGTGAGGCGGCCGAGGAGTTTTTTGGCCAAAGCGATGCCGATGCTCGCGGAAAACGTTGGGACGAGGTGCTACCTCTGGGCAAGGAAGACGCCGAGAAGCTGCGGACGCATTTGCGCACCCCGGAAAGCCATCGGACTAAAATCCCGCTGCAACTTGAAATCGGCGAGGGTCGCCGCCTGTGGCTGGAAATCGATGTCAAAGATGACCCCCGCGATTCCCGCGGCAAGATTTTCTTTTTGTACGACGTCACGGCAGTCCACGACCTGCGCCGCCTGTTGGACCAACGGGCGCGCTTTGACGATCTGCTGGGAAAAAGCGACATCATGCAGCGTGTTTACCAGCAAATTCGCGACGTCGCGCGGGTGGACTCGACGGTGCTGATCGAGGGGGAAACCGGCACGGGAAAGGAGCTCGTGGCGCGCGCCATTCACTCCTCGAGCGATCGTAAACAGAAGCCGTTTATCGCGGTGAACTGCGCCGGACTCACGGATTCGCTTTTGAGCAGCCAGCTATTCGGCCATAAACGCGGCGCCTTCACGGGAGCGATCGAAGATCACCAGGGGCTGTTCGAAGCCGCCCACATGGGAACGCTCTTCCTCGATGAGATCGGCGACATCCCCTTGAACGTACAGAATCAACTCTTGCGCGTATTACAGGAGCGCGAGATCGTGCGGCTCGGAGAAACCCGGCCAAGGAAGATCGACGTGCGCGTGCTTGCAGCCACGCACCGCAAACTGAACGAGGAGATAGCGGCAGGTCGCTTTCGTTCGGACCTGCTCTACCGCATTCGGGTGGCGCGCATCTTTATCCCGCCATTGCGTGAGCGCCGTGAAGATATCCCGCTTTTGGCCGCCGCTTTCTTGGCGCAGAGCACTGCGGCCAGCGGAAAAACTGTTGAGCAAATAAGTCTGGCAGCTTCTCGGCTCCTCTCGGAATATCCATGGCCGGGAAATGTCCGCGAACTCAAAAGCGCCATCGAGTTTGCCATGATTCAATGCCAGGGTTCCGTAGTCGAGGTGGAAGATTTGCCGCCGGAGATTCGGAGCCCTCATGAAGACGAAACGTCGACCCTCGGCAATCCGCTCAAGGACGAACGGGTGAAGTTTCTAGATGCTCTCGCGCGCGCCCGCGGCAACCGCGCTTTGGCAGCGCGTCTCCTGGGTGTTAGCCGCGCAACTCTCTATCGGCGCTTAGCTGACCTCAAGATCACCGCTCCGGAAAAATAGTTCTACCTGTCTCAGGTGATACACTCTGAAACGGTTGTGAGACACTTTTCTGTCTCACAACCGTCCGTCCCAACCAACGATTTTCAGCCCAATCGATGTTTTTCGCCGCACAATCAGTGAGGTGCGAACATTCTAATTCGCTGGCATCCCCGTTGCTCTACAAGCGAGCTAGATAGAAAAACAGGAGGAGAAAGAAAAATGAAGAAGTTCAGATTTACCATAGGAGCAACGGTACTAACAGTCGGTCTCTTGCTAGCGGGACCGGCGAAAGGAGAGTCCATGCCGGATAAGGATATTGTCGATACCGCAGTCTCAGCGGGATCGTTCAAGACGTTGGTTGCGGCGGTTCAGGCTGCCGGGCTGGTTGCGACCTTGAAGGGAGAGGGGCCGCTCACGGTGTTCGCTCCCACAGACGAGGCCTTCGCCAAGCTGCCGGAGGGTACGGTGGAAAATCTGCTCAAGCCCGAGAATCGCGAGAAGCTCACCGCGATTCTGACTTACCACGTAGTTCCGGGTAAAGTGACTGCGGACAAAGTGGTGGCGCTGAGCTCCGCCAAGACGGCTAACGGCCAAGATCTCACGATCAATGCCAGCAACGGCAAAGTCATGGTCGATAACGCTAACGTCATAAAGACCGACATCATGACCACCAATGGCGTGATTCACGTGATTGACGCCGTCGTCATTCCCTAAGCGGTCCGAATCATCATGCGGCTGGAGTGGAATGCTCCAGCCGCATTTTTCTATTTGATCTGGAAAAGGAAGAAAATGTTTTCGCTAGAAATGAAACATGAGCAATTCCTGTGCGCGGTGTGCGGCAAGATCACGGAAAAAGCCGCGCTCGGGGGAATTGATGCGTTCGGTAATGTCCTCATGCCGATCGAGATATGTCGCTATTGCGGTCCCATCGATCCGGAAGCCATGCAGCTTTGCCGCGAAATCTCCGCTGATTGCACGCGCAATTGA
>DAIRFP010000052.1:0-11226 GCA_036794995.1 Thermodesulfobacteriota bacterium | reverse complement strand
TCCTTTGGCTTGTCGCGCCGAGCTCGGCGGCTGAGGTTCGATCGGCCGCTTCCCCGGAATGGGAGTCGATTGTAAAAAGAGCCGAAGAGGACGGGCAGGTCACTGTCTATGCCACCGACTCCATTGGCAACGCGCAGATGATTTGGGCCGCCTTTCAAAAGCGGTATCCGAAAATCAAGCTAGTCGGCACAACCTTGGGACGCGGCAGCGATCTGTTCCCCAAGCTCTTTGGCGAACGCCGAGCCGGCAAATTTCTCGCGGACGTTTTTCTTGGCGCGCCGTCGGCGATCTATCTCAATCTCTATCGCGCCAAGATCGTCGAGCCGATTCCCCCGATTCTAGTCCATCCGAGCGTAACCGATCTGTCTAAATGGTGGATGGGAAAACACCGTTACATCGACGCCGAGGGACAGTTCGTGTTTATGTACGAGAGTGCCCTGTACGGCCCGCCGATAGCGTTCAATACCAGCCTCGTCAACGAGAGCGAGATCAAATCGGCCTGGGACCTGGTGCAACCGCAATGGAAGGGAAAATATCAGGCACTCCAAGTGGGTCCGGCCCAGGGCTCCACCGCGCTGACTTACGTTTACTATCATCCGCAGCTCGGGCCGAAATTCATCGAGCGTATTTATCGCGATATGGAGCCGACGTTCTTCCGTGACATCCGCCAGGGTACCGACTGGTTATCGCAGGGTAAGTTCGCTCTCTGCTTCATGTGTCGCAGAATCGACCGGGCAGCCCTGCAAGGCCTGCCCGTCGCCGAGCTGAACCCCTACCAAATCGAGGAAAACCCCGGCATCGGCACAGGCTCCGGAGCATTGGTCTTGATGAACCGGCACCCTCATCCAAATGGAGCGAAAGTTTTTATCAACTGGTATCTCTCCTTGGAAGGACAAACCGCTTTCCTCCAGGCCAACAAAGACGAGCTGAGAGTCGGATCGTTAAGGGAAGACGTGCCGCAGGAACTCGTCCCGCCTCTCGCGAGAAGGAGGAAAGATCAGGACTACCTCTGGGTCAACCGGCCCGACTGGATGGACTTTACACCGATACAGAACCTCCTCGAAGAGCTGCGCAAGGTCAAGTAGCGCCTACCCAAGGAAAAATTCACAGCCTTCCGAGCCTTGTCATTAGCCGCCAGCGTGGTCGTCGCGCGCGAATCGTTTGATCGGGCGCTCTCCACAAGGTAGCTTCGCCCTTAATTCTCATGCTTGCCATCGCGCTCGCGCTTTTCGCCTCCTTCTGGTTCGCCGCTTCGATGATTTTCATCAATCGCGGGGTACTGTCCATCGATTACTTCAGAGGGCTGCTCGCCAACCTGAGCGTCAACGCGCTCTTCCTCTGGTTCTACGTCCTCTTGTTCGTCGCCGACATCGATCTCTGGCTTCCCGTAAACATCATCTTCATCGCCATCGGCGTTCTCGTTCCCGGCGTTGCGCGCTTTTTTATTTTCCAAAGCATGGAGCGGCTCGGCGCGACGATCTCCTCCTGCTTGACCAATGCCGGGCCGCTCTTTGCCATCGCCATGGCAATGGCGTTTCTTGGCGAACAGCCGACGCCCAGCAATCTTCTCGGCGCCCTGTTCATCGTCGGCGGAATTATCGCCCTATCCTGGAAAGGCGCCACCAAGACTTGGCGCACGCGGGATCTAATTTTCCCGCTGGCCGCGGCCGTGCTCTTCGCTTCCCGGGATAATCTCGTGCGTTTTGCCGTGGTGCAGGTTCCTTCTCCGGTGGTGGGCGCCGCCCTGGCAGCGACCACGTCACTGCTCACCATGGGCGCCATGTATTTGATTTTCGGGGATAGGAAACCGCTGCCGCAATCCGCCATGCGAGGCTTGGGTTACTTCGCGATCTCCGGGTTCTTGAATTTTCTCTCTTATGTTTTGAGCTACACGGCGCTCAGCCTGGAGCGAGTTTCGATCATCTCGCCGCTAGTGAACGCCTCCTCGCTCTTCATCCTGCCGCTCTCGGCGCTGTTTCTCAAAGATGTGGAAACCCTGACGGCGCGAAAGATCGGCGCGACGGCGCTGGTCATCACCGGGGTTTTTCTGATCTCCTGGGAAAAACTGTGAGATCGGCGAGTCCGCGAGAAGTTAGCAGTTATTAAGGAGTCCATAAGTAGCTAGACGATTTTGTTCGTAAAAAGCCAAGGGGCAAGCCCTTCCGAGCGCGGGCAATGGGCCTTTGCCTCATCGGCCACCTCCCAATCCCCCGGGGTGGTTATTCCGGCGGCCTGGGCCTGAGTGCTTCCTTTGAGTTGGCTGCCCGCGCTCTCCACGGCTCGTCCCTTGCCTGTCGTATGTCTACTAACGGATGAACTCCTTAGTAGTAAGGCAACCGTCGCGCCATTTGCTGTAGCCTTGCTTGGTTCACTTCGATGCCAAGACCCGGACCGCTGGGCAAAGCGGCTTGCCCCTGCTTTACCTCGAGCGGACTAAAGATATCTTGCTCGCCGAGGCGCAGAAAGCCGGTCATCTCTCCGCCGGGTTGCGCGTTCTTTAAAGCCGCATGGAGATGCATCTCAGCCGCCGAGAGAATCGTCGTGCAGGCGCTTCCCTGTCCCACAACCACCGAAAGTCCCTTCGCGCCGACTATGGCAGCGACTTGAATCCCTCTCTGGAACCCGCCGATATGGGTCAGCTTGATCTTCAATAGATCGGCCGCTTGCTCTTCGAGCACGGCGAGCGCTTCTTCCGGCGAGCTGACGCTCTCCTGAGCGGCGATGGGAATCCCAACCGCGCGCCGCAGTTCAGCGAGGCTCTTCAGATCGCCCCGCGCCAGCGGCTGCTCGGCATCGGCAATCCGAAACCGGCTAAGCTCCGTGAGAATCTCTCGCGCCTCAGCTAATGAATAAGCGGCGTTGCCATCGACTCGAATGGTGGCTTCTTCGCCCACCGCCTCTCTCACGGCTCCGACTCGCGCTATATCGCTGTTTCGATCTTGCTGGCCGATTTTGATTTTGAAGGTATGAAATCCGTCGCGTTTTAGCTGAGCGGCGCGATGGCGGATGCTTTCCGGCCCTAGATCTAATCCCAAACCGCCGACGAGCTCTATCTCACTGCGATAGGGACCGCCCAGGAGACGGTAGAGCGGCACGGAGTATAATTTCCCCAAAGCGTCAAACAGGGCAATCTCGAGCGCAGCCTTGGCCAGCGGATGCCCATAGCGAATCCGCTGCAGCTTCTGCAATACGGATCCGGTTTGCTCAAGATCCATATCGATCAGGGCCGGCCCGAAGTATTTGCCCACCATGATCTCCATGGTCTCTAAGGTCTCGTAGATATTGCCCGGCCGGCCTTGGGTCGCCTCGCCCCATCCCTCAATGCCGTTTTCGGTGGCGACCCGCACGATCAACGAGCGACAATCTTCGAGGGTGCCAGCGGCGCCGCCGTAGATTTCCGCCACGGGCAGGATCAAAGGATAGACATCGATGCCGAGAATTTTCATCCGGCTTTTCGTAGGGGTCGAGTGAGTTTCGCGACGTCGTCGAGTTTTTCGACGTTTTGGACGGTGTCAACCAAGCGCGCCAATTTCTTCTCGCTAAGGATGTGGCGGGTTAGATTCCGTGCTTTTTCTTCCAACTCGGCCTGGCTCATCGGGTTGTGCGGCGTCCCTTTGAAGTGGACCACCAGCACCGAAGGACGCCGCCCGTCTCGAAGCGAGACGGTCACGCGGGCTGCGCGGTCCCATCCTTTCTCTTCGATCTCGTGATCGACGCGAAGACGAACTTTGCGCATCATGGCCAGAATCTTCTCATCCGAGATCCTCTTTTCAGTAAACGACTCCGGATCCTTCGGATCATAGTAGAGACTCAGCGCGACGCAGAACGGGATGCTGTATTGCGCCGCCATCAAATCTTTCGGTTGGTAAATCGCGTGATGCGTAACCAGTTTTTCAATTCCGCCAACGGCAATCTCCCGGATTTCCCGCGGATCGAAACCATTTTGCTGGGATAGTTTTTCCAGCCCTTCGATGGGGGCGTGGGCGTTGATATGACAGGCGTACCGTTTGATGCAGATATTGAGAGACTCGAACTCTCGTCCCAGACGGTACGTCAGCCGGGAAAGGTTCGGGGAATCGGAAAAGGCCCGGCAAAATCCTAACTTCCCCTCGAGAACGCTATCCGGCCCGGCAAACCCGCGCCGCGCCAACGACGCGGCGGTCACGCCGCCTTCCGCCGCTTTCCCCAGGTGGAGACGCTTGATCATCGCGCCCTCCTGGCAGCGGGAAAATTCCATCAGCCCGCCGGAATAAGAGCCGGCGATTCCCAGGGCATGAACCATTTTGTTTTCGTCGAGGCCCAGGAGACGCCCGGCCGCCACCGCGGCGCCAAAGGTTCCAGTCAATCCAGGGGCATGGAAGCCGCGCTTTTCGAGCGAATTTCCCGCAGCGACGCCGATACGACCCATAACTTCACAGGCAGCCACGAAGGCGGTCAGGAAAGCTTTCCCGTTCGCCCTTTGCATTTCGCCCGCAGCGAGTGCAGGGAGAAATGCAGTTGCGCCGGGGTGAACTCCGGCGCCGGGCTGACGGACATTGTCCAACTCAAAGGCATGGGCCATCGTTCCGTTGGCTAATGCCGCAAGCTGCGCCGGCACGTGCCGGTTCTCTCCTAGAAGCGTGGAACGACCCGAGAGACCCTGGTCTTTGACAAACTGAACCACCGTGCGGCTCCACGGCTTGGTGGAACCGTAAAGAGCCACTGTGATTATGTCTAAAAGACAGTCCTTGGCGCGGGCAATCACCTCCGGCGGGATATCCCGATAGCGAAGCTTGACCGCGTAGCGAGCGAGCAGCCGTGTTGCACCTGTAGCCACAACCAATCTCCTAACGCATGACTTTAACTCCCGCCTCTTTGAGCACGTCGCGCATCTGGACAGTCAGGTCATCGAAGAACTTGTTCAGGTTGTTACCCGTGAGATAGCCGTCCTCAAACTGATTATCGTTCAGATACTTCTTCCAACTGGGGGTCTTGGCAAAGCGGCTAAACACGCCGTCCCAATAGCTAACGACGTCGCTGCCGACACCGGGCGGCGCCACCACCCCCCGGGCCTGAGGGATCACAGGGACATCGATCCCTTGTTCCTTGAGGGTGGGAACATCCGGGAAAAATGGCAGACGGTTTTCGGTCAGCGCGGCGATCACCCGAAGATTGCCTGCTTTGATATGCTCGCCGGCCTCCTGGGGTTCCATCACCATCATTTGCACGTGTCCGCCCAGCAGATTCGCGATCCGTTCCCCGCCGCCCGGGAAAGAAACAAACACCCATTTTGCGCCGGTGGCCTTCTCGATGACGAGACGCACTAAATTATCCCGACCGGTAACAGAACCGCCGGACTGCCTCAGCTGTCCGGGATTCTTTTTGGCGGCTTCGACAAAATCCTTCATGCTCTTGTATGGAGAATCGGCTTTGACGGCGACCACGGCCGGCTCCAGAACCAAGCGGACGATGGGGGTTAGATCCTTGATCGTAACCGTCGCTTCCTTAGTGGTCAGGGGGTTCGTCACCCAGACACCCGTGAAGAAACCGATCACGTGATTATCGCCTTTTTTTTCTGCCAGGTAAGCCATGGCAACGGCGCTGCCGCCGCCCGACTTATTCACCACCTGCAGACGTTGCGTTATCAATTTTTCCTTCTGCAACATTTCCGCGATGGCCCGGGCCAGGATATCGGAGCCACCGCCCGGAGCGGTGTGAACCACCCCTTCCACCGTTTTGGTCGGTTCGAAAGCCGAAACACCAAGCGGAATGGTCAACAGCCACCCCAGCAACATAATCCACTGAGTCAGTTTCCGTATCATATCGAGACCTCCTCTAACTAAGTAAGTTTATAATTCCTGCTCGATGGCTTTCACTCTCCATGAACGCACCCTATTGAACATCGGGATCAGGAGAAGAATGCCGGCCAACAATAACATTCCGCTGGACAGCGGGCTAGCAATCAGGATGGACAATTGGCCCTGGGACATCATCAATGACTGGCGCAGGGCTAACTCAAGACGCTCGCCTAGCACCATACCTAAAACCAAGGGAGCGGCGGGAAAATCCAGTTTGCGCATCGCATAGCCCAGCAAGCCAAAAACTCCCAACATCCAGACATCGAAGAGGCTCTGGCTGACGCTATAGACGCCGACGATAGAGATACCGAATATGATCGGGTAGAGGACAAAGTAAGGCACCCTCAGGATCTGCGCGAACAGCGGAACCAGCGGTAGATTGAGAATCAGCAGCATGACGTTGCCCACGTACATGCTGGCCACCAGCCCCCAGAACAGGCTGGGATTCTCTTGAATCAACAACGGTCCCGGCCGAAACCCCCATAGGAAGAGCGCGCCGAGAAGGATCGCCGTGGTGGACGAACCGGGTATTCCAAGCGTCAGCAAGGGGACCAGTGAGCCGCCGGTCTCCGAATTATTGGCTCCCTCGGGCGCCGCGACCCCCTCGATAACGCCGGTGCCGAACTTGTCCGGTCTACGAGAGACCGCCTTTTCTAAACCGTAAGATAGAAAGGACGCGATGGTGGAGCCGGCGCCCGGGAGGATACCGATGAAAAACCCGACCACGGAACCGTTCAAGAAAGCAAAGCGCGAATCTTTTAGATCCTGAAGACTGGGTAGCAGATTGCGCAGCCCCTTAGGAATCTTGAAAATCTCGCCCCCGGTTTTCGACTCCAGGTTCACTAGTACTTCGCCGATGGCGAACAGACCGATGCTGACAACAATAAAATCGATTCCGTCCAGCAGCTCCATTCGGCCAAAGGTAAAACGTGACTGGGCCGTGAAGACATCCGTGCCCACCCCGGCCAGCCACAGACCGACGAGCGTTGCCAGGATGCCTTTGACCACCGACGTGCCGGTTAAGAAAGCAACCATCGCCAAGCCGAGGACCATGAGTGCGAAATACTCGGGCGGGCCAAACCGCAACGCGAATTTCGCCACCGGCGGCGCTAAAAACATCAGCCCCAACACGCCAAAAGTGCCGGCGACAAAGGAAGAGATCGCGGCGATGCCGAGGGCCGCTCCGGCGCGACCCTGGCGAGCGAGCTGGTAACCGTCGAGGCAGGTTACCACCGATGACGACTCGCCCGGAACATTCAACAGGATAGAAGTGGTTGAGCCACCGTATTTGGCGCCATAGTAAATCCCGGCCATCATGATCATGGCCGTGGTCGGGTCCATTTTGAATGTCAGCGGGAGCAGCAGAGCGATTGTGGCCGGAGGCCCCAACCCCGGAAGCACACCTACGATTGTTCCCAAAAACACGCCGACGAAACACCAAAAAAGATTCGCTGGACTAAGGGCGATTGAAAATCCGAGGAACAGATTACCGATGGCTTCCAAGCTTCAGAACCCCCACGGTCCCGCAGGTAAAGAGACGCCCAGGGCAACCGGGAATACCAGGTGAAACCCCAACGCTAGTCCAACAGCTACCCCTGCGGCGGTCCAGGGTGAACGCCGATCTAAGACCAGAATCAGAAACGTCGTCAGTAATCCAAGGCTAACGGCGAATCCGAGTAACGGCAAAATGGCAATGGCCAAAACGAACGCCAACCAGGCAGCGAGAGCCCGCGTTATTTCCGACGTGGAAGTCTTAGCTCTTGGTTCAGTGTTCGGATCGGTGCGGGGAAAATAAGCATAGAGCATGAAGCAGGAGCACAGAAAAATCCCAATGCCGATCCACAGCGGGAAAAAGCCGGGACCAGGTCCTGATTCGGAAGTATAAGGCAGGGCGCTGGCCTCGTAGATAACCAAACCGCCGAAGGCCGCTAGAACGGCGCCTGTGAGCAACTCGCTCTTACCCCGCCTGACCATTTTCACCTCTCGGAAAGCCCAACGGCCAGCGTTGGTTTTCTCGCGGCGCTTAGCCTTCGGCTTTCTCTGCCGCGGCGTTTTTGCCGGCGATGTAACCCTGAGTGGTGCAGCGCCCCAAACCGTGCTGGTTGAATCCGCCCGCCGACTCTCCCGCACAATAGAGTCCGGGAATAGCCTGCGCATTCAGATCCATCACTTGGCATTTGGCGTTGATTCTGAGGCCGGAACGCGTGTCGTGCACATTCGGCGTCGCCCACGCCGCATAGAATGGCGGCGTTTGGATCTTGTATTTCGGCTTAGGCTTGCCGAAATCGCTGTCTTCGCCGGCGTCAACGAACGAGTTGTATCGCTCCACAGTGGCTCGCAAGGTTTCTCCCTTCATCGGCTTGGCTTGATACTCGTTTTTGATCGCCGCGGCGAGCTCCGGAAGCGTATTGGCGCTGAAAAAATAACCGTCCGGATCAACGTAGGGCGGGGTCACGTTCCATTTGTTACGCGCCACCGCGTCGCCGTCGAAGATCGCCCACACCGGCCCGGCGGAATAATCAGGGGGTTCCGAGTGCTCGTTCATCGCCACCGCGGCATTGAAGAAATTATATTTGCTCGGGTGGTAATCGATCTTCTCGTTGTTGCGATAGTCGTTGGGAGTGTAGGGGTTGATGTCATTGTAGACGTTACCGTGAGGATAATCGCCCTTAGTCTCGTCATAAAATCGTTTGCCCACCTGATTGACCAAAATAAGGTTGTGCCAATCTTTCAACGCTAGGCCGGTGGCGCGCACCAGCGGGAAGAGCGGAAACTCAGGCTCCCACGTCATGTAATTCCATTTCGTCGCCAGCACCCGTTGGGTGCGAATGTTGTCGCCGTTCTCCAGCGTCTGATTCGCCAGTCCCCAAAGCGACGCGCCGATCGCGGTGGCAGCCAGCTCGCCGCTGGCATCCTGGTAGCTATAGGGTTCACCCGCGACTGTGAGCATCGCGGTCAAGCGCGGATCAAACATGCGCCGGAAGTTCAGGTTACTCGTTGTTCCGCCAGTGGCAATAACGACTGCCTTTCTGGCGCGGATATTCATCGTCGGCTTCGTGCTATCGATGTTACCATCGGAGCGAAAGCTCTTTAGCGGCGCGGTTTGGCCCGGCATGATTCTCGGTGTGTACTGGGCAGTAATCCAGATCACGCGTCCCGTGGTCTGTCCCTGCCGGACCAGACTCTTCATTTTGTAGTTCAACAGAAACTTGACGCCTTTGGCGCGGGCACTGTTTTCCAACGGCCGAATAAGACCGGTTCCCCCTCGGTTGTTTGGACTTTCCAAGCCCGCGCCTTTGGTCCAGACCGCATGATTCTCTCGCGGCGCAGAGTTCCCCAAATTGTGCCCACCCTGGTTGTCCGGGGGGATGTCCTTGAAGTCCGCGCCGTTGGCTACCAGAAATTCGTAAGTCGAGGCGCAATGATCGGCGAAGGCGCGCATCACTGCGCGGTCGTTATACCGGTAATCGGGCCAGCCGTTGGGTTGCACGATGGACCAGTCCGTGAGATCGCGGAAAACCAAGTCGGGTGAGTCTTCGATGCCGTACTTCCTCTGCGCGCTCGTGCCGCCGCCCAGGGGCGTGTTGCCGCCGCTTATGATTGCGTGTCCGCCGATATCGTAGTTGGTCTCCACAACTATCACCGACGCGCCTTCGTCGGCTGCTTTAACTGCAGCCGGCATCCCTGCCCCTCCCGAGCCGATGATCACTACATCCGCCTCCAGGTCCCAGCTCTCGGGGATTTTTCCCATGGCCGGTGACAGCATCCCCGGGCCCACCGCTTCCGCGGCGCCATCCACTGTTGCAGTAACCGTGATCAAGTTTCTGCTCGAGAGATCGTGCTTCCTTTGGTTGTATTCCATCGGTCTATTCTCCCCCCGCTGTTAATATGACTTCACCTATTGTAATCATCCTGTCTTAGGTTTTGGCAACGAAAGCGATCATTTTTACCTCATCTCGACGAGAACGGTCAAGCGCTGGACGCGTCTTTGTGGACGCGTGTTCCATCCCTGGCGGTTCAACATTGATTCCAGTACTCCAGTTTTGCTTCGGGGAATCCCCTAGGAGCGGTTCGGCTAATCCCTCATAAAAGAAACGGGCGTACTCCGTATTGCCACCACGCGCCGTCTACATTAATCAAGTTAGCTGAATTGGCAGGGTGTTTGCGCTGAACCACGCGCACTCGAGACGTCGGGAGTTAGATCGGATACAGACAAAGGAGGTCAATGAATATGGCTGCGCCGAAAACAGATGAGACCCTCGTTCACGTGTTGTGGATCAACGCCGGCTTGAGTTGTGATGGCGATTCGGTGGCGCTCACCGCCGCGACGCAGCCGAGCATCGAGGAGATTGTGCTGGGCGCGCTGCCGGGCTTGCCGAAGGTCGCGGTTCACTGGCCACTGATCGATTTCGAGTGCGGCCCCGGCGGCATGGGCGAGCCGGGAGCCGACACGTTCATCAAATGGTTTTATAAGGCCGAGCGGGGCGAGATCGATCCTTTCGTGCTGGTGGTTGAAGGATCGATCCCCAACGAGTCGATCAAGAAGGAAGGCTACTGGTGCGGCTTTGGCAATAACTTCGAGACCGGACAACCGATGACGACGAGCGAGTGGCTTGATCGTTTGGCGCCCAAAGCGCTGGCCGTCCTGGCCGTCGGAACCTGCGCGACCTACGGTGGCATCCATGCCATGGCCGGCAATCCTACCGGCGCCATGGGCGTGCCCGATTATCTTGGTTGGAGTTGGAAGTCGAAAGCCGGCATCCCGATCGTTTGCGTGCCCGGCTGCCCGATCCATCCCGACAACTTATCGGAGACGATTCTCTATTTGCTCTATCAGGCAACCGGCCAGGCTCCGATGATTCCGCTGGACGACCAGCTGCGCCCCACATGGCTCTTCGGTCAAACGGTGCACGAAGGCTGTGATCGAGCCGGGTATTACGAGCAGGGCGACTTCGCCAGCGAATACGGTTCGCCCAAGTGCATCGTCAAGCTCGGCTGCTGGGGACCCGTGGTCAAATGCAACGTGCCCAAGCGCGGCTGGATCAACGGCATCGGCGGCTGCCCGAACGTGGGCGGCATCTGCATCGGCTGCACCATGCCGGGGTTCCCGGACAAGTTCATGCCGTTCATGGATGAACCTCCCGGCAGCAAAGTTTCCACGGGGATCAGCGGACTTTACGGCAGCCTGGTTCGAGGCTTGCGCGGTATCACGCAAAGGACAGTGGATCAAGAACCCAAGTGGCGGCATCGGCGGAATGAATTGACGACCGGATACGAGAAGCAGTGGTAGCAGGAGCCTGCAAACAGAGTTTTTCAGGAGCCTGTTAAGCAAGAGGAGTCTCGCGCCGGTCACACGGGTCAAACGCGGCGGGAAAAATAAATCCGAATG
>DAIRFP010000277.1:0-6318 GCA_036794995.1 Thermodesulfobacteriota bacterium | reverse complement strand
GTTGAAAGCCTTGCCCGTCCCGGCGGCAACGTCACCGGCATTACAAACCTTTCCATAGAACTAGGTGGGAAGCGGCTGGAGCTGCTCAAAGAAGCCGTTCCCAAAGTTGCCCGTATCGCGGTTCTCTACGATCCGGTCACTCCAGGCGGTGTACGCGAGCTGAAAGAGGTTCTCCCAGCCGCGGCACGCGCGCTGGGGTTGACTGTTCGGTCTTGGGAGGTGCGAGATGCGGACGGTTTCGAGAAGGTATTCGCACTGAGCAAGCAGCGCCCGGATGGACTCTACGTGACCTCGGGCCCGCTGATGAATGCTAACGGAAAACGGATCGCAGGCTGGGCGTTAAAGAGCCGGTTACCGTCGGTGTACAGCAGAAGAGAATCTGTAGAGGCCGGTGGGCTCATGTCCTACGGGGCGGACGCAGCGGCCAGCTACCGGCGCGTCGCATATTACGTGGACAGAATCCTGAAAGGTGCCAAGCCCGCCGATCTGCCGGTGGAGCAGCCGACGAAGTTCGAGCTGGTGATCAATCTCAAGACGGCTAAGCAGATCGGCCTGACGATCCCGCAGTCCTTACTGTACCGGGCGGATAAGGTGATTAAGTGAAATGAGGGTCGAGGGTCGAGTGGTAGGAGGCTCCGCCTAAGGTAAATCAGCGTCAGCCTGAAGCAGGCGATGGGTAGGGGCGACCGGCCGGTCGCCCCTACAAAAATCGCGCCTTCCGCCTCAAGCCTTTCCATGATAAGCAACCAACGACTATGGCTACCGACGTAATCATGCCTGCGCTGGGAGTGGCGCAGGAAAAAGGAACGCTACTTAATTGGCTCAAAGCCGAAGGGCAATCCGTGGCCAAAGGCGAGCCTCTCATGGAGGTGGAAACCGACAAGGCCACGGTAGAGATCGAGGCACCGGCCTCCGGCATTTTGACTAATGTCACTGCTTCCGCTGGAGATGAAATTCCGGTTGGAAATAAAATCGCAGTGATCCTCGCGCCTGGTGAAGTGGTGACTCCCGCGGCGCAGGACCCTCACTCTCGCCCTCTCCCAGAGGGAGAGGGAATAAGTAAGGGGCGCCCTCTAGAGGGAGAGGGGAAAAGTGAGGCTCGTCTCGCTCCACAGTCAGAGATACCGAGTGAGGGTCACCCTCTCCCCGTGGGAGAGGGAAGGGGTGAGGGCCGCTCGGCTGTTCGAGGAAAAATACTTGCATCTCCGGCAGCGAAGAGAATCGCCCGAGAGAAAGAAATCGATCTCGCAACCCTCCACGGGAGCGGTCCTGAGGGAAGCATTTTAGCCGAGGACGTTCTTCGCGCTGCGCCGGGAAAAGCATCACCCTACGTTGGGCCGTCCGGCGCAAAAGAGGTCGTGCCGTTGAGCCCGATGCGCCGCATCGTCGGCCAAAGGATGACCCAAAGTAAACAATCCGCCCCGCACTTTTATCTCGGCATGGACATCGACATGACGGTCGTCAATGAAAAACGAACGACTTGGAAACAGACTGGACAGTCCGTTGTACCATCCATCAATGACTTCATTCTGCATGCCTGCGCCCGTGCCCTCAAACAGTTCCCCATGCTGAACTCAACTTTCACGAACGACGGCATTCAACTCCTCGTTGAAATTAACATTGGCATGGCTGTGGCGCTTGAAGAAGGACTCGTGGTACCGGTGATTCGACGCGCCGATCAAATGAGCTTAATGGAGCTCGCCGGGCAGAGCCGGGAGTTGATCGAAAAAGCGCACAGAAAAAAACTTCTTCCTCTCGATTACGAAGGCGGAACGTTTACGGTCTCGAACCTTGGTACGCTTGGCGTAGATAATTTTGTGGCGATTATCAATCCACCCCAGTGCGCGATCTTGGCTGTGGGAAGAGTGGCACCGCGGGTGGTTGCGGATGAAGAGGGCATGATGATCCGATCTATGATGACAGCCACACTATCGGCGGATCATCGGATTGTGGATGGAGCCAGTGCCGCGCGCTTTTTGACGCAAGTAAAGGGTCTTTTGGAAAATCCGGCATAATAGGAGGGCAATACAATGTCTAACAAACTCGAAGTTGCTGATCGGCGATTAGCGCGAAGAGGTGAAGCGAGGTCAGCCCGCCACGGCGTGCGGATCGCTGCACTGTCGATGGCGCTGACACTTGTGAGTTGTTTAATCAGCGATGCCTATGCTCAGAAGGTAGAGCGAATCACCATGGCAGGAGGTCCTCCGGCGGGGGTATTCGGCATTTTCGCAACGGGTATCGGGACCTACCTGTCTAAAAACGTTCCCAATCTTGACGTATCCGTGGCCGCAACCGGCGGGTCGGTGGAGAATACGCGCCGGGTAAACGGTGGTGAAGCCGAGATGGGACTCTCTTTTGCCTCGGATCTCCACGAGGGTTACTTTGGGCAAGAGCAATTTAAGGGCAAGCCTCTGACCAATTTGCGCGCTGTCGGAGTGGTTTTTTTTGGCGTTGCCCACGCGATTACGTTTGCGGACAGCGGCATCCGCACGGCTGACGACCTCGTCGGCAAACGCGTCGCCGTCGGGACGCCAGGTTCAGGAACATTTGCCAGCGCTGAGCGCGTCTTCCGGGCCCTCGGAATCTGGGACAAGATCAATCGCATTCCGCTGCTTGGAGCCCAAGCCGGCGAGGCCATGGGCGACGGCAAGGCTGATGCTTTTTTCTGGACCGGGCCGGAACCCGATCGAGTAACCATGGAAGCCGCCACTAAAAGACCCATCCGGGCCATTGATATCTATACTCCCGCTACCAAGACTGACTTCTTCAAGCAGTTTCCCTACTTCGCGCGATACGTATTCCCGGCGAATTCCTATCGCGGAATTACTGAAGATACTTCAACGGTCGGCATTCCCGTGATCTGGTACGTCAATCGCGACCTCCCCGCGCCACTGGTCCAGAAGATGGTCGAAGCCGTCTATGCCAAGGAAGGACACGCGCACATGACCAACGTCCATGCCGGATCGAAGGACATGGTGCCGCAAAAGGCCCTGCAGGGAGTGACGATTCCTCTCGCCAAGGGCGCCGAAGACTACTGGAAAACCGCCGGGATCCAGATTCCCGAAGCAATTCGCGCCAAATAACGTAAAGCCGTGGCCGAGCCAGCCCAAATTCGCTCGCTATCAAGCTACTGGAGCCGCGCCGTTCAGATCATGATGGGAGCGACGGCATTGTATTACGTATGGGCATCCACGGTGGGCGTGGTCTCGCTGCAATATTTTCGCGGCATCGCTATCCTCTACAGCCTGGTCGTGCCCATGCTTCTCTACAAAGGCTGGAAGCGCGCCCGGGCCGATGCTCCCTCCCTCCTTGATCTGCTACTTGCCTTAGGCGCGACTGTAAGCGTCGTCTACTGGATGGTCGAGCATGAAGCCATGGCCTACCGGGCGGGGGCATACACCCAGTTGGACGTGTGGATGGGTGTCATCGCAATTGTCGTGGCCATCGAAGCGGCGCGCAGAGTACTGGGCATGGACATGGCGCTATGCGCGATCATACCGATTCTTTACGCTCTCTTCGGCAATTACCTGCCCTATATTGTCGGCCACCGCGGTTACAGCGCGAGCCGCATCATTGAATATGTCTACCTCACTTCAGACGGCATCTTCGGCATCATGGCCGAAGTTTTAGCCGAGTTTATTATTCCCTTTGTCGCCTTCGGGGCGTTTCTGGAGCGGGCCGGGGTGGCGAAATTCTTCGTGGACATCTCTCTGGCAAGCCTCGGGCGGATTGCCGGCGGACCCGCACAGGCTTCGGTCGTGTCAAGCCTGCTCATGGGAACGATCAGCGGAAGTCCCATCGCCGAAACGGTGACGAAAGGCCCCATCACTATACCTCTCATGAAGCGCGCCGGCTTTCCACCTCACATCGCCGGAGCAGTGGAAGCCGCGGCTTCCACTGGCGCCGCGATTATGCCCCCCGTCATGGGCGCCGGCGCCTTTATCATGTCCGAGATGACCGGAATCCCCTATGTGGAAATCATCAAGGTAGCGGCGATTCCCGGCATTCTCTTTTTTCTCTCTGTCGGCGTCATGATCTACTTCGAGTCAAAGAAACTCGGCTTGCGCGGACTGCCTCCAGAGGAGCTGCCGAACAGCCGCGAGGTCTGGGCGCGTGGCTGGTATCTGCTTATGCCCATTGCGGTCTTGATTGGCACCCTCGTCGCCGGCTACTCGCCACAACTGGCTGCGCTTTACGGCATGCTCTCGACGATTGTCGTCAGCTGGTTCCGCAAAGAAACACGAATGGGATTGCCGCAGATCTGGCAGGCCTTGGTCGACGCTGGTAAGAACAGCTTGTTTGTCGCGGCTCTGACCGGCGCGGTAGGGATCCTCATCGGCGTGCTTTCATTGACCGGGATCGTCATCCGCTTTCCCTACCTGTTGGTGGACTTGGCCGGCCAAAGCATCCTCTTGACCATCGGCTTAATCGCCGTAGCAACATTCGTTCTGGGCCTGCCACTGCCCATTACCGCAACTTATCTCGTTGTTGCGGTGGTGGCTGTTCCGGCGTTGCTTAAACTAGGCGTACCGGTGCTTCCTGCTCACCTGCTGATCTTTTGGCTGAGCCTTGATTCCAACATCACCCCGCCCGTCGCTATGGGACCATTCGCCGCCGCAGCCATCGCCCAAGCGGACCCGATGAAGACCGGCTGGGCCTGTTTTAGATTCGCCAAGATTATCTACGTAATGCCCGTGCTCTTCGCTTACACTCACATCCTCCTAACCGGAACAACCAGTCAGAATATTGCGGCCATCGCCTCTGCGACCCTGGGCACGGTGCTTTTTTCTATCGTTAGCACTGGATATTTTCACGTCAGGACCAATCTAGTCGAATGGCTGCTTTTGGCCGCCGCGACTGTACTGGCGTTCGTACCGTCCCTACCCACCGGGCTCGCGGCGATAGCCGTATTTGTCGGTGTCTATCTGTGGCAACGCCGACGAGCGGTTGTTCGGGCCGGTGCGGATTAATCCGCCGAGGTTGTGACGAAATGAAAGAGCCAGAGTCGCCCTTCACCGAACCCATTGTCCTCCCCATCGAAGATTCCATCGATCTCCACCCCTTCGCCCCCAGAGACATTCCGAGCGTCGTCGAGGAATATCTTGAGCAATGTAAGCAGGCCGGGCTCAAAGAAGTTCGAATCATTCATGGCCGTGGCACAGGTGTCCAGCGCAACATCGTGCGCAGCATCCTCCAGAAGCACGCGCTCGTACTTTCCTTCAAGGATGCCCCAGCGGAAGCGGGTGGCTGGGGGGCTACCGTCGTGGTCTTGGCAAAGAAAAACTAGTTCCGCGCGAAGGGATCTTCACCCTTTGACTTGATGAGATAGAAAACAGTGATCAGAACGCCGATGGTGATGAAGCTGTCAGCAAGATTAAACGCCGGCCAGTGAAAGTTTGACCAGTAGACGTCGAGAAAATCGATGACTTCGCCGTATGCAATCCGATCGATCAAGTTGCCGATGGCGCCGCCAAGGATAAAAGCGAGCGCGGTAATCAAGCCCGTTTCTCTATCGGGCAAACGTCGGAGCATGGTAACGACAAAACCGATCGCCAGGATGGAGAATATCAGCAGAAAGGGTAGCCGAAAATGGGCTGCGCTTCCGGACAATATGCCAAACGCGGCCCCGGTATTCCGGATATAAGTCAGACTAAACAGGTTGTCGATGACGGGGATAGAATGGTGCAGCGGCATCGCTTGGTCGACTATAAACTTCGTCAACTGATCGGCAATCAGGATAAAAACAATCCAGCCGACGACGATTTTCCATTTGACGGTCAAGCAGACGCTCCGGATCTCAGAACTTCAACACAGCGGGGGCAAACCGTCGGGTGATCAGCATCCTTGCCAACATCAACGTCATACTTCCAGCAGCGCTCGCACTTGTTACCCTCCGCCTTGGCGACCACGATCACAGCATCCAAAAGCTCTCCCCGGTGCGAACTTACCGGCTCATTGGTTCGGGGAATCAATTCACTCGAGAGCTCGGCCTGAGAAACGATCAGAACATCCTCCAGCTTCTTCCGCCCGGCATCCACCATTCCCCTTAGGGGCGAATCCTGATTACCGTTTTGACTATGCAAGGTAACCCTTGCATCGAGGGAATGGCCGATGAGTCCGGCAACGCGAGCTTGTTCCAAGGCCTTTAGCACTTCGCCTCGTTCAGCGAAGACTCGATCCCATTTCACGGCAAGTTTTGGGTCCGCAAAGGCGCCGTCCGCTTCAGGAATGCGCGACAAGAACACGCTCGATGGCCGTTTACTCTTGTCCGGCATGTACTGCCAAATCTCCTCCGCAGTGAAGGACAGGAGCGGCGCC
>DAIRFP010000276.1:0-6333 GCA_036794995.1 Thermodesulfobacteriota bacterium | reverse complement strand
TGAGGTTCTATGTGTGTCAGGCTTGCCTAACTCTACCAACTTAGTTTCAGATGACTTCGGAACCAAAAGGCGGAGGAACGAGGGATCAGATCTTGTAGTATGTAATTACCTGCAAGAGCGAGAGGCTATGGTTCGACTTTTGGGATTATTGATGATGCGAGGTCTTGAGAACGGGCGGAAAACGAGGAAAGATTTTTCTGGCTCTTGCCTTAGTTGCCCAAGATTTTTTTCAACCTTTCGATCACTTGAGGCGGTTGGTTGACCACGGTCTTAGCTAACGCTTGCAATTCCTCGCCGGTGACGGGATCAAAGTCGTATTGCTGTTTTTTGATGTCGGCAATGAGGGCGGGATCTTTTAAGGTGTTGGCGTAAGCATCCCGAAGCAGCTTCACTCTGTCAGCGGCTAAGCCTGGTGGCGCGATCATGGGATGGCCGAACTCTTCTCCGGCGGTTAACACAGTAGCCAATTGACGTCCTAGTTCGGGGGTCTTATAGCGATCCATGAGCTCATAGACGGTGGGAGTATCGGCGGCCCTGTCGTCGCGTTTGCGACCCGACTGAACCAGATGCCGGTCAAAACCTTTGCTGTGCCAGAGGGTGAAAGGTTGTCTACTGAAATGCGCGCCAAGACCCATGGTGCGACAGACAACTTCTCCGCGTTCAATGGCAAGGTCAGTTTGGCTGCCTCCTTGATAGCCCAGTACCACTTCGAACTTGGCGCCGATGAGATCCTCCAGAGCAACGATCAAGCTCGAGCTGTCTCTTCCGGAACCGCCGCACTTGGGAGGTGTCGTGGCTTTGATGACGTCATCGATGGATTTATACGGCGTGTCGGCCCGAATATACAAAACCGTCGGATTGCGGTCGGGTGAGCCAATCCAGTTGAGCTTCTGGATATCGAAGCGTGCTTCTTTGTCACCAACCACTTGTCCCATGTAAACCAATTGATTAGGCATTCCCAACGTCAAACCATCGGGCTTGCCCACACTATAAACGTAGTTGGTCGCCACCAGGGATCCGCCGCCCGGCATATTCTGCACCACCACTTCAGGATTGCCACGAATGTATTTCGGCATATGGCGGGCCAGCAGGCGCGCCCAATAGTCGTAACCGCCGCCTGGACTCGATCCCACAACAATGCGGACCGTCTTTCCGGAAAAGAAATCATCTTGCGCATTCGCCGGAACACAACACATGATCCCGAAAAGAGTAGCGAATAGTATTCTAACCCGGCTCATAAAATGTCCAGCCGATGTCTTACTTGGGCTTATGTTGCGCCTCAGGCCCCTTATAAATCATATCGACTTCCATGACTTCGTATGAAGCGACGAATTTATTATCGAAAGCCCTGCCGCAATAATGCGTCGGCCGGAGCTTCTCCAGTATGGCGTATCCGTCCTTGTCGATGCAGTCTTCATCAACCGAACCGGCTACTATCTGTCCCATCACAGTCAAACGATGCAGCCATTCTTTAGTCCAGATAACTTTACACTCATAGTGCGCTTTGCATTCCGCTATACGGGGTGGCTTGAGCGCTCTGGCCGGGATCGCCGTGAGTCCGGCTTTCTCCAATTCGTTGACGCCGCGCGGAAAAGGTAGTCCCACAACTCTGACCTTCTCGAGAATCTCCCGATCGAAGGATGGGATATTGACGACGAATTCCTCAGTGGCGAGGACGTTGTGGTAGGTGTCTTTATCGATTTCTACCGTGAAGGAAATACACGTCGGTTCGTGATTTTGCCTGACGCAGGTGGCAAACGAGGCCGCATTCACTCGCCCTTCCTTATCGACCGTGGTTATCATGACCGCGCATGCAACCGGGGAATACAATCGATCCCAGTGTTCAGACGGAACATCTACTTTTCGCCCTGGTGTGTACGCCATAAGGTTTTTGCTCCTTAGGTTATTTCTGGCGGATAAGTATACCCTTTGGGGAACTGTGTCAAAGCCACCGTAACCGCTTCTTCGATCGGCAATGGCAGTAAGAACATGTAATCTTCCCTGCGATTTGCCTGGACGTTTTTGTTTTGATTCTTGTAAGAACAGGACTGAGCGGGTTACGCTGGTGGTCGAATCCAGGTCCGAAGGTACAGGTGCCAACTACAGCCGCGAAAAGAAACTCTTCGACGACGGCCGCAAAGTCGTCGGTATTGAAGGTTAAAACAATGCGCTTGCCTTCGAAGCGGCGCAGCAATAATAGAGATGCAACGGCAATCTTCAGCACTTCCGGCAGATCAGATCTCCCTTGGGAAATGGCAAGAGCATGCAATCGACTCTCGGATCATTTTCGGCACGGTGCAGGATCTCTTTCTGGATATGCAGGGGAAGTTACGTTATCGATGACGAGCCATCCACCGGGCACTTGGTTACAACTTCCTCTTGGTGCTCCCGCCATCGTTGCTACTTCAGGAGCGCGTGGGCAAGCTTGCTCGCGGGTTGGCGCACCTTGTCGAGTTTTTCTTCGGACTGATTTTCGATCTGCAAAAAATCATGGACCGACATAACGTCTTTGGCCGCGGTGGTGCCGGACTCTTTAAGAAAGCGGGTGTCGACATCGAGGCGACGGGTGGCTTGGCCGAGGGCTCTGGAAACGATCTCCTGTCCCTCTCGGCCCAACAGCCAATTGACAAATACTTTGGCGCTGTTCGGGTGCGCTGGCGCTTTGAGGATCGCTAGATTGCCGCTACCGCCGGTGCCGTAATTTCCCTCCTTGAGCCTGGGAAGAGGCTTGATCGGCAACCCCGCTTTTAGAAACGGCAGATAGGAATAGTAGGAGAGACCGATCATGACGGCGGTTCGTCCTTTTGCCAGATTTTCCGCGAGCACGCGTTGATCGCGGCCGAGATATAGATCCTGCGCCACGAGTTGTTTGAGATATTGTTCACCTTTGACCCGCCACATAAACGACCAGGTGGAGTCTCCGGCCCCCGACGTGCGCGGATCGAGATAGCCGATCTTGCCTTTCCATTTCGGGTTGAGAAAATCATCGAACGAACGGATCTCGTCAGGCTTGAGCAGATCGGTGTTGTACCAGATGACCTCCGGCAGATGCGCCTGAAACATGTAAACGAACCGTCTCGCGTTATCGACCCATAGATGACCGCCCCACCACTGTTTGGGATCTTTGACTTCGGGAAGCGCCAGCCACGGTTCGATGGGATCGAGGATGCCCTCGTCCAACATGCCGGAAATGATCGATGAAGAACCGCCGACGTGCAAATCGAAATGGCGCACGCCGGCCTTGAATTCATCCGCCATGCGGCGAACCCCGGCGCTGCCGCGTGCCGTGAAGACTTCGACTTCTATGCCGTAGCGTTTTTTGAATTGATCCTCGACCTGTTTTTTCAACTCGGCGCTGGCCGGGAGCGATACCGTGACCTTACCCTCTTTCTTCGCGGCATCAATCAAATGCTCCCATTCCGCCGACCCGACGGCCACGGGCGCGCATATCAGAAGCCAAAATAGAGCGACAGACAGAAAATTTCTCGCGATTATCATCGGGATTGCCACCTTTTCGTCTCCACTACGCCGGCACAATGGCGCCTTTGCCGAGCCTAGATTGGCTGAATCAATAATCCTTTATAAGAAATAGTTTATGTGTCAAGTATTATTCTCTAAATGAATCAGATAATTTGCAATCGGTTCTCGTTTGGCAAGGTTCGTCAGTTTTATCGACGGCCGGATGTCAATCAAGCATCCTTCACCAGCTCGGTTTGTGGGAAGAGTGTCACGTCCAAACCTGGCCAAGTTGACACGACGTTTCCCTAGCGGATAATCTCCGCCAAAAAACAGGGGTCCGGAGCTGACCATTGAGGAACCGGCAAGCACGCGCCAATCCTCGCTCCGCCCGGATCCCCCTGGACCCGCGGTGATGACAGGAGGCGACGATGGACTTCTTGTTCGACTACATAGCCCACAACACCTACTGGACCATCTTATTGATCATCCATGGGCTGTTGGCGGTGGCCCTATTGGGCGCGCTCACGCATCAGGCGATGTCGGTGCTCGTCCCGGTGCGCCAGGCGGCGGGAAGCGCCGGTTTCGTCACGCGCTTTCGCGCGGTACCCGCTCCGGGCTACGCCGCGGCGGTCTGCGTGCTGTGGATCGCGACTTTCATCTTCGGCGCGTGGATCTACAGCGAGTACCGGATCTATGTCCGCATTCCGATCGAGCAGGCGGGGTTCTGGAAGACGCAGGGATCTTTTGAGATGAAAGAGCATCTGGCCACCATCGGCCTCGGGCTGCTGCCGATCTATTGGTACCTATGGAAGAATTCCGGAAACGCGGACTATCAGAGCGCGCGGAAATGGGTGACGGTGTATCTCGCGGGGGCGTGCTGGTTCATTTTTCTGGTCGGTAAGGTCGTCAACAACGTCAGGGGGTTCGGATCATGAGCACGACAGCCCACACCGCGCCGGCCGCGACCACGGCGAAATCCCTCGCTTCCTCCGGGAAGTTCAAGACCTTCGCCGTCGTATTCGGCTTCAGCACCGCAGCGCTTTACGTCGCCTGCGACATGATGGGCTGGCCGCTCTTCTCCTACCATCCCGCGACCAACCGGCTGGAGTGGTTCTATGCGCCGCCGCGCAAAGGCGAGGGCCCGGTGATGTACTGGTACGGCTGGACGGCGACGTCGATGCTCGGCGCCGCCACGCTCGGCGTGCTCGCGACGTTCCTGCCGGAACAGCTCACCCGGAGAATCCCGCTGGCGCTCGTGTGGATCGTCCCGGTCCTGGCGATCCCACTGCTGTTCTATTCGCTGATGCCGTTCTGGACGCGTTAGCCCAGGGCTAACCCTGGGCTAACCCCACACCCTGGCTGCGGTTTCCAACATCACGTCGAGCTTGCGAAACTGGTCGTCTTCGCTCAATAGATTGCCGCGAAGACTCGAGGCAAAGCCGCACTGCGGGCTGATGGCCAGTTGCTCCAGGGGCAAATAGCGCGACGCCTGGTCGATGCGCCGGCGCAGCTCGTCGACGGATTCCAAGCGCGGTACTTTGGTGGTGATCAAACCGAGTACCGCGATCTTGCCCTTCGGCACAAACCGCAGTGGCTCGAAACCGCCGGCCCGCTCGGTGTCATACTCCAGTAACAAACGCTGATGGTTGAGACCGTTGAACAGCCGCTCCGCGATGGGGTCATAGTGGCCTTCGCGGTGCCACAAGCTCTGGCGATTGCCGCGGCAAATGTGAATGCCAAACGTAACGGTGGGGAAGCCGGCGATGACTTCGTTATCCGCATCGATGGAGCGCTGCATGGTGGCCATCGGCTCGTCGCCGCGGGTGCGCATCGCGACGATGGATGGGCCGTCGACATACGCCGTGTAACCCGGTCCATCGATGCCGATATAGCGGCAACCCGCTTCGGCGAGTTGAGCGATCATCTGCCGCTCCACCGTGACAACGTCCTTCAGGAATGCTTCGGTGGTGGAATAGACTGTGCGTGAGGCCTCGGCGTCAAAGCACTGTTGAATCCGGTCCGGGCCGATCAAAGTAACTTTCACCGGTCGATGGGAAAGCCCCTGGACGAACCGGTAATCGTCGAGTAACTGGTTCCTAACCAGCCGGAGTTTTGCGGTCACGCGCTTGCGGTTGAGCAGGATCGGATCCTGGCCGCGGCGCGACTCCGGGATGTTGGTATCCGCGCGCGCGAGCGTTTCATGATAGGTCTTGACGCCGCTCTGCCATTCTTCGACGCCGGCGACCTCGGCAAAACTCTCCATGAAACTGCTGCGGCGAAACTCTCCGTCGACGACGATCGGCAGATCGTGGGCCAGTTCTTTGGCAATGAGATCGCGGATGGCCTCGTCCTGCGCCCGGTGGAATTGCGCTTCGTCAGCTTCTCCGTTTCCGTACCGGCTAAAGGCGTCCTTGAGCATCTGCGGCCTGAGCATGCTGCCAACCAGGTCAACGCGGAGGGATCTAAGATTTGTTGTCGTGTTGCCCGCCATGATTTTCGATCCTTTCCAGCACCGGCCAATTATCACCCGGAACGTATCACTGAAGCCGAGGCAAAAACAAAAGCGCCGAACGGTTTGATCTGCTAATTACTTGACTATCCGTGTTGCGCTGCGGTGCCCGACTGATCTTTTCCTCTGGGTCTTTTGCAGTTGGGCAGCTATCGTCAGCATTCGGAAAAGCGGTTTATTGCCACGTTCCGTGATGCGCCCCCCGCAGTCTTACGATTTAGGAAGCCAACGCGTCAACGATCGCCTGAGGATTTGAGGCCGCTACCTTCAAAAGCGCTTGGGTGGGTCCGTCCCAGCGTCCCAGGGAGAACTAGGGTCTACCATCGGAATTAGCAGGTAGCGGGACGAGTGAGCAAGAGGTATAA
>DAIRFP010000275.1:0-6343 GCA_036794995.1 Thermodesulfobacteriota bacterium | reverse complement strand
GATGTGAACATTGAACCAATGCCAAAAACGGCATTGAGCTTTTCGTCTCTGTGCCGGCGCTCCTCCAGGCTCGCACCTCGATCGACACTCTGTCGTAACTTTGTCTTGGAGCATGAATAACGCGGGCTAGGAACATGCGTGCGTGGTCACTTTTTGGCCGGAACGATCCACAGGTAAATGGTGCGGCCGTTCACTCGCTCGGTCTTCTCAGGCTTCCAGTCCCCCATATCAAAGGCGTGAGAAACGATACGGGAGCCCGGCTTCATTTGACTGAGGATGTTGGGCCTTAGTTTCAGATTCACATCCGGCAGGAGGTACATCGTGATCACGGATGCGGGGGATAGGTCGACGGTTAGAATGTCTTGGTGCTTGATCTCCGCCGAATCTTGAACGCCGGCTTTTTGGATGTTCGCGCGGGACTCTTTGACGAGATCCCCGTCGACGTCAAAGCCCACGGCCTTGGCCCCCTTCTTAGCGGCGGTAATGACGATTCGGCCGTCGCCGGAACCTAAATCATAAACGACGTCACCCTTTTTTACGCCGGCGAGCTCGACCATCTTGTCCACCACTTCTTGAGGTGTTGGAACAAAGGGCACGATCTTCTTGGATTCCAGATCTTGGCCCCGCGCGATGCTCGGTGAAAGAATCGGCAGGCCTGAGTCAACCGCCACGAGAGCGCTTGTCGCCGTGACCATCAATAAACCATAAAAAAGTGAGCTGCGTAGTCTGTTCATCGGTTGCCTCCTACATAAGTCAGAGCCCTGCTTGCGACTCCCTATTCCAATTATCTAACCACAAAAAAAACACCGTCGCCAGCCGCCGTCAGTTATTTTGCTCGGGGTTTTTCTTCGAGTAGCGCCGACGCGTCCCGCAGCACATCCTTTACTTGCCACTTTTCGCCAAAGTAATTAAACCGGCGAATCCCCTCGCTGTCGATGATCGTTGTCAGGCTGGTGTGCTGGATGAGACCCCGTCCCTTTCTTATCACCCGTATGCCAAACCCTTTCCATACTTCTTTGAGTTGTGCCTCGGTGCCCGTCAGGAAAGCCCAATTTTGAAAATCTGCGCCGTACCGCTGGGCATAGGCTTTCAAGACTTTCGGGGAGTCCACTTCCGGATCGGTGGTGACGCTGATGAAAAAGATGTCGCCACGATGGCTGTCCTTGAGGGTACGCTGGAGCTGGGCGAGGTTGGCGGTAAACAGGGGGCAAACATCCGTGCAGGTGGTGAAAATGAAGTTGAGCACGATCACCTTGCCGCGCAGAGTCGTTGAATCGAAGCGATTGCCGTCCTGGTTCAGCAGGACGAAATCGGGCGTCTTGGTGTTAAGCCCCGTGGAAGTCGGCTTGACTTCCCGCAAAGCACCGGGAACGTGAGCATGGAGCGCCACCGCCGACCCCATCAGTAATAACCCACAGACCAGAATTCGCATTTTATTTGAGCAACCTAAAATCATAGGTTAAATTTAGTTGTTGAACGCCTTCGGGAAGATTTCCCCGCAGCAGATAACGGGCGGCATATTCCTGCTCCTTTCCGGGCTGGATGGTGACCGGCAGGAGGAATCCGCATTCGACGAAATCAAGAAAATTAGTAACCTCCCGAGGCTCGATCAGATGGCCGATGCGAGCCACCACCGGCTGGCTCGAGCGATTTTTTACCTTGAGGAAGATTTCAAAAATATCTCCGGGCTGAACTATGACTTCGCTTTTCGACACGGAAGCGTCCAAATCCGCGGCGTTGGACAGCACAAGTCGCAAGGGAATTTTTACGCCGGCCGCCCAATTAAGAAAAATCCGCCACTCATCATTCTCCTTCACCAGTTCGAGCCTTTCCTCAATTTCGATCATCTGGAGAGATCCGTCCCGTTGCTTTTTCTCCCACGACTCAAGGAGTTGATTGCGCTCATCCACGGACATTGAGTTCAAGCGCCAGGGATCCATGTTGAACAGAAGCGCCGGCGCCCCAAGGCCAATCGTCGTTACAGATTGGGGCCGATTAGGCGTCAGTCGCTTTTGGGCCGGCTTTATTTCAATGAAACCAGCCAGCTTTCTTGCCGCTTCCAGGGCGAAACCCATAAAGGGGCCGCGCTGCTGGGCGTACCGATTGATATCTTTGACGTGCTGGTCGGCAGAAGAAATGTACCGATAAGCCTCGAGGTAGTCTTTAGCGTAAGTCGCGCGCAAATAGCCCTGGACAACCAGCGCGGGATCTTGCAGGTTTGGCACTCGTTCTGCTGCTTGCAAACTTACCCCCGACCCAGCGAGCAACAGCACGATAGCAATTACGATGGATGGCACGAGGTTCATAAGGGCTTCCTGTGGGACAGTAGCTCACGCTGCCTTGGCGGAAGGCGGCGGCTTGCGCTTGGAATAGGCGCCCTTATTCGAGGAGAGGGGTTCCAGCTTGAATTCATAGGTGATGGCGATTCTCATACCGGCCCGAATTCCATCGTTGATCAAGTAAGCGCTGGAGATTTCCTGCACTTCGCCGGGTTCAAGCGCAAGCGGCTGAAGGGCGCCGCAGGCGATCATATCGATGTGATTTTGCATTTCCTCAGGCTCGACGTGATGAACGATCCGGGCGAGGATCGGCTGTTTACTGCGGTTCTGCACCTTGAGAGAAATTTGGAAAGGCTCGTCTTTCACTGCAAGCAACTCATGCGTGGGAAACTGGACATCCAGACCGGACGAAAGCGGCAGGGCGACATTGAATTTTATTTTGCTTGCCGATGCCCAGTCATAAAAAATCTTCCATCGTCCTTCGTCCGCGATCAGGTCAAAAGTTTCCTGGCCCTTGATCGTAATTATCTTTTCATCTTTGCTCATCTTGGCCACGGTTTCGAGCAACTGTTTTTGCCTAGACAATGAAAGCGCATTGAGCTGATCGGGATCCCAATCGAAAAGGAGAGCAGACAATTCATCCGCGGTGGGCGCTCGATAGCCAATCGTGTAGCGGCCCCGGTCGGGGCTCAATTGCCGGTCGATGACCCAGATTTCCATGTGCTCGGCGAGCTTTTGCGATAACTCGAGGGCAAAACCGTGAAGGCTGCCGTACTGCGAAGCGTAACTTTCTTCATCCCATACTTCGCGATCCCGGGATGAGATGTATTGATATGCCTGTCGATAGTCACGGGCGTAAGTGGCTTTGAGATAAGCTGTGACGACTTCGAAGGGATCCTCGCGAAAAGGTTTTGCGACAACCGGACGGAAGTAGAAAACTGCTGCAATCAGCAAGATGAAAGCGGCCGCGCCGGCGACAACAATAGAGAGCGTAAAAGCGTTAGGTTTTGTAGCAATCATTGGTTGAGGAATTGTACCTATTCGTACCGCTCCAAACAACCGTCTCTCAGTGCGGTTCCCGCGCGTTATCAAGCCGGGTTTACAGACTCTGCCTCACAAAGAAGCGCCGGCTTTCTTCAACCCCTCACGGGCGCGCTCGGGAGTGATCGGTCCGATGACGACATCGCGGATGGTTCCCTGACCGTCAATGAAAAACGTCGCGGGTGGGCCGAAGATGCGGTAGGCCCGCTTCACCGTGCTGTTTAAGTCCAACGCGATGGGAAAAACCAGCTTGGCCTCTTGCGCGTACTGCATGATGGCGGCGCGGGTGTCTTCGACGGCGATGCCAAGGACGCTATAACCATCCTTGCCGGCTTTCGTTGCCAGCTCGTTGATGAGCGGCATCTCCTCCCGGCAAGGGTCGCACCAACTGGCAAAGAAGTTGATCATCAATGGTTTGCCGCGAAAGTTGGCCAAGCCAACGGCTTTGCCTTCCACCGATTTGAGTTCGAAAGCGATGGCGGGGGTGCCGACAGCGGGTGCCGAGCTTGGCGTGTTGTGCTGCTCATGCTGCGGCCAGCCGATTGCCGGCGCGAGGATCATTACCAAAGTGCAAAAGAATAAATGGCACCAGCCGGTGACCCAGACCGAAGCGGTTATTCCTTCAGTATTTCGGTTCTTCATTGACCCACCGTCGCGCTTCTGAGGACGACGCGGGAGTCCTCGCCATCGGTTTCCGTCCAGGCAATCTGCAGTTGATTTTTCATCAGCGCCAGAACCGGCCGGCCGGCGTTGCCTTTGGCGCGGCTGATCTGCTGGATCGGGCTCCAGGCGCGGCCGTCGGCGGCTAGAGTGCGCATGAAAATTTGCGCTTTGTTCTCGCCGTCGAGATTGCTCCAGGCCAGGTAAACTCTGTCATCATTGCCAACGGCGAGAGTGGCGTACAGCGTCTCCGGAGCGGTATTGCCCTGGACCAATTGACGCGGCGCGAAGCTCTTGCCGTCGTCTTTGGAGACGCTGTAGTAAATTCCCGCCTCTCGTTCGGAGCGGCCGAGGGTAAACCAGCTGACATGAAGCTGGCCGTGACTGTCGCGCCCGATGCTCGGGCCTGAATGCGGACAGGAGGGCACCTGCCAACCGTCGTTGCTGATCTCCACCGGTGCGCCGAAGCTGGCGGCGCCGTCGGTGGATTTCCGCAAGACGTGGTTACGAATCTTATTGCCATCCACTTCCCGGTCCACCATGTAGACGGTCTTGCCGCCGTCAGCGAAGGCGATGCCCAGCTTGCAGCATTCGCACAATCCTTCTCCGACCTGGTAGTTTTTTGTCAGGGATTTTCCGTCGGGGCTCAGTCGCATGAGATAGAGCTGGCGCGGTTTGGGATTGTCGATGCGGCGATCGATCCAGGCCACCAGCAGGTTACCGTCCGGGGTGGTTTCGATGATCGGAAAACGCGCCGCGTCTTTGACTTCGTTCAGGGTCAGGGCCGCGGTGAAGCCGCCTTTCCTATCGTCCATGGCGAAGCGGATATTGGCGCGGGTTTTATCGCCCTTTGCGCCGGGAATGGACCAGACGACGTAGGCTTTCTTATCGGCAAAGGCGACTTTGGGTCCATTTTCTTCGCCCTGGACCGCTTCGACTGCGCTGTTTACCCGCCCGGGTGAAGACCAAGTTTTGCCGCCATTGGCCGACCAAGCGAGGAGCGCGTTACGCATGGGCGAGGGCGCCCTGTCTCCGGATCCATGCTGATGGGATCCGGCTTGATTGCCTCGCGGCCAGGGCGTGTCATGGTCCTCGGTCCAAATGGCAAACAGTCTGCCATCGGGGCTGTAGCGCAGAAACGGCGCTGCGGGATTTTTTTCGTTATGGCCAAGTCGTTGCTCCGGTCCAAAACCCAGCGTCTCGGTGTTGGGCTTATTTTCCGGTGGCCTCGGATCAACGCTGCAGGCAGCCAGGATCGTGCAGAGCGTGATAAAAAAAACACTAGGCGCGAAAGTTCGCGTAAATGATGTGGGCATGACGATCACCTATAATCGTTAAAACAAATAGCGCCAACTGACAGTTTCCAGGCCGCAGTCAGCGTCTCGGTGTTTCTAGTTTAGAAAAAAAACGTCGAGGCTAGGCCGTAGGCGGAGCTCTTTGCGAGAAAGGTGACGAATTAAATGACCCTGTCGCGGTAACCCCGTGATCGGGGTTTCGCGCCACGCTGGTTTGTAGAAACGGACCTTCGATGAGCTGTGCCGATGCAAGGTGGCTATTCTGCGCCACCGACTGCATCGCGCAGTTGCTCTGTTGTGGCTGTGGCGACTGATGGTCGTCGCCATGGCTATGGCTCTGCCCATCGCTGGCGTGGTGATCGTGGGCGTGAGAGTAGTTGTGTGCTACCGGGAGAGGGGGTTTTTCAAAGAAATGATGAACCCGATGGGGCGCGGAGGCCGTGAGAAAAAGAACAAAGAGGGAGACGATCCCCAGAGCGCAGGTGGAGCGAAAATTGTAAAAGACTTTTTCCACGGTGTAGAGGACTATCTCCATTTTTGGCTCAAGGTATTCTAATCAAGAACCCTTCGAACGTGCAAGCTTGTAGCAACTATTTTACTTGTTCGATCGATCGAACCCTATTTCACCGCAAAACTGATCTCGTCGCTGGCGTCGAGCTCGGTCTTGTGATCCGCGGCGACGACCCGCAGCATCAGCACGTGGGTGCCGGGCTTGATTCCGTTTAACGTTCCTTTTTCGCCCTCGAACATGCCCATCAACTCATTGTCCACATAGGCGTGCACATGATGCCCCGCTTTACCCTTCACCAGTTTGAATTGGATGGGAACCTGGTCGCTCTTGAATGTCTGTCCCTTGGTGGGGGTCAGAATTTTCACGCTGGCGCCTTCCGCCGGTTTGAGCGCCACCTTCGCCGTTGTCTTTTGCGGCTGTTTTGTCGGCGTATCCTTACTCTTCATAGAATCGTGAGAGTGTTGCGCGAAAGACAGAGCCGGCCAGGCTAGCATCGCAACGGTTACCACAACGGCTGAACAGAAACCTTTCATTTCTATTTCCTCCGGATCATTTAT
>DAIRFP010000051.1:4239-27621 GCA_036794995.1 Thermodesulfobacteriota bacterium | reverse complement strand
AGTTTCGGCCTCGCCATCGGTATTGGGCTTTTTTTCATCGGCCTTCCCTACGCTCTCCTCTGGGGATTTCTTGCGGCGGTTTTGCGTTTCATTCCGTACGTGGGATCCTGGGCCGCGGCAGCCATGCCGGTGATCCTTAGCTTGGCCGTCTTCACCGGTTGGGAAGAGCCCCTCCTGGTGGTTGGCCTTTTTTTAGTACTCGAACTTGCGGCCAACATGATTCTCGAGCCCTGGCTCTATGGGGAAAGCGCCGGCGTTTCAGAAGTGGCTCTTTTGATTTCGATTTCGTTCTGGACTTGGCTGTGGGGACCCATCGGGCTTCTCTTGGCGACCCCACTGACGGTTTGTCTCGTCGTCCTCGCTAAATATGTTCCGCAAATAGATTTTCTCTTTGTACTGATGAGTACCGAGCCGGTAATGGAACCCAAAATCAGCTTCTATCAGAGGTTGCTAGCCATGGACCAAGATGAAGCCGCAGATATCGTCGAAGACTCATTGAAAAACCAAGCCCTGGAACAAATCTACGATGAGTTGCTGATTCCAGCGCTGACGTCTGCCAAGCGGGACCGCCAGGAGGGAAGCCTTACCAAAGAAGATGAGCAATTCGTCTATCAGGCGACGCAAGAAATTATCGAGGATCTAAACAATCGTCAATTGTCCTCCACCGAAAATCTAGAAAAGGATAACGGCGCGCACGGTTCTGTTGCGACGGCTAAGGTCTGGATATTAGGATGTCCGGCGCGAGACGCGGCGGACAAAGTCGGCCTGCTCATGTTCCAGCAATTACTCGATCCGAACAAATATCAAGTCGAGCTGATCTCCCAAGAGCATCTCGCCTCGGAAGTGGTTATCCTCGCCGCTGACAAGAAACCCCAACTCGTCTGCATCAGCGCGCTGCCGCCCGGCGGCTTGGCTCAAACTCGGTATCTTTGCAAACGGCTGCGGGCGCGCTTTCCTGATGTGAAGCTCATGGTTGGACGTTGGGGAGAAGCGCCTGATGCAGCGGATAACCGCAGTCGCCTACTCGCCGCGGGCGCGGACGAGGTCGGAACTTCCTTGGTCGAGACCCGCGACATCGCCATTCGACTAACCAGTCACGGGTCAAAAGCGGCGCCGGGTTCAGAGTCCAATCCGCTTGGAACAGCACGCTAGAGTTGCGGTGAAGCTGAGAGATCGACGGTTGCCAGAACCGGAAGATGATCGGAGGCGAGTTTTGCCAGACCGTGATTCACTACTTTGACCTTCAGCAGAGACGCCTTGGGTGTCACCCAAATACGGTCTAAAGCAAAAACCGGAAAATAGGACGGAAAAGTTCGCGGCGTCGGCGCCTTGCCCAGATAAGCATCCAAACTATAAGTGGCAAATCCCCGGGGACGCCATTCGTTTATGTCGCCCAGGACAAGGGTAAAATCGTAATCTTCATGGCCCTCGCGCAGAATCCTTAACAGCGACTGAGCTTGCCGCCTCCTTTCGTTCACCGCCAAGCCCAGGTGAGTTACCAAAACCCGAATTGTTTTTCCCTCACACAGGATCTCGGCATCGATGACTCCACGGGGCTGGCGTTGCACCACGCTGACATCATGCAACCTGACTTTGATGATCTGCCGGCGCGTAAGTAAGGCATTGCCGAATTCGG
The DNA here is from genome assembly GCA_036794995.1 of Thermodesulfobacteriota bacterium. GTDB lineage: Bacteria > Desulfobacterota > Binatia > UBA9968 > UBA9968 > DAIRFP01. Next base: position 25,985 of record DAIRFP010000051.1, on the reverse strand, counting down.
CATCAGCGCGCCTAATCGTCGGTCCGGCGATGGCGTGCATACCGGTGGTTTCCGCCAGATAGTCCAGTTGATGGGAATTTTTTTCTCCCGAGGGTTTGAAATCCACCTCTTGCAGCCCCACGACATCGGCCTTTGTTTCCTGGATCACCGCCGCAACCCGCCGTGCATCGCACCTCCTGTCCATGCCGACGCATTGATGCAAATTATAAGAAACCGCGGTAAACGGAATCTTTGCTGCCCGCGGTCTTGGACTCGGCTTCACAAGGCTCGTACCCGCCTGGCCGAGTACCAGCGGTAAAACGCGATCCCCAGCAGGGCAAAAAAAATCGCCAAACCGATCAGGAGCGCGATGTTCCCGATCGCTGGATCCTGCACTGCTCGCTGGAGTTGCTTCTCCAGCACCACGATAGCGAAGATTCCCGGGCTCATTCCCACCACAGTGCCGAGGAGGAAATCGCGGAGGCGGATCTGGACCGCTCCGGCTACGAGATTAACAACTACGAAGGGCGCGATCGGAACAACTCGAGCAAATAGCATTGAAATAAAACCATGGCGTGAAATCTGGCGTTGTACCCGGCCTAAACGAGGCCCCGTAAACCGGCGGATGGTTTCCCTGCCGGCGAGCCGGCCCAAACCGTAACTCACGAGGGCGCTGACTGAGGCGCCCCAGAGGGCGTAGGAGAAGCCGAGGGCGGGCCCAAATGCCACTCCCGTCGCAACGATGAGCAATGTAATCGGCATCAAGATAAGCGTACCAAGGGTAAACAGTCCGGCGATCCAAAGCGGCGCAAAGGGCGAATCGGTAAGCAATGCGGTCCAGGAAGCTAGGCTGCCGTAATCGACGGAGGAGAGCATAAAAGTCCAACGCCAAACGCCAGCTAAAGCGGCCAAACACAGCAGCATCACCGCCAACCGTACGAGACCCGGTGCGGCGCGACGGCGCGCAGCTGTCGGCATGAACTCTTGCATCAACGCATCGGGACTCAATGGACGCTCGGGGTCGATTACAGCAGCCTCCGGCACCATCGAGTCGAGGGTTGTTGAAACCGAGCCATCGAGAACTCCCAAGGTTCGTTTGCCCCCACGCAAATTCTCGATGCCTCCTACTAAGGAACCCGCTGTGGCATGCTCCTGAGCTACTTTCTCCGGCGAAACTCCCAGATGTTCGGCAAGGAGTCGGTTGCGTAAGGCGGCAATAGTATCCGTGAGAGACGGTTCAACAGCCTCGATGGCCAGGTCGCATTCTGTGTCGAGGCCCATCGAGCGGTTGTTGAGATTCGCCGACCCGACCCGGAGCAGCCGATCGTCAATAAAGCAAACCTTGGAATGCACCCGTACCTGCACATTCTCGTCCTCCACAATCGGATAATAGACGTGTAGGCGGCCGAAGCGATCGGCAGCGCGCAGTCGCGTGAGAAGACGGGATCGCAATACCGCCATACTCACCTGTTCCAGCCACTCCGATGTCTGTTGGGGCAACACCAGGATAATTTCAGGCCCCTCTGTTTCCTGCAGCCGCGCGGCCAAGGCATCCCCAAGGGTGACGGAGCTTAGATACTGGTTCTCCAAGTAAATGATACGGCGCGCTTGACGGATGCTGTCCAAGTAGAGCGACTCGACTTCCCGAATTTCATCCCTGGAATCATACCCGGGCTCGGTACGGGAGACAGCCACACTCACGTCTTGCAAGTCGGCCCTTAGTTCCGGCGGCCACTGGTCACCCGACTCCTCGGCAGCGATACGCCGTAACCGTTTACCGGTGGCCCGCCACCAGCGCTCTCTAACCAGTTCGCCGAGAGCCGCCGCGGCATCCCCGTCCACCATCAGCTGCACGTCATGATAGGGCGGGTAAGATCGGCCCAACGAATCCACCCGGCGGGGATCCTGGGGCCGGTGGCTGGGGGTATCCCAACGATGTTCAGCAATGTCCAGCCCGCCGGCAAAGGCCACGGCATCATCGACAACCACAATTTTCTGATGATGCGACGCGCCCAAAGGATGGTTGCTATCGAGGTGAAAAAGGATTCTTCGATGAGTCCGCCAGGGATGTGCATAAAGCGGGATGATTTCGCGGTCGGCGGCATAAATCATGGCAAAATCCCACAGCAGTATGTAAACGCGGAGCTGCCGATTGCGGCGCACCAGACTGTGCAAGAAGTCGCCAAAACCGGGAGACGCCGTATCGCTCGGATCAAGACGGAACCGGCTATCCAACTGCCAGCCGGCAATTACAATAGAACGTTGAGCGCGTTTTAGCGTGGCAGCGAGCGCCGAAAAGTAAGCTTCACCGTCGACCAAAAAGGCCGCTCGGTTCGCTTGCACGATGGCGCAGCAGTTTTTTCCCGGTACGCAAATTCGCAAGCTTTCCATGGATACTAAGTTATTTCTACAGAATGAAGTTAATAAATAATAGACGAAACATGGTCCGTCCAAAATCCTAGCAAACTAGGGTTGCATATCCAGCTATCGTTCTTTGATATCTCGTGCGACTGGTCGCTTAGGGGCAAATAAAATGCCAAAAGAGATTGTCATCAGAACAGTAATCAGCCCCCGTGATCCATCAGTCGAGGGATAGTCGCTACCCACGGTCATCGAATGGTGAGTCGTTTAGGGCGCGCTTTAAACTGCTTGCCGGAATTATTATGGAGTGGTCTTGAATCTCTGACTTTCAGCAAACCTGCACCATTTACTATACGCGGTGTAAGTTTTCTTCTCACAGTTTCTGCTAAATCGCCCGTTTCACTTTTTTTCCAGGTAACACTTTGACTAACGTTCTTGGGATCTTGCACGGAAAGGGATCGCAAAAGAATTTCCTGGTATGGGAGTTGCAGTATGTGCCATCGAGCTTCGAACTACTAAAGCAAACGGCAGCGGAGAGGAAATACTTATGCTGGAAAAAGAACGCTCCATGAACGAGGAAACCACGGAGGATTTTCTTTGTCGAGAGCAAACCCGAACTCTTTTCGGACAACCCGATGTAACACTCGTACAGGAGTATCTCCAAGTGCATCGCAGCACTATCGCTTATAATCCGGAGATGCGGCTGATCGCAGCCGTGCTGGAGGACGCCGTCGAATGCTACTTAAAACATTTCTCGGCCAAAACCCGGCGTGGGAAAAGGCTCTTTGGTGAAGCGGAACAATGGATTTTTAGCCGAAACGATGACTGGCTTTTCAGTTGCGATAATATCTGCGAGATGTTGAAGCTCGATCCGGACTACATCCGGCGAGTCCTGAGAGATATCACGCAGGAGCGCGCGCAACCGCCCAAGCTTCCTGCGCCGTTACCCGAGGAGTTCCAACCCATCGCTTTGCGCTTGGCATCGTAAGTGTCCCCGCACTTCAGCGCAGCGCCGAACGTCGGCGATGCTCATGGCAGCCTCCACGCCATTTGTTAGTCTATGGCGAGGGGGCGGCACATATTTGCTGTAATTTCAGTTTGCCGGACGCGAAACCGCGAGTGAAATGCAGCTTAGCCCCATTAGCGGTCAGGGCGCCTGCAGATAAAACCTTCGCGTAGCCAAAATACGGACAACATCTGAGCTGTTTATGACTCTCCGCACAGAACTGCAATTGGAGACTATTGCTACCGCGTCCGGCGGCAACAAACCACGCTCCTTGTCGGCGAAAGCTTCCCCAGAAAAGCACCATCACGTGGTGATCCTCGGCGGAGGCTTCGGGGGACTTTCGGCAGCGCGGTACCTAAAAAACGTGCCTGTGCGAGTGACTCTTGTCGACCGGCGTAATTTCCACCTATTTCAACCTCTACTGTATCAAGTGGCGACCGGCTGGCTCTCCCCAGCCAACATCGCAGCGACTTTGCGTGCCACCCTCAAGCGCCACAAGAACACTCATGTCCTTCTCGCAGAAGTGATGGGCATCGATGTGGATTCCCGCCGGGTTATGCTGACGGACGGGTTCCTGACCTATGACAATCTCATCGTTGCCACAGGCTCGCGACATCACTACTTCGGCAATGGCCAGTGGGAGGCCCTTGCTCCGGGCCTCAAGACAGTTGAGGATGCGACAGAAATTCGCCGACGGATCTTTTCCGCCTTTGAAACTGCGGAACGGGGCGCCGATACAGCACTGTTGGGTTCCCTACTCACATTTGTCATCGTCGGTGGCGGACCCACCGGCGTCGAGTTAGCAGGCGCTTTGGCAGAGATCGCCCACGACACCCTCAAGCATGATTTTCGCCATATCGATCCATCGAAGGCGCGGATTCTATTGCTCGAAGGAGGCGACAGAGTCCTGCCTTCCTATCCGCCCGACCTATCCAAGCAGGCGGAGATCTCGCTCAATAAATTAGGTGTTGCGATTCAAACCCATGCCCTTCTGACCGACATCAATCCCACAGCCGTTACGGTGAAACGAGGCAATGCGATCGAGATCATCCCCTGCCGCACGGTGATTTGGGCCGCCGGAGTTCAGGCCTCGTCTCTAGGCAAAGTCATCGCCCAGGCCACCGGTGCCCATGTGGATCGCGGTGGCAGGGTTCTGGTCCAGCCCGATCTGACGGTTCCCGGTCACCCGGAAATTTTTGTGATCGGCGACCTAGCCAACTATAGTCACCAGACCGGAAGCCCCCTACCCGGGATCGCGCCGGTGGCCATGCAGCAAGGCCGGTATGTGGCGGAAGTGCTCGACAGCCGAACTGCCGGCGTGCCTTCGCCTTCCTCCTTTCATTACCATGATCGGGGCACCATGGCGATTATCGGACGCGCGTCCGCGGTTGCCGATTTTGGCAAGTTACGCTTCTCCGGTTTCCTGGCTTGGCTTGCCTGGCTGTTTGTTCATCTGATGTATCTGGTCGAATTCGAGAATAAGATTCTGGTTTTGGTTCAGTGGGGCTGGTACTACTTCAGTCGCAATCGGGCAGCGCGCTTGATCACCGGCGATCAGTCGCCGGCGGCGAAGGTGCCGTGCAAGTGAAGAAACGTGCAACCGGTCAGTAGCGTTTTTGCCAGATGAGATCGACGCCGTCCGGACCCGCGGTGCTCGATGAAACGCTGAACTTCCAATCGGAGGTGATCTGATATTCCGCTGAAACTTCCCGTCCGTATTTCCCCAAAACTTCCTGAGAAAACGAAACGTAGGTGTCCCGACCCACGTATTGCCCGAAGCGCACTTGACCTCCGGAAAAATCCATATTGCCGATATCGACCCCCAGCTCTTGCAACCCCAAAGCTTTAGAAACGGCCTGTCCGATGCTAGCGGCGGCAAAACCGCTGGTGATGCTGATGGCGTTCTGCTGCAGGGATGCCTGTTCGGTTTTTTCAAGACTCGATATGGGCTTGTTAAAAAGCAACACTGAGAGAATGTCCGCTTGGTCCAATTGCGGGTCACTGGCAAGAGTCAACGTCGGCTTTTCTGCAGTCCCCTTGACCACGGCACTGACCAAATAGTTGCCCGCACGATACTCCGCCACGATATCCAGAGCGGGGTTGATTTTCTCGCTGCCGTAGAACTCTATCTTCCCCCTGGTAAGGATAAACCGCCTGCCTTGAAAGCCGACCCAGCCCCGTATGGTTTCGATCAAACCCGTTACAGTCGGATCGCCGCCGCTCGCTTTAATCACCCGCAGATTGCCGGAAAGCTCCGCATTGCCGTTGCGATGCCTGACCCAAAGGTTGTTGGGTATGCGAATCTGAATCTCCATGCTGGAAGTCCGCCAGAGTTCACTGTCTGCAAGATCATCGCTCCCCTGCTTGGCTGCGGCGTTGCCGGTTGCAGTTGTGGCCACTACCCTAATAGTCGGATCCCTTTTGACTGGCGTGTTGCTGCGGTCGAGAAAGCTAAGGTCCGGACGCAACTCGCCCCTTGGCACTTCGAACTTGCCGGTTATCCGCGGCGACGCCAAGGTCCCGTCAATTCTGGCGGCGCCGTCCACTTCGAGCTGATACTGCGGGGTGCTTATCGCGGGCCATTGCTTCGCGGTGATGGCAAGGTCCATACCCTGGGGCGAAAATTTTTGCAGTGCGATGAATCCGCTGCCGCTGAGCTCGCCTTTATTGGCGCGGGCGGAGATTTGACTGATCCTGATGCCGCGGGGTTCCAACAGTCCTTCCGCCGTAATCGAAGAGATCTGAATGCCGAGTACGGTGGGCGTGACTCTCCCGTCCCGCAGCCGCAAGAATCCATTGGCCAAGGGCTGATTTAAAGAGCCGCGCACTTGAACATCGACCTCCACTTCGCCGGCGATCCCGCGGACAGCTTTTCCGCTAAACGCATTCAGAAAAGCGAGGCTTAAACCTGCAGATTGGATGCGCGCGTCTAGGTTGCCGGCGGCCTCCGCGCGCCAGCCATTGATCCAGCTCAGTGTCATCGGCAGGGTGACGCTGGCGTCCAGCGCATGGAGTTGATCCTGTTGCACCGTTGCTTTGAGATCCGCTTTTTGATCCCGGTAACTTCCTGAGACCACCAAACCGGCATAACTATAGCCGGCGATCTTGGAATCATCCAATTTTATTGCGGCGACGATTTGCGGCGCCGCAGCGGTGCCGCCGAGCTGGACCTGGGCGGAAAAGATTCCGGTGATGTCGGGAACCTGAGGAAAGAAAGCGCGGAATCCTTCAATGGGTAGTTTTTCCACGTCCAATCTTAACGCCTGGTTGCCGGTCAATGAGAATTGGCCGGCCAGAGAGAGCTCGCGGCCGTTGTTCCGCATCAAGAAGCGATCCACGAGAATGTCCTGGTCGCGCTGCTCGACAGTGACCGGCTGGGCGAGTCTCCACATCCCATCCGGCAGATCGAGAGTTAGTCGTGACACGCGCGCGACGAGATGCGCCGGCTGATAGTCCAGCCGGGCCGCCACCGTATGGGTCCGGCTCTGCGCATCCCGCACCTTTGCTTCGACGTCGATGGCAGCCGGGGTTTGCGGCAAAACTCTCACTCTTCCATCCAGGCTTTGCAGTCGATAGCCCCTCCGAATATCGACTAGATTGAGTTTGAGGGTTCCGTAGGGCAGAGACCGCACACTCGTATAAGCCAAATCGTAGTCGACGGTGCCGCTCTGCACAGCGGTCCCTTCAAAGATTAACGAGCTGGCAGTTAACTTACCTTGCGCTTTCAAATCGTTGAGACTCCCTTGCGCCCCGCCGGTGAGATTGACGGCCCCCGAACCCTGACGATCCAGGAGCGCAAGCCATGGCGACAAAGTTTTCACGCGGAGCTGATAGTCGAGGCGCCCTTGTTGCTTGAGAGCCGTGCCGATATCACCCTTGACGGACAAGGTCGCATCTGTGGCCGTGAGCTCGCCCTGGGTCACGCGAATTCGTTGGTCCGCTAGGGTTGCCACCAACGTGCCCTGCTCCAGCTCCACCGCTCCCACTGTGGAACGGTGCAAGTCGATTTTTGCCAGCGTGTTCATTTCCGCGAGGGTCAATCCGGAACCTTTGACGAGGCCAGTCAGATTCAAATTCCCTTTGATCGTCTTACCCGATGAAAGTTTCTGAATATCGAGCTGATTTGCCGAGAAACTAAGCTCATAGCGCGGTCTTTCTCTGAAACCGATCTGGCCTTGCCACTCGGCTAGTCCCAGCTCACTCTTGAGTTGCCCGGTGATTCTGGCTTCGCCGCGCGCGAGACTCGCCTTGAGCGAGACGTCCCCTAAATTCCAATCCGCAACTTCAGCCGACCGCACACTGGCCTCGCCCTCACCCGTGATATTGGCCAGCGCGAATCCGCTTCCACTGGCCTCAATCCGAGCCGTCACGACTCCTCGAAACTGTTTCCGCTCGAGCAATCTCGTCAGGTTTACCTGGGCGAGCTTTACGCTCCCTTTATATACCGGCGAGTCCCGGATTACGTCTGCCTGAATGTTACCCAATAGGGATCCATCCGCCACGGACAGAGAAAAATCTGCCTTGAGTGCCGTAGGCGGTCCGTGGATATCCGCTGTTCCAGAAATATTCACTTTGACGGGCCACTGCGGAACAAAGCGGGCGATATCCGCGGGAGAAAGCTTGTCGATGGAGACCTTCGCTGTCGTATCAAAAGTTTTCAGGTCGTCGATTCTTCCAGTTAATCTCACGCCGGAACTGCCGCTATCGACGGCAAAATCGGTAAACGTCAGAGCCTCCCGCCCACCGCTATCCTGATATCCGAGGACACCCTTGACCCGCGCCTCGGGCAAGCCTTCGGTCAGCACTCGGGAAGAAACGTGCTGCAAGTCGACCTTTATGAAGTCCGGGCGAATTCCAGCCGTACCCTTAACGTTCAGGCCAGCCACACGATAGGATCTCCCGGCGAAACTGATATCGACATCGGCCTGCTCTAATTCTGCAGAACTGATGGAGACAACCAGACTGGAAGCCTCGGCCTGCGGCTCAACCGGGGAAAGCGCCTCAACTATGTTCCATAATCCCTGCGGTCCTTCGCTCAGCCGCAGCAGCGGTTGCGTAGCCACCAGTCGAAAGATTTGGATTTTTCCCCACAACAAAGGCAACACGGAATAGTTGACCTTGAGCCGCGGAATCCGCGAAATTTCGCTTTCTTTATCAACCAGACGAACGTCGACAAGTGTCACGCTTCCCCATACCGAGCCGTCCAATCTCGCGACACTGATCTTTCCTCGGATTGAATCGTTGATCGCCGCCAACAATTGTTGCCGGACAAAATCACGAAAATCATCCGTATGGGTATAGACAGCCAACCCGGCGATCGCCAGTACGGCTAGGAAGAAAAATCCCAGCTCCACCCAACGCAAAACTTGCCAGACTTTTTTCATCGCTTCAAATTTGACGATTTATGCACCGAGGAGAACTCATGACATAACTTAGCCCGAGGAGTGAGCCGCGAAGGGCGCGGGCACAAGAGCGCAAGCTAGGCTGACCTCTATATTTGACCCCAAGCTCGCGTTTCCTTTGACGTACGTTCCACCAATGGAATTTGCAAACCTCCTCAGATTACTGGCCCATTCCATTGCCTTCGCAACCCTAGAGGCTCGCTTCTCGGGCGCTTCTCTGTACAAACGGCTCTAGAAGTATGCTCCCACACTGAAATAAATTTGCCAAGTTGCCTCGCCGCGCGGCGGACGAAAGGGAAAACCGATGTATAGCGCGAGCGGCCCCACGGGAGTCTGATAATTGACGCCGAATCCGGAACCAAACTTAAGGTCGTTCACCGGCAGATCGAATGATCGGGTCGATACCTGACCAAAATCAACAAAAAGCGCGCCGCCCAACGGCCCCCAGATGGGGCGCCGCAGCTCCAAGGATCCTTCAATTAGACTCAGCCCGCCAATGGGATCGCCATTCGCGTTTAAAGGTCCCAGCTTTCTCCGGGCGTAGCCGCGCACGCTTTTTTCTCCGCCGGCATAGAAGCGTTCAAAAATCGGCAGATTCTCTTCGGGGCCCAATGGCTCGGCAAAGCCGATCTTCAACCGTCCTGCCAGGATGGTCTCCCAACCGAGCAAAAGATATTTCTTCGCCTCCCCGGTAACTTTGTAAAATGCGAACTGCCCGCCCCAGATTTCTCCGGCCTGACCCAAAGTCAAGGTCACGACCTCCCCCTTGGTTGGATTGAGCGGGCCATCCGAGGTATTCCAAACCACGCCCAGGCTCGGGCCCGACATCAACCCCCGCTCCCGCACAGGTCCCAGCGCTGCAATCGTCGCCTGACTGATCCTTTCAAGGCGATCGTACTCCAAGCGGTAGCCCACGAACCCCGTAAGATTTGGCGAGAAACCATGCTCCAGTCGAGGATTGAACCGCGATGCGTTGAGCAGATAAGTGTCTTCATCCTCCCGGTCTTGTCTGAGGCTGAGTATCCCTCGGGTGCGCGGAGAAAGGAAATGCGGTTGGACCAACGTAATCGCTCCGGTGGTAGTGATGGAGGAATATTTCGCCTCGATGGATAGACGTCTGCCGCCACCGAGCCAGTTGTTATGCTGCCACCTCAGTTGAGCGCGAAATTCGTCCTCTGTGCCGTATCCGACCCCGACCCGAATCTCCCTCGCTTCCTTTTCTGAAACTTGCACCTCCATGGGAACGACGCTTGGCTTCCCTGAAACTTCCTTGGGGGCAATCCGCACCAAGCCGAATAGATCCAACGCCAAGATCTTCTCCTGAGACTCTGCAATCTTTGCCGGAGAAAACGTTTCCCCCGGCCGATAGGTCAAATCGCGTAGCACAATTTCGGGATCCACGTTAACGGTTCCTTGAACGGTGGTTTCGCCAAACACGGCGAGCGGCCCCGGGTCGGCACGAAACCAGATTCGAGCGCGGTCCTGGTCCACGTTAACTTCGGCTTGCCTCTCCGTCGTCACATGAGCATAGCCGCGATCCAAGAAAAACTGCCGCAGCACCTCCTCCCCTCTTCGGTAGGACTCTTCGTTGAAGATCTCACCTTGCTTGATGGGCAGCTGCTCCGGCAACAACGGGCTGCCCGGAACCTCGACGTTGACCTCGGCGATGAGCACCGGCGGGCCTTCGACTATTTCGATTTTTACTTGAAGCAGGGAAGGTTGCGGATCTGCCGTCAGCTCGTGGGTAATGCGGGTTCGGTAATATCCCCTGGCCTCGTAAAAACGTCTAAGACGTTCCAGATCATCGCGAAAAGTGATCGGATCGAAAACGTTTGCCGCGTCCCAGAACAGGTACCAGGGCCTGACTTTGGTGAGCATCTCACCGAGCAACTCGTCGTCGGAGAATTTAGTGTTGCCGGAGAGCTCGATTTTTACTACTCGCCATTCTCTTGTCGTGTCGAGATCATCCAGCTGGATCGCTAACCCGGGTTGAGGGAAAAGAAACCAAAGGGCAATCAAAAGGAATAAGGCAATCCTTCTCCGTATTCCTGCAGAAGACGTCGTCACGCGTGTCTGGATCTCCGGGTACAAGGCCCGTAGATCTATTGAACCTAGGGCTCACGTCACCATACGTCTTCACAAGCTTGACAGCAAATCGCGGTTATTTTTTAGAGTGAAAGGTCTTGGAACTCACGGTCGGCAAATAAATCAGCGAGCGCCCCAGGGGCATACTCGGTATCCAGAAGTTTTGATTTTTCTGGATTCCGGGTCGCGCTAGGCTCAGACGCCCGGAATACTCAACGGATTTCAGAACACCACACTAGCGGCCCGGCTCCTTCTGCAACTTCTGGAAATGCTCCTGGCCGCGTTCGAAGCCACGACGAAAACTCTCGTCCTGGTAAAAATCAGGATAGTCTTTCTTCAGATGCTCGGCCGCCTCTTTCAGTGACCGGCCACGTAGTGACGGCTGCAGCGCCGCCGAGAAACCGCGGCGAAATGTTTCCTCGATATCTTTGAAATCTGGTTTTGAATAGAGCGTCTCCTCGGCATCCCGAAGGCCGATCCACCATTTTTCCCGGGCGGCGTCCAGGGTCTCTGCGCCAGCATTTTGCAAAACCTCGCGGCCGCCTTCGATTTCCTGCTCTTTTTCCGAAAGCCCGATGACTACCGCTCTGCCCTGGCGCAACGCGTCCTCATAGAAAAAAATCTCGTCCTTCGGCACGCCGTTGGACAAAGTATTTTCCAACGCTCCGCCTGCTGCCCCGCCTGCCGCCGCCCCGCCCACTCCTCCGGCTGCAGCGCCCAGGGTCAACGCCAGAACCGTCCCGACGCCGGGAAGAACTAAGCTGGCGATTACCGCTCCGGCACCTAGACCAAGGGCACCTCCGACAACGCTGCCGATCGCCTTTCCCATGCCCGGCTGTTCGGCGTCTTCTGTGGGAACGGCTTCGATCTCCCCTTCGGAAGCGCCGGGAGTTAGCAGGATTATGTTTGGCCCTGCGAAACCAACGGCCTGAAGCCGGTTAGCAGCCTCAGTAGCCTCTCGCCGGGTTTCAAAAATACCGACTACGGTTTTCACGGATGTTTCTCCTTTTTGGTTATTGAGGCTGCTGCTAGCTGCCAGCCGATTCCATTCGCGATTAGCGATTCGCTCCCGTATCCGGTCTGTCATTCATCCGGATGATATCAGCGTAGGCTTCACCCTGAGGCGTTTTCATGGCTTGCACTAAAATCAGGTCTCGGGGACGTAGCGAGTCGATGCCGACTTCCCGCTCGCGGCTATAAACCAAGGTAGCCTGATCGTATTTAATGACCATCACCTTAGCCTCAGTTGTCCGCAACTGAATTTCGTTTCTAGCTTTGTTAACGCGCTCGACGGTACCGATAATCTCCTGCCGTGGAACATCCTTACGCTCGACTCCCCTTCTGTCCACGTCGGGCGGTGGTATCAGCGCGATGCTCTCACAGCCAGCGCCGCCGAGAATGAGAAATCCGCAAACGACTAGTGGTCGCACTTGGTTCATAATACTCTCCCGACAGTTGCAAACATTTGCCGTAGAATTGATTCAGCGTCCTTAACTCGAGGAATATTCGGGCCCATCACCCAGGGTGAGGATTGGGACCGGCGCAATTCTTTTCATGCTCACGGAGTTGATCCTGAGAACTGAACGACCGACTGCATTTCTGGCATTTGAATTGATTGGGTTGCTCCACCATAAATTCGCCCTCCTTGGTCCAACTATTTGGATCCAGCTATTTCGTTGCGCAAGCCCCATGCCAGAACCTCTGTTGTTTGAACCGCCGATTAGAAAGAGCTTTTTACGAGGAACGCTCGCCGTTATAGAATTTGGCAGGAATTCGCCTACAAGAAACAAGTGCACAACACCGACAAACCCTCGTCCCGTTAATGTGGGCGCTTAAGGCGATTCTTGCACGCTACTCGGAAACCTTTTCGATTTCCTTCTCGTCAACGATTTGCAAGACTTCGCCGGGAAACTTGATCTCGTATAACGTCTTACCCCTCGGATTGAGATCTCCCCCTGCTCGCTTGGGAACCTCACCGACATAAACGCCGTCAATTATCTCTCCACGTAAACCTCGATTTTCCTTGTTCACCACAACATCGCCTCTTCTAAAGGCAAACAGAAATGAAAAGTTCTCGTCGAGTTTAGGATCGTCTATTCTCACGGTTTCCATAATATATAACCATCATCGCTCTTTTGAAGCCTTTTTCAACACCGTAAGAGGCGGCTGCTCTTTTCCGTACCGGTTTTCTGTTCGATCTGCATGACATTCCCTACAAATAAAATTGAGGCGTTGCTAAAAGCCTCTGACTAAAGAAGTATTCTGATGGCATAGCTCTTGCGCTTTAAACCCATATATCATTTCGAGGAGGTTGCACGTGAAGAAAATCGCGGTTTTTACTTTTTTGCTATCCACCCTTTTATTATCAACCCAACCCCCATCTGTAGCTCTGTCGCAGCAACTCTCTGACCAGGTTGAGATCACAGATGAGACGCAATTGCGCTCTTTCGCTAAGGCTTATGTAGCAATTGACAAGATACGGGAATCTTATGAACCTGAACTGAGCGGCACTCAGAACCCTCAAAGAGCTAAAGAGATCGAACACGAAGCGATTGCCCGGATTGACTATGCCATCGTCAAGGAAGGGTTAACACTCGAGGCCTTCACTAAAATCGTCCAAAAAGCCAATGCGGACAATGTTCTGCGGAAGCGGATTCACGAATTGATCAACGAGGAAAATAGTAAATCGTAATGAAGATTCTCGAGAAAATTATGGTTAGAAAGCCCAAGGCAACGCCACGAGGCTACCGGACTGCGACGCCTTATTTGATCATCAAAGACGCCGCAAGCGCTATTGAGTTCTATAAGCAAATTTTTGGCGCAAAGGTTTTATTGTGCCTGGCCGAACCCAACGGCAAGGTCGGACACGCCGAGATCAGAATCGGCGACTCACGTATGATGCTGGCCGACGAGTATCCCCAAACCGGCTACCGCAGCCCGCAATCCTTAGGCGGTTCACCGGTAAGTATTCTTCTGTACGTGGACAACTGCGATGCCACCTTCGAACGAGCCATTGCCAAGGGTGCCAAAGCGCTAAATCCCTTAAGCGACCAGCTCTACGGCGATCGAGCCGGGACTCTGCAGGATCCATTCGGACATGTTTGGACCATCGCCACCCATAAAAGAGAATTAACTGCCGAAGAGATATTAAAACGGGCTTCTACTGCATCCGCTTAGCTGACGGTAAAAAGTTAGCTGCCCGCCAGGAACTGGCCCGCGGTCAACATCGGGTCAATCTATATTTGAACGCTATCTAATTTGCTGCTTTCGGAACGCCTAAGAGATTCTGCGGTGGTTTGCGCCGTCGCGGGTGCAGCATGCAAAATTGCCAACCTGATCAATTTTGCGATGCGGTGATATCGTTGGAACCATTCATTCGGAATGACTAGCTCGGCTCTCCTTCTTTCGACAAAATTGAATAGAACACATCTAGCATTAGGACTGTCAGGATTCTGTTTGTCCGGCTGGATTATATACCAGTCGAAAGAGCCGTTCTTGTCTAAAATCTCTTGAATCATCGTTCGTTTGTTCGGATATTCCACGATCCGTCCCTCCTTTCTCCGCTGAAAAACTGGCCAGCCTGCTTCACGCAACCGGTATGCCATGTCAATCGAGTGATTTTTGTTCTGCTTTTTAACAAGTTGATGTAGGAAATCTTGGACAGAATCCGAAAAGAACTTGAGCGATTTCCCGACGCTCGTGGTGAGAACGTTACGGCCGAAACCGACGATGAACACGCCTTGCGTGGGTGTGAGTCGAGACAACGTCGGCGCGGTTAAGCGCGCCACGCTCGTTACCGAGTTGTCATCTGGGTTTTAGAAACACAAGAGCGCCAGGGTCGGTTTTAATATCGATAGCATTTGACAGAACCCGCTTGGCGTTTCCATCTTCGGGCCATGGCTTGTCGTCAATGTGCACCGGAGAGCTCTTCCACTCAACCTGTAAGTGTCGTCCCTGGTGGACCGTTAGCTTCACACGCGAACGCTTGCGCGTTATACGATCAGAAATATACTGGCTCAACTTGGCTTGTTCGCTTTTGGAAACAAAAACGATATCCAGAAGCCCATCGTTAATTTGCGCACGCGGGACGAGATCGAGGTTAGGCCCAATATAACGAATATTCATTGCTTCGAGCATGTAATAACTGCCGGACAGGTCCTGCCCGTCCAGCCGAACTGTCAAATCCTTGGACGGGTAGCTCGATAGCTGTTTTTTTAATACTTTCAGAGCTGCGCTAATCTCTTCTTCAGGATCTTCTGCCCGCGACACATGAGGGTGTTGACCGTTTTCGATCTTAAACATCGTCTCGGCAAATAGTCCTACTCCGAACCCTTCAATGAAGTACCTTAGTCCCCACGGACCTCTGGCCACACCGGCGTCAAAGTTTGCACAGTGCGCAGCATTCCATGCGTCTATTAGTTCCTCAAACTTCCTACCCGTCACGCCGATCGTATTGGCGATGTTATTGGCGGTTCCCATCGGCAACACGGCGATAGGAGTGCGGCTGTCGATCAGACGTCTCGCGACCCTACCGACGGTACCATCGCCTCCTGCCACCGCAACGATATCGCAGGGTTTTTTTAGCGCTTTTTTCCATTTTTTATCTTTCGCCGAAAAATACTTTGCCTTGTGTCCCGCGTCCCGAATCAGGCGAATGATTTGGTCGCCTGAAGGCTGAGTGTCATCACCGGCGTCAGGATTATGTATTAGGGTTACCTTCACGGGCTTTTCCAAGGAAACGTTAAACGCGCGACGTACATGACTCCTCTTTTCAACCTTCCAAGCAGCAAGGGGCCCAACCACCAGACTAAGAACAGAGGCAACGTTCCAGATGCTCAAGGGAGCGAGTTCTTAACGGCCTTTTTTGCGAGGAACTTTTCCGCCGGCGCGGCGAGCCTCCGACAGCCCGATGGCGATGGCTTGTTTTCGGCTCGTGACTTTTTTTCCTGAACGGCCGCTTTTCAAAGTTCCTTTCTTGCGCTCGTGCATCGCCTTTTTTACTTTCTGCGATGCCTTCTTGCCATAACTAGCCATAAGATCAGCTCCTTTTGGGACGCGCTACAACCACTCGCCCCAGTTAGAACCACAAAGACGCCTTCGAGCTCACCCGATTTCTGCAGAATCCCGCTATCTACAGCAATTCTTTGAATACCAAACCGATCGAACCAGGTAATAGCAACGATTCCATCTGAAGATTGTAGAATACCGCAACATCGGCAGGCCTTTTTGTCGTGACGTCATCATAGATAGTTAATCCGGCCCTTGATCCCCTCTTCGGTCGTCAAAGTCAATGAACGAATAAGAACCATTGCTCGTTCCGTCGAGCCCGTTACGGATATGACGATACTCTTTGCTCGTGCCCTTTCGATTTGCGACAACTCCGCCTGGAGGTATTCGAGATTCGCTAGCGACGCCAGCATCAATAAAGTTAGACCGCCAACAAAAACGGCAAAGTAAACGCGACTGCTGCGCGACATGATTTGACGATCAGCAAAGTTTGTGCCGGAGATTTTAATCTTAACCGCAGATGGGAAATCTCTACTTGAAACAAGCTTAGTCGACCCGGGGATTAGATGGATTGTAAGTAATTGTCGTTGTTCGCGCGATCAGCATGTAGGGAATTATCTCTAGCCCTGAAGTTGACCGCAGTCCCGGCGATTAATGAATAGCGATCAAGATCTGCTTTTCGCCGTAGACGGTGACACCATCATTGTTATAAAATCAGCGCAGAATGGTTGTCCGACGGCCTCAACTATCCGTGCTAGTGTTCTTGGTGGGAATGATTTTTCAGCAGAGCTGTAAAAGCCCCGTTGCCCCGACGCCGCCTCCGTCCGAGGCGCCCAAGACAGAATCCGGAGCGAAAGAAGAGAAACTTACCGAGCCGAAATCAACCAAGGCCGAAGCTGACCAGGCTCCAAAAATTTCGCAGCAGACCAGGCCAAAGGAAACCTTACCGGAATCCGTCGGCGGCGCGCCGGAAAGAGAGTTGGCTTCCCCGAAACTCAATTATGACACGGTGTTGCTTGCGAGAGTTGCCGCCCCACCAGCCCATGCCGGATGGCTATACCGAAAAGACCGGCAAAACCGGATTATTGGCTTTGAATTTTCCAACCGGGGCGGGAACCGAATCCTTTCGCATCGCTACGATATCGGCAAGAACCTGCTGTTCACCAGGGATTTCCAGTTTCGCTTCGACGATCGGGCCAGACAGGATATCCACCTATTTATCTCGGACTGGGCTCCGTCCCGGGACAAACAGTTTAGACTAAGTGAGATCATGAACAGCATCATGCTGTTCTTTCCCAGAAACAATCTTCCGGCCATCTCGGTTTCCGGCGAACGCTACGTCGTCACCCTGCCGACCGGAGAACAGGTCGAGTTCGACGCCAAGACGCTCGAGGTTTTGGCCGGGGTATTTGCAGAAAGTGAGGTGGACCTCAATCCCGATCGCAAAGCACGGAAATTCCCGGGTATCAATTATCTCGGCAAAAACGTAACTGTGCGCGCCGATGCTCGGGGTATCGACCCCAGGATCGGCACTACAGCAACGATCGCTACCGGAACGCCGGCCGCGGATTGCCAGGGGCCAGCCTGCAACCAATGCCAGGTTCCATCAAAAGACTTATGGCATCAAGGGGGTCCGGTCCGTTTTAAGTTCTCCACCGATGCCGGTTTCGATCGTTATCTGTTATCGCGCTGCGGATTTGCCATACCCAGAAGCGGCCCCGCCATAACCGCGCTTCCCCGCCAGTAATCCATTTCTAAACGCCTGGCGCTTCTTCGCTACTGGATTCCACGGACTGTCGTCAATTGTATTTCAGCCTGCGCTATGGCATTGCCAAAGCAGTCATAATCAAACTTAATAGCACCGGCGGCTTTGAACCAATCCTGGAGCCACGGGATCCGGAAATAGAAGCCCATTTAAAAGCAGGAGATTTGAACGCCGTGATCATAAAACCCTATAGTCCCAGTGAGATGGGAAAACAAATCGCAGCGGTTCTCCATAAATCAGCTTCAACTTCTATGGCTCAGACCATCAGTCACAATCCTGATCTATAGAGACTGCTTTGTCTCCTGAGGCGACTACATCACTCAAAACAGATTCTGCTGTATATCCATCATTTAGGTTTGTTTGTAAAAAGTCGGGGTAATGTCGGCGAGGCAGTTTCACTGAAGCAGTTTTTCCTCGCACTCGCTACACTTTTCCGCTCCACAGCTCAACATAATTCGATCGAGGCCATCCCGAGCAGTTAGCGCAAAAATGCCAGGTATCAGAATCTTGTCGTTGCCTGCATGCACCCCAGCCGCATGCCACTAAGCGCCTTGAACAAGATTGTAGGCAACATTTCCGAGAGGATTCGTCTGAGAAATACGTACTCGACGTAAGGAAAACGGCGACGGCTATTTGCATCATCATTGCACGTATCTCAACCCATAGAAGAGACCACTATCAATGACATTAAGAGTGTTGAAGTTTCCGGAAAATATCGCTGCTATTGCAGGCTCACGATGCCTCAGTTTTCCGGTTGCGTTTCGGCAGCGGCGAATTGGCCCTATACTTGACCAACGCTTTTTTCTGCAAAAGCTACTTGCTCTGCAGCTTTCCCGGTCTATGATGGAGGTATGGATATCTCCAGTAATACGACGGGAGGGAAATATATGAGATTCTGCCCACGTGTCGTTGCGACAAAGCTATTGCTAATCTTTTCACTCGTACTAGGTTGCCAAACGATTACCGAAATGACGCGCATCGAGAGCGATAAAGATGCAGCTATTAGCAAAGCGGTAAAAGACAACTTTCTTAAAAATAAGGCTGTCGATTTGACAAGTGTAAACGTGAAAACCACCGACGGGTCAGTCGATTTGAGTGGCACCGTGCCCTCACTAGACGCGAGAGAACGTGCTTTCAAACTCGCATGGCAAGTGACTGGGGTTCAGGCGGTCGTCAATCATCTTGAAGTCAGAAAATAGAGTGATACTGACGGCCAAAGTAGTGCATCGTTTCACTCGGGCGCTGATCTCGGCATAGCGTTTCTCTGTGATTACCGGGTGCGCATGGTTACGAATTTGCACGGAAAACCCTACCTCCTGAGATCGAGGCAAATAGTAATAGGCTCAAAGTAGGAAGACACTATGTTTCGCGACAAGATCGAATTGAAAGATCTCGAAAAAATGGACCCGGAATATCGGGAGCTTCTAGGACGCGTCGTCACGATCCAAGCGGATTGCGAGATCGGCGGCCCTCATCTCTATGCCACGGATATACTGCCTTCGGCGCCCACTAAGGTCGACCAATTGGTCGTGGCGCGCACCGCGGCGGAAGAACTGGATCACTATCGCAAGATCGCCCGGGTCGGCGGCGATATGGGGGTCGACGTCTCCTTCGTCTTGAGCTGGCCGAATCAGAAGCGCTATCTGGATGCCTTCCGGGGGATCATCAAAACCTGGGAAGACTTTTCCGTTTTTGGATTTCTCATCGACCGCGTCGGGCGCTATCAATTGGAAGAGTTCGTCGGCTGCACGTACAAACCGTTGCAGCGCATCCTGCCTGAGATCATGAAAGAGGAAATTGGTCACGTCGGCTACGGCCAGAGCAAAACCACGGAACTGGCGGCGAAGGGCGATGAGGCGAGGGAGAAAGTCCAGGCCGCGGTGAATTTCTGGTATGTGAAAGCCCTCGACATGTTCGGCCGATCGGATTCCACGCGTGATCGGCGCTACCTTTACTGGGGTTTGAAGCGTAGAACCAATGCCCAGGCGAGGGAGGAATTCATTCAAGAGGTAAATCCACTGATTAAAAAGATCGGCCTGCAAATTCCCGATCCGCTGCAAGGGAGGCAATACCTCTAGCGGTAATCATAGAAGGAGTTGAACCATGACGGAATCTGTACCCATGATCTTTAGAGTCGAAGAAGTCGCCGGCGGTGAGTTCAACATCAAGCTGGAACCCGTCGGTAACAATTTAGCAGCCCTGGGGAAGGGATTGCTGGGCTTCGATCTAGCCGACGGAACGACCTTCAATAAGGCGGAGGAGATTGCTGCGTTTTTGCAGGAAAACATCACCGGCATATCTTACAGATCTTCTTAGCAACAAACCCTTCCGTGGAAGAACGGAGGTTCTCCCCTATTCCCACTCACCCGGCACCTGCCCGCCCGTCTTATTGTAAGAATTTTCCTTAACCCGCCAGATCCTTGATAGGTAAATCAGGACAGCTCGCGCGTCACGAGAGGACGCCGGCGCCTTTCGTGCCGAGCCGTATTGGTCCCGCGGTGAGAATTCTATGAAATGTAAAACATTTTCACTGCGATCTCTTCATTATTTCCCCGCGCTATGACCAAGCCAGTGGTATGGTGATTGCACCATTACACAAATGATTCTCAAGAGCACAATCAATAACCGTGGAGATCATTTCCAATGGCTAACACTGCTGCGGATGTTCTGATCGAAAGTCTCAAAAACGGGGGCGGTGGTATCAAAGCGGACGTTGTCCTACCGTCGTCGAAGGGCTTCCATAATGCCGTTGAAAAGCATCCGACGACGATAGCGTCAGGAGACTCAGCGCCGTTTTCGTTCAAAAAAGTCTTAAAGCAAGTTTTCCTAAAGGATCAGGTGATCGAAGAGGCAAAAAATCTCACGGACCCGATTCGCCCCTTGCCGATTTTGAGTCGCAAGAAGCGTCTGGTCGGCAGTAATCAGGACGAAGTGGTTTGCGGACTGGTTACTTGCTGGTGGAGAGGGCCAACGCCTTCATTCAAGTTATGCATCGCTCGGTGATCTGGTGGTGCACGCCGGACAAAACGAACTGTTCGGTGAAACACTCGAAAAGTTTGAGTCATAGCGATCAGGAAGGGAATTGAATCATGAGCAATCCGGCTACCATCGCGAAGCACCCAATCCACCCAATGTTGGTGGCGTTGCCTATTGGGCTGTGGGTGTTTTCTCTCATCAGCGATTTTATTTTTCTGTTGTCAGGATATCCTGTCTGGAGCGATGTTGCGTTTTACACCATGGCGGGAGGATTGATTGGCGCCGTGCTGGCGGCAGTTCCTGGATTTATTGACATGTTTTCCATTTCCGATCCCAAGATTGGGAAGATCGCCTGGAATCATATGATCCTCAATCTGACAGCCGTGGCGATTTTCTCATTGAGTTTCTACCTGCGCATTGGCAATGCAGCCGGCGCTGTCCTGCCTATCGTTCTATCGGTTGCCGGGGTTCTATGCATCGCCATTGCGGGTTGGCTCGGGGGTGAGATGGTTTTCGTTCACGGCATGGGGGTTCATCAGCAATCAGCCCGGCGCTCGAGCTGAGGAGCGCTAAAGTTCAAAGAGGCCGGCTATGAGCAGCGAGCCCAAGAGGAGTAAATATGAAAGCTAAAGTGATTGATGACCGAGGGCAAAAAACCATTGCCCTGATCTTTCAAAAGGGAGACGAGTTCATTGACGGGTTGACTGCGTTTGCCAGGGAAAACAAGCTGGGTGGCAGCCACTTCACGGCGATTGGTGCCTTTCGGGACGTGATGCTTGGTTATTTTGATCCTGAGACAAATAAATACAGTCAAATACCCATAGTGGAACAGGTGGAGGTGCTTTCCTTGGTCGGTGACATCGCCCTCAAGGACAACATGCCTCAGGTGCACGCCCACGCCGTGGTCGGGAAATCAGACGGCACAGCTCATGGCGGTCATGTTCTTGAAGCGCATGTATGGCCGACCTTGGAGGTGATCCTGACGGAATCACCAAAGCATCTGCGCCGCAAGACCGATTCGGAAACCGGCTTGGCTCTTATCGATCTCGACGCCTGAGTTGAGGCGGATCGCGCAATGCGATCCGCCAATCCCACGATCGTGGGGCGACTATCGCCTATTTGCCGCAGTCCGGGTGACCGCAACCGCATTTTCCGCTGCTCCCCG
>DAIRFP010000051.1:0-4139 GCA_036794995.1 Thermodesulfobacteriota bacterium | reverse complement strand
ATCGCCTATTTGCCGCAGTCCGGGTGACCGCAACCGCATTTTCCGCTGCTCCCCGATGGCCTGGCGTTGGCACAATGATCACTGCAGTACGTGTGCCCTGCTCGGGAAATCCCCTTTCCCTCCTGAATTTTACAGACGCAATCTGAATGAGCGCAATTTTGCTCCGCCATGATTTCCTTCTCCTTTCTGGAAAACTATATCCGCAAGATGCGCAAGGATCATGCCTATTCTACCTCAGAATTGACGGCGATTTGTCATCAACCGCGCCGGCAACGATGTATCTTCAACTCGAAAATGCGAATGGGATAAAGGCAAAAAAGATCCTGCAAAGGGGCATAACGCGGACGGGATGAGGCAGCACCGGGATAGACGAAAAGTCGTGCAACCGACTCGCGTGGCTTCCCGCGCTTCCTACGCATCGAAACCAGAAGACTATCGCGATTTGCGAAGTAGGACCTTTCGCTTACAAACATAACGAACTTTTAAGCTGATTGCCTACATCGTAACGCGTAGTCCGGATAAACAAAATCAAATTACATTGGTCTCTTTCGTTTTTTTTCTTGACGCACCCCAACCACTGCTGGTGTGTTCATGGCATGTATCTTGCCATTCTTTCTAAGTGTGCATCCGGTGATGTTGAAAAAAAATTCAGAAAAGGAGGAAAAAATATGACAAGAAACTCAATACTAACCGCCGTAGTCCTCGGTGGAGTAGTCGCCCTGACCTCGGTTCCGGTTTGGTCTCAGGAGGTTCCAGGCGAGACGCGGAAACCGACGCCGAAACAAACCAAACCCGGTAGTGACACGAACATCCCCGGTGGCACGCAGCCGGGCACCCCGCAACTGTCAAAGAGCGATATGATGGCCGTCGAGGAAGCTTTGCAAGCGAAAGGCTACAAAGTCGGTAAGGTCGATGGCGTCGCGGACAATGATACACGAGCCGCGATTCGCGCTTTTCAGAAAGATAAAGGGTCTTCGATGACCGGCATGGTTGACCAAAGAACCGCCGACGAACTGGGAGTAAAAATAAGCTCGAAATCGGGGGGAGGAGCTTCCAGAAATGAGCCGATCAAACAAAAGACTGGTGACGACCAGAGTCTTCCTCCAGGGCCGCAAAAGTAGCGCGGTCGTTGTTTGTATCTAATATTCCGTTTTCGCACACTGGGTGGTAGTAGGAGCAGCCGACGGGGGATTACCTTTTCGGCTGCTCCGTTAATTTTTGCGATCCTTTAGATAGAAATGCCATACGATCGGCAGCCTTCCACGACCGCAACGCGAAGCTCCTCCCTTCGAAACCTAGATTTGCATCTTAGAACGCTAGCTACGAGGAAATCGGTTTTTTTGATTGGAGGCTCAGTCTTGCTCGTCCTGCTCCTTGTTTTGGTCGCCTCATATCTTGTCGACGAGCCGTTACGAAAGAAAATGGAGGCCGATTTAAATCATCGTCTAAAAGGCTATAACGTCCGTATTGGCCGCCTCGACTTCCATCCGCTCGGACTTTCCCTCGATCTTGAAGACTTCACGATTTATCAGAGCGCCCACCCCAATCCTCCGATTGCCCATTTACCCAATCTAAGCGCCAACGTGCAATGGAAGGCCCTATTGCATGGTCAACTCGTCGCAGATTTTGAGCTGGATAATCCCACTATGCGGTTCGACTTCACGCAATTCATGCAAGAAGCTCGAGACGAGACCCCGATTAAGGAAAGAGGCTGGCAGGAAGCCGTGCAGGCGATCTATCCGCTTAAAATAAACCGGCTTGTGATTCGGCACGCTGACGTGACTTACATCGACAAAGGCCCATTCCGACCTCTACGACTCACAAACTTAAACCTTTTCGCCGAAAACATCCGAAATGTTGAATCCGAGAAAGGCACCTATCCGTCGCCCGTGCGGGTGGATGGAGTCGTTTTCGAGACTGGACAAATCAGGTTAACCGGCCATGCAGACTTTCTCGCCGAGCCGCATTTGGCATTTAAGGGAGATTTGCAAATCGACGCGGTTGCCCTGGATTACTTCAGGCCCATCACTGAACGCTACGATGTTTCCGTACGGAAGGGCGTTCTTACTGCCACAGCATCTATTGAGTACGGCCCAGAAGCGTCAAAATTAGCCATTCAAAAACTGCTGCTTGATGACATTGATGCCGACTATATCCATCGCGCTGCCAACGCGCCCAGCAAGGAGCTCGGCAAGAAGCTCGGCGAAACCGCGCGCAAATACGGCAACGAGCCCACCTTCGAAGTCAAAGTCGACCAACTGGATGTGCGCCGTGGCCAGATCGGCTATGTCAATCGAGCAGTGCAACCGGCTTATCGAGTTTATTTTACCAACACGACCTTAGAGGTCCAGAACTTCAGTAATCACCTCAAGGACGGCGTCGCCCGCGGACGGGCGAAGGGACAGTTTATGGGCAGCGGGACCAGTCAGCTTGAAATTGCGTTCCGCCCGGAACACAAAGGTCCCGATTTTAATCTAACACTGGCGATCGAAAATACCGATATGCGACGAATGAACGAGCTTTTTCGAGCATATGGCAACTTTGATGTCGTGGCAGGTGAGTTTTCTTTTTATTCCGAAGTGAAAGTGCGCCAGGGCAAAATTGACGGCTATGTGAAGCCGCTTTTTCACAACATCGATGTATACGATGAGCGTCAGGATCGCGAGAAAAATGTCTTCCGCAGAATGTACGAAGGACTCGTGGGTGGCCTTTCGTCTTTACTTGCCAACCAGCCTAGGAAGGAAGTCGCGACCCAAACATCTATTTCCGGAGATATAGAATCACCTGAAACGAGTACTTGGGAGACCGTATTACGGCTAATCCAAAATGCTTTTTTCAGGGCCATCCTGCCGGGATTTGAGCAAGAGGTTTCTTTGCACAGCACCAGTCGCAAGCGGAAACCGGGCTCTTAAGTTTCTTTTGGAACCTACTTACTTGGCGATTCATCGTTTTATTCTGAAATTGAGGACACCAGCGAGGATATATCGACATAGCGAACCTTCGAGCAGATAGTGTATCCCGGTTATTCGCCATTCGTTAATACCAAGAAAATGTCGCATGCTATCAGTGCTGTCGTTTTGATAAGCAGCCTACAATTAGAGTTTTGCAGCACGTGCTAGAGGCACAACAGGCCAGGCAATTACCTCTTGGTAGCGAGCAAAATGACTGATGGGTTTATCCGGTAGGGTTATCCCTATCGGCTGGGTCATCGTGTTTACGCGTAACTCTAGCTCAGCCGATTGTAGTTGCCACGGGGGATGATGGATCTCGCCGTAGACTACCCGGTCGCGCTCTTTCGCAGCGTAGAGGCAGTATCTTTCAGTCAGCCAGTGATCGAACGTGCCCGGAAGGGCCTCAACCGCCGTCGCAGTCGGTCGATATGACGCGTCAAATTCTGCTGGAGCGGCGTTCTTATGCCCGCGCACACTCTGATAGTGAACGGCATCCCCGTCCAATCGCACTGCCATTCGAGCGTCGTAGTATGGCAGCCCAAACCACCGCGCGGCTCTGACCGCAAGCTTACTCGCTGCATCCAGACTGAAAAACCAAACCCCGCTCCTGCCCGGCGTCTTCACGTAAGTGCGGACGTTCAGCTCCGGGAAAGCAAAAGGCATGGGAAGATAACGCGGCCGTACCCCCGTCATACGGAACGGAACGACACCGATCCAGCACCATCCGTCAAATCTATCCAGCTCGAGCTGTTTTGGAATCAGTGGTCGGATTGACTCCGGCCGAACCGGCCAATGAAGAAACAGCAGGTCGTGCCAACGCATGAAAAGAACCCATGCTGTTTGGGGCAGCGGCCAAGGCCGGTGAGATGTTTGTTCGGTTACAGCCAGAATATGCAAAGCAGAAGCGCCGCCCGCGGAGATCTGCCGACTGAAGCGTGATTATTTCCTGATTTCAGGAACGTCCTCTCTGCTCAGCGCTGCCGTCTTCCCCTTATCTCGTCCAAATCCGCGAGGATGCCCCGTGCCCCCTCGCGTGCCAGCAATTCGGCCGTCGCACGGCGATCCTTTTGGCTTCACCCGTTACGACGACTATTTTACCTTCACACGACCC
Source organism: Thermodesulfobacteriota bacterium (assembly GCA_036794995.1). GTDB lineage: Bacteria > Desulfobacterota > Binatia > UBA9968 > UBA9968 > DAIRFP01. The sequence goes on along the minus strand of DAIRFP010000051.1, from coordinate 77 downwards.
AATGCTTACTCCTCAGCTTCAACGGTGGAAAACTGGGCTTTTAACGGAACTTGGCGACTCTGAATCCCTCCACGGCA
>DAIRFP010000274.1:0-6368 GCA_036794995.1 Thermodesulfobacteriota bacterium | reverse complement strand
GGGTCGTGGTGAGCATAGTCGAACCACGATTAAAACATTCGGGGGTGACGCCTTTGGGAGAAGTTCTCATCGCTTATGTTTTGATACCCCGTCAGCTTGCGTTCATTTCTGCTGTGATCAAGATTTGATTTTCATTTCCGCCGCCAGAATTTTGTTGTCGGGAGTGCCTTTCCAGATCACGTTTCTGGCCAATCCGTAAATCTCCGCCAAGGTATAGAGCGGCGCGAAAGGAACGTCCTCCATAAGTATGCGTCCCGCCTGCTGCAATATGGCGACGCGCTTCTTGTGATCGCCGATTCTTTGTTCCTCTTCGATGAGCTTGTCGAATTCCGGGTTGCTGTAATTGATTCGCTTGGACGTGCCGGTGCGGAAATACTGATCAAAATAGGTATCGGCATCGCTGCCGTTACTGCCGGCGTAGTAAAGCGGCAGCTTGCCGCCGTTGACGCCTTCTTTGCCCCAATAGACGGCGTACTCCTGAGAGACCAGCTCCACTTTGATGCCGACTTTTCCCAGCTGATTGGCGATGACTTCGCAAACCTCTTTGCCTTTGAGGTGGCGGTCCGGGGCAAAATGCAGCTTGAGATCAAGACCGTTGGGATAGCCTGCTTTCGCCAGCAGTTCCCGGGCCTTTTTCGGATCGTAGGGATAGCGCTTTATTTTAGGGTCGTAACCAACCCAGTTGGAACCCAAGGGACCGTCCACAACGGCGCCGTTGCCGTCATAGATATGCTTCAACATGACATGGGGATCGAGGGCATAGTTGATGGCCTGGCGCACAAGCTTATTGTCGAAGGGCTTCAAGGTCACGTTCATCCCCAAGAAATACATCCGAAACCCCACCACCTTTTCTACCCGATTGCGCGGGTGCTTGGTGACGCGCCCGATGTCTTCAATCGGGAGATTGCTGATAACGTCCGCTTGACCCGCCAGCAATCCGGCAACCCGGGCGGCTTCCTCCTTCACCCCTTTAAGAATCGCTTCCTTGATTTGCGCCTTGGTTCCCCAGTAATCGTCATTGCGCGTCAGCACCAAATTGCCGCCCCGTTGCCAACTGACAAATTTATAGGGGCCGGTGCCGATGGTAGTGTTCTCCAGCTCATCGCCGGCGTCCTTACTGACAATGAAACGAGTCTCGAGCCGGGACAGCAGCAGGGCATTCGGATTCTTGGTGGTGAGGACGACGGTATGGTCATCCGGGGTTTCGACTTCGACGTTGTGAACGTTCGATCCCTGCATGCTGCGCTTGTCGTTTTTCAATCTGTCGATGGAAAAGGCGACGTCCTTCGACGTAAAAGGGGAACCGTTGTGAAAGCGGATACCCTTCCTCAGGTGAAAAATCCACTTTCGCCCCTGAAACTCCCAGGACTCGGCCAATACGCCGACATATTCGTTGCGGCCGTAATCCGTCTGGATCAGCGGCTCTATGAGGTGTCGCCAAATACCAGAGATGCCGCCGCCGCTATAACCGTAGGGATGCAACGAATCCAGGCCGACTCCCTGATAGATAACCACGCGATCGTTGGAGGCCGCCCAACCCATCCGGGCGACGGATGGCGCGATCAGTGCTCCCAACCCCAGGGTGGCGCTTTGGCGCAAGAACTGGCGTCGATCCAATGTCGTATTGCGCGTACGCATGAGCTACCTCCTTACTTTGGGCTGCATTCCGGGAGCGTCCATGCTTGCTGCGAATGCTTCGCTGAATAACAGTTCGCAAAATGCGCGACAAATTTACCAGAGCCACTTATATTCACCAACTTGAGTGGTGTCAATGAAATGTTTCGTCTCGTCAAGGCCAAGGCTATAGGCTTAGGCTAGGTTCAGTCTAGCGATTTACTCAAGTATTCCGCCCGGCTCGTCCTATTACTTGAGCAGATGCAAAATACTTTTCACGTGGTTTGCCAACGGGCGCGGGTTTGGACGGCGGACTTTTCAAATGCGCAGTTGTGTGGTAGATGCCGGGCAATCACAGAACTTCAGATAACTACCAGGGAGGTTTCATGCAACGCAGTTTGCTTCTGTCCCTTATCGCGTTTGTCGTTTGGACCGCGCCCATCGGCGCGCAAACCATTTCGCCGGAGATCCTCAGTTATCCGGACATGATCTTGCACAACGGCAAGGTCGTTACAATGGATGACAAAAGCAACTCGACGGTTTTGGGAACCGTTGTCGAGGCTGTTGCCGTCAGAGATGGGAAACTTTTAGCCCTCGGAAGCAATAGCCAAATGCTTTCCCTCAAAGGCCCGCAGACGAAAATATTTGACGTAAAAGGGCGGACGGTGGTGCCTGGGATCATCGATACGCACTCCCATTTGTTCGATTATGCGATGGATTCTCTGGGCGAAGCTTCCCCGCGGACGCGAATCAAGGCTCAGCCGAACGACACCTGGGACAGCGTTAAACAGAAAACCCTCGAGGTGATTCGCCAGGAAGTAGGGAAGCGAAAACCGGGCGAGTGGATCGCTCTCGATCTGCCCCGGCAAGCGATCGGAAAAGACGGCAAACCCATGGACGCGGTGCAGGCGGCGATGCGCAATCAGGTGGTTACCCGAGCCGAACTAGACAAGCTGGCGCCCGACCATCCGGTTTATTTGCGCACGAGGACCTCTTCGATCACCAACGGCAAGGCCCAGGAGCTGATCCGCGCCGGCTGGCACGGCCCCATGGAACCGAATCTCATGCGCGACGATGGGTTTTCCTCAAACACCATCAACCGCATGGTACTATCGGATCACTTGATTCCGAGCATCGAAAAGCTGGCGGAGATTTACAAAGCCGAAAATTTTCGTTGGGCAACCTATGGGGTGACAACCTGGTCGAGCAACGTGCGCTCGCTCAAGATAATCGCTGCCTATCAACTCTTGGACCGAAGAGGTGAGATGGGTATCCGTTATGCCTACACGCCGGGCGCTGGAACGCCGGCTCAGGTAGTTCCTGAGATGCACGGCGTCAGCGGCTATGGCACCGATTATTTATGGTTTGTGGGCGCAAGTATGCGTGGCGTGGATGCGTCCTATCCAGGAATACTGACGACCATCGAGCCGCCCGATATACCGAAAGAAATTAAAGATCGAGAAATTCATAACGTCGGCTTTACCGTTTTTATTGAAGATGCCGTGGCCTCGGGCTTGAGGTGGGCCGGAACCCACACGGCCGGCGACAGAGCTCTCGACCTGACTCTCGATGCGATTGAAAAAGGCAGTGCCAGGGCGGGTTATACGCTCGATCAAATCAGGGCCAAGGGACACGCCATCGACCACTGCAGTTTGAATCCACGACCGGACCAGATTCCCAGACTGCAAAAGCTCAACATCACCATGAGCTGCGCGCCCAAATACATTGAGGACAGTCCCCGAGTGCTGAGAGATTATGGCGAAAAGTATTTGGGCTGGGTGGGGCCGATAAAAAGTTTGCTCGATGCCAACGTCAAAACCGTCATGGAAGTGGATGACAACGAAATCTTCAAGGTTGGGACGGTCTTTCACTATCTTGACGTTCTCGTGAACCGGGAGGTCGAGGGGAAAGTGTATAACGGCAAGGAGCGGGTCGACCGCGTGCTTGCCATGAAAATGTCCACCAACTGGGCGGCGGAATACGTGCTCAGAGAAGACAAGATTGGCTCTCTGGAACGCGGCAAGTTGGCGGACCTCCTGGTACTGGATCGAGATTATTTCACGGTGCCGGCGCAGGAGATCAGGAAGATCAAACCCCTCCTTACCGTCGTGGGAGGAAAGATCGTTCATCAGGCGCCGAATTTCTAGTGTGGTGTCTCCGGAAGTGCATCTAAAGACTCCAAACGATGGCAGCGGGTGAAATCGCACTCAAATCCCCCTCTATCCCCCTTTTTCAAAGGGGGAATTTTCTCCGCAGGACTCTAACCCCTCTTTGGAAAAGCATGCCCTGAGCCGAGTCGAAGGGAGGGGAAGGGGAGATTTTTGGGCGGGCGATTGGTTTGTATTGCGGAGTGGGACCCCGCCCGCGAGTGCCGCGGGCGGAGAATGGAAAGGACGTTACTACATGATCCGGCGAATTCGCGGCCGCATTCTTCCGGCACTCGTCTCGATTTGGCTGTTTTGGCCCGGTGTTATTGATGCCGCCCATGATGCCGAAGATGTCGTCGATTCCGTCACGCCGGAACGGGTGAAGTACTTCCTCGACAATAAGGAAGCGCTTGTGATTATCGACCTGCGCCCGTCCAAAGATTTCCAGGTAAGGCGCTTGCCCGGCGCGCGCTCCATCCCGATAAAGGAGTTGGATAAGAACCTGCGCCAAATTCCGCGCGCGGGGCGGGTGATTCTCTATTGTGACTGTCCACCAAGCGTTCTCATTCAAGACGCATTTCAAGTGCTGAAAGACGATCATGGCTATCGCAATATCGCTATCATGGCGGAGGGCTTTAAAGCTTGGTTGCAACGGAAGTTTCCAGTGGAGACCGGCGGTAAAACCAACTGATGTGAACTACGCCGCTCGCTTCAGCCGCAGCCGGATCCGTCCTTCCGCTGATCCGCGGGAGTAACCACCTCGCTGTCAGCCTAAACGAGCGCAGCTCATTTTTATTTCCGTGACCACTGTTTCCGCCCTCGTCAGGTTCGCGCATCTCGCTGCAGTGGCTTTCCTGCTCGGATCGTTGGCATTTCACTTTATCATCGCTCGCCCGGCTCTGCGCGCAGCTGGCGCCGAGAGCGCCGCCGTAGCGCGGCGCCAGCTCATTCTTGCCAGATGGACTTTGCTCGTGGTTTTCTTGACGGGCTTATTGGGATTTTGGCTCCAGATTGCCACCGTGACCGCCGTGCCGCTTACTCAAGCATTGCGGCCGGAAAACATCGGCGGAGTTTTGCTCGGAACTCGGTATGGCATCGTTTGGCTGGTTCGCATGGGCTTGATGTTAGTTTTGGCCGCCGTAATTTTCGGCCAGCAGGCGAGGGAATCGAATCATTTGCCTGCCTTTTCTTTGATCCTCGCGGCAGCTCTCGTCATGGCTTTGGCGTTCTCCGGCCACGCCGCCGCAGGCGAGGGAATCTGGCTGGTCGCGCAGCTGGCGACGTATGCCTTGCATCTTTTGGCCGCCGGCACTTGGCTTGGCGGGTTGCCGGCGCTGGCGTTATTTCTCGGCTGGATCTTCCGCGCCGATCCTCTTTGGGCTCAAGCCGCGCTAAAGGAAACGACGCGCCGCTTTTCTCTCCTCGGACTTGCCTGTGTCACGGCTCTCCTCGTTACTGGAATCTTCAATGCCTGGACTCTGATCGGGACGGTTCCAGCTTTGGTGGGCACGACCTATGGCAAACTGCTGCTCATGAAGCTGATGTTGCTTGTGCCGCTGCTTGGAGTCGCGGCGACAAATCTGCTCAAGTTAAAGCCCCGCATCCTGGCGCTTGGCAGCGAGAGCTCCCTCAAGACATCGAGAGAACTTCTACGGCGCCTTAAGCGGCAGGTACAAATCGAAGCGGGCATCGGCGCAGGCATCTTATTGATCGTCGGTTTGATGAGCATCACTCCGCCGGCTCGCCACACCCAACCCGAGTGGCCCTTCGGGTTTCGCTGGAACTGGAATGTCATCAATAGCGGGAGCGCGAAAATACGCGCCGAGTTTGCCGAAGCGAAATGGTGGGCGGCGGCCGGACTCGCCGGCATGGTTGGGTATGCTCTCTTGCGGCGCCGTTACCGTTACTTCTTGCTGGGCGCCGGAGTAGCGAGTCTCGGCTACGGCGGGTGGATCGCCCATAACGCGCTTTCAATAGATGCTTACCCGGCGACCTATCTTCGCCCGGCGGTTCCTTACAACGCGATCTCTGTGGCTAACGGTTTGCGTCTTTATCACGAGGCCTGCGAAAGTTGCCATGGCGCCGGGGGCTACGGCGACGGCGCCAACGGCAAAGGGCTGAAACCGAAGCCGGCGGACTTAACGGCAAAACACGCCGCCGATCACACGGCTGGGGATCTTTTTTGGTGGCTGAGTCATGGAATGAAGGTCGAAGGGAAGGCGGGTCCAATGCCTGGTTTCGCGGCGAGCATGGACGAAGAAGAGCGCTGGGACATGATCAATTTTCTGCGCGCGTTATCCTCGGCCGAGCGCGGGCGGCAGATAAGCGCTCTGGTAGAGCCCGACCCCTGGCTCGTGGCCCCCGATTTCGTTTACCGAACCCTGGGGGATGAAAGCCGCTCTCTCAAGGATCACCGTGGCAATGAAATCGTCCTGCTCGTGCTGTTCTCGCTGCCGGAATCGCGCGCCCGTTTGGCCGAGCTCGAAGCCGCGTCGCCGCAGCTTCTGAGTAAGAAGGTGAAGGTCCTGGCAGTCCCCAGAGAGATAAAGCATTTCCTACAGTTGAACGGGGCCTTCAAATCTCTATCCCTGGTCAGCGACGGCAGCC
>DAIRFP010000050.1:0-27624 GCA_036794995.1 Thermodesulfobacteriota bacterium | reverse complement strand
ACCTGGCGGATTTCTGGCGCGAAACCTATCCGAAACTCAAACAGCAACTCCAGCGCCGATATCCCAAGCATGAGTGGCGCTGAACGGCCTTGGAGGACAAAGTAGAGACGCAACTTTTCTTGAATGCGGGCTTTTCTTCCACAGGGCAGACTTGCAAGCACCCCGTGCCGGGCTTATTGCTTCGCTTCCAATTCCTTAATCGCCTGGCGCATAGGGCTAAAATCTCTCACTTCGTCCAGGGGACGCTTTTTTTCACCCAGTCGATCGATAAGACTGTCCATTTCGGCGTCGGTCATTTGACCGTCTTTGGCGAGGGCCTTGAGCTCGATGTCGTAGGACCGGCTCGCGACCTCTTGCGACTGCGGCAACCATTTTAGCATCACGGCAATGGTTTCCTGGCGGTTTTCCGCAATAAAACGATTGGCTTTAACCAGCGCGCGCAGCGTCCGCTTCACCGCTTGCGGATTCTCTTTCAAAAGACGATCCGACGTGAATAAACCCGAAGCCGGCAACCCAACCTCAGGCGGACCCGCCAAAATATTGTACCCCATGTTTTTGAGCAGGAGATCGTGGGGCGGCGATAACGACACAACCTGAACCACGCCGGCGACTAGCGCTTGCGCTCTTAGCGGCGTCTCGCCGATAACCAGCTGCTGCAACAGCGCCGGATTAAACCCCTTCGAACGGAGCAGTTCCTCCGCCACCAGACTATCGGTTCCGCGCACAGTGGCCACTCCGAGTTTTTTCCCTTTCAACTCCTGGACGTCCTTGATTTCGGGACGCACCACTAAAAAGTAAATCCCCTTCTTGAGCGCCACCGAAACGAGCTTTAGCGGAAGGCCCTGAAGTATGCCGCGAAACGTGCTGGTGAAGGACGTGGTAAAAGCGACATCTCCATTCATCACTGCCATGGCCCCGAGGCGAGGACTGACCTGAATGAGTTCGACCTCGAGTCCCTCTTCGCGAAAGAAACCTTTGCTGGCAGCGACGTAAAAAGGCGTGATCGTGTTGCTCCGGCTCGAATAGGCGATTCTAATTTTTTGTGTTTGCGCACTAACGACGGCACCGGCCAAAACGATCACGCTCAAAACGGCGGGGAAAATTGTCCATGCCAGAAGTCGGGATCTGGCTTTTCGCATTGCGACTTCTCCTTACGTCGTCCGGATTTCTTTAACTATAGAAGAATCCGCGACCTTAGACGTCTTAGCTGTGACTGATCGCAGCCGCTCCAGCTTCAGCACAAAGATGATCCTGCTCGCCAGTGCCGCCGCCACAACCGACCGCTCCGATCACCTCGCCAGCGGAAGTAATCGGAACCCCTCCAATGCTCGGCAGAGCTTGGCCGCCGAGGACCGCAGGCACATTGCCCCAGAAAGCCGGGGACGACTCTCTGAGTTGCGCCATCTCCTTGGTCGGCCGTTTAAACGCCGCCGCCGCAACCGCTTTGGCACGGGAGGTTTCTGGAGTAAAAAACCCGGTACCATCACCGCGAGCGGACAAGACCAAGCGACCCGCATCATCGACGACCGTAGCCGTCATTGCGGTTCCTAATTCACGCGCCTTCGCCTGCGCCGCCTTGACCGCCTTTTCTGCCAATTCAAGCGTTAGTGCAGCCATGTTTGTTTACACTCCTTTCTGAGTCCGGATCCTGCTTCGACTAGTCGCCGTACAAATAGTGGAAATCGAAGCGGGTAGTCAAGGGAGAGAAACTGCGCCGGGGTGCTGGTTCATGGTTTCGTGTTCAAGATTCAACGATTTTTTCAGCGCGCGCGCAAGCGAAGGCGACAGTTTTCCAGGCTCCGCGTTGGCTTGTTTTCCAGCCCTACCCCGCATGCATTGGTCCGGAAAAGCGTGCGGTGTCACCCGAGGTCGCTCTATCACGGGTTTGGAAGGCTACCTGCCAGGGAACGGGTTACTGGCTTCTCTGGGGCTAGGCATGAGAGCCGGGGAGCACGCCGTCGAGTCCTTGAAGGTGATAGCCTAGCATAGTGTCCCAGAAATCCCTCGCCTGGATTTCCGACGGTTCGAGAACCTCACCGTCCCGAGAGATTCAACGGAATTTACCGGTTGCAGCGTCTCCGGTTTCATCCTTGGTGTCTGACCCGGAGCGCTCCGTGCTCGAAACTATCTCAGCGTCTCACTGACCCTCCGGACAATGCTAAAGTCGAACACCTGCTCGGGAAGTACGGGTTGTTTAGGCTTGATACGAGCCGCCGCATCCGCGATCATTTGGCGCTGAATATCCTCGCTCACCGAGCCATTTTCCAAAAACGCCGGCCCCGCGATGTCGTACACGCGGGCAGCGATCTTTTCGGGCTCTTTGCCGATGTCCAACCAGGGCCCCTTGATAAAATCAATGCCATACTTCCGGTCGGATTTGATCAGGCGGATCGCTTTCATCATCGCGCGCACGACCTTGGTCACCAACTCGGGCTGCTCGGTCAGCATGGCCTTGGTTGTCGCGAGACCTCCCTGCACCGATCGATAGAAGTCGGCGGCGGACACCAGCTTGCGAAACCCTTCATCTTGAGCGGTGAAGGTTAAGGGCATCTGGAGCGGAGCGGCGTCAATCACTTTGGCTTTTAAGGACAAATAGGTCATATGACTTGGACCCGTTGCCAGAATAGCAACATCTTCAAGACGGACATTGTGGGCCAACAGAATCCGCCGCGCGAGGATTTCCGCCAAAGAGCCGACGCCGCCGGTGCCGATCTTCTTGCCGCGCAACTGTTGAACGCTGGTAATGTTCGGCTGGACGATAAGGTCAAATGACGGCTGGTCGGTAACGGCTAGAATCACCCTGATGTCAGCGCCGCTAACCGCGGAACTCACCGCCGATCCGGTGGCCGAGGCGAACTGGGTGCTGTTCCCCATCGTTGCCTGAATCGTCTGAATCGCTTGCATCACTATCAATTCTACGTCCAACCCTTCTTCCCGGAAAAAGCCGCGCTCCCTGGCGACAAAAAACGGCATGGTCGTCGTGCTTCTCGCGGCCAAGCCCATCCGGACTCGGGTCAGGTTATCGGCGCCAACGGCGGAAAAAGAATTCTCCATGCTGCATAGCAAAACGCCGATCGCAACCATCAAAAGAGTCGCCGTATGCCTCATCATCTCGCCCTCCTGCTGAATCAGTTGAACCGAATTGACGAGTCCAGATCGGAAAACCCTCATAACCCGTGCAGATCGCACCTTAACTTATGCGGGTGTTCCTAATCCCAGCTCCGTGATCACGCTCCAGCAAAGAGCGCTACTTCAATATGTCCTTGAGTCTCTCGACCAACGCGGGATCCAATTTAAAAATCTCCCGGATGTTTTCGTCCAATTCTTCACCGGACAGGGGATTGATATCCAGCTTCGACTTTTTTGCGTCGGCAAGAAATTCTGGATCCTTCATGGTAATGGCGAAGGCTTTGCGAAGCAGCGCGACGCGATCTTTGGGAGTTCCCGGAGCCAGCACATAGGGACGGACACTCGGCCCGTGAACTCGGATGACCGCCTGAAGAAGCTTTTTATCCGCTTCGTTCTTCACGAAATCCATCGCAACCGGGATTCCGCCCAGCTCCGGATGGGGTTTCAGAGCGGTCTGCAAAACGATCACTGCGTCTCCCGACTGATACTCTTTGCTCCAGGTGACTTTGATCGATTCCCAAGCGCTGCTGACACCCGACACTTCGCCGCTGTTGAAAGCGAGTCTTATTTCCGCCGTGCCCTTGTAACCCGATACGACCCTGAGCGGGAGACCAATGGTGGTTTTCAAAACTTTGGGAAGATCATCGGTGCCGCCGCCTGGTGTAACCCCGCCGAAGCTGACTTCTTTTTTGGACGCGATCCATTGGTTCACATCCTGAATTCCGGTGGATTTAGCGACCACAACCAAGAAGTGGTCTTGTCCCGGCACACCGAGATACTCGAATTTGAGCGAGTCGAATTCGATTCCCGGTTTGCCGAGGAGCTGCTGCAAAAACAAGCCGCCGAGAAAATGGCCGATCGTCAGGCCGTCGGGTTTAGCTACCTTGTAGACATAGTTTGTCGCCAGGATGCTGCCGGCGCCTACCATGTTCTCGACGATGACCGCCGGGTTACCGGGAAGGTGTTTTCCGATATGCCGGGCGATGGTCCGGGAATAGACATCGTAGCCGCCCCCTGCTGAAAGCCCGACAATGAGGCGAATCGTCTTGTCTTTGTAGAACGGCTCCTGAGCGTCGCATAGCCCGTGCAAAATGATCGCGACGCCGACGGCCCAGGTTAAACATTTGAGCTTTGCTTGCATGATCCCTCCGCCTGAGCACAAGATATCAATCTCGGCGGGCGTGGGCCTGATCTCAGGGGTGATCGCAGTTCAATGATGTGAGCGAATTCAGCGACCCAGCCGCTACGTCGGCGTACGATAGGCCAGATGAAAGAAGGTAGTCAAGCAGAACCGCGGCACGGAAGCACCAACTCGTGAAAAGCATGCGGCGGCGCAAAAAACTCTCCGCACAGAAACCTCTAACCGCCGCAGATAATGTTCCCCTTGCTTACGAAGCAGTCTTCCCCCAAAGCGAGGTGAAAAAACCTTCGTTGACGAGTTCCTGCACCAGGCTGTTGTCAAAAAAATCCTCCGGTTTGGCTTGCTTGGCTTTGGGGTTCTTCAGGGCAATTTGCTCTAAGGTCACTTGAAAAGCTTTGGGCTTCACCAAGGGGACCTTCTCGACGAAGTCGTAGGCATACTGGAGACTTCCTTCCAACATACCCGGGTCGGTGACTTTGGTATAGCGGGCGAAGATGGCTTTGGTTTCTTCCTTCCTAGTGTGCATGTAATGAACCGCCCGGCCATAGGCCCGCAGCAACGCTTTGGCGCGACTTCTATGTTCTCTAAGGAACGTGCGGGTCGTCGTGAGCCCAACATGCATGAAGGGAATATCCTCCTTGGCGAGGTTGGCGAGCATCTTGATGCCGGCCTGCTCGGCTACGTAGGCCATGGGATAGGACATCGGCGCCGCATAGATCGAGCGCTTTGACAGCGCGCTGGCGATCTCCGGCATGCCGCCGATCTGCAGCACCGGCACGTCACGGCCCGCCACAAGCCCATACTTGGACAGCAGCATCCTCAGCCCAAAGTCGGTCGAAGCACCGAAACGGGTGACACCGACGGCTTTACCCTTCAGATCTTCGATCCGTTTGATTTCCGGCGCCGCCATGACATAGAAAGCCACGACGTTGATAATCGCGCCCATCGACAAAAGGTCCCCGCCCTGTAGCCCGCTATCCGTCACGACTTGGCTGTTAGCCGCCGATACTGCAACCTCTCCGGCCAGCATCGCCTGCGCGACCGTCGCTGAGCTAGGAATATAGATCAAGTCCACATCGAGCCCTTCCTGCTTGAGAAAGCCGGCTTCTTTCATGACCCAATAGGGAGAATTAAGCGCGCTAACGGCAGTCCAGGCGACAACGGTTTTCTGCGCGGACACGGCAGCCGGCGAGACGAGAAGAACGGCGAGAACCAGTAACCCTAGTAAGCGAATCGTCTTCATAATTTCCTCCTTAGGTTTAAGGCTCGGCGGTATTTCTCTTGAAACCTGTGGTAGGAATTCTATCAGATAAAACGCAATTGGCTACTGGTGGACAACGTACTCAAGCTGGGTGAATAACGGGATTGGTGTCTGACTTGTGGTGGAGCTAAAGTTGATGCGCGTTTACGAACGGACAGGACAATAGATGGGGATAATTTTGGCGTGGCAGGTTGCGGTCATCCGTAAAGGACAATATTCGGTCGTTGGTCATGGGAAACTAACTCATGTTCCGCCAGCAGTTGTTTTAATCTTTTGACTCTTGATGCCGAGGGACAAAGCTCAAAAGTAAACCCCGTCGGGCAATTAAGTCTAAAGCGCTGCATATCGGTATGCAAGTGGAGCAGCGCCTTGCGCAGGTCGGCAGACTCGGCGATAAATACCTGCTCGCGACACGCATAGAGCCCGAAAACGCCTGACTCGGACGGAACCACAGCGTTGATTAGAAGTCGGCTGAACAAATAGTAATGTCCGCTCTGCCAAGGCACAGTTCACCTCATCATGTAGATTTATTAGTTGACGACAAACGCACGTCCTGTGCCAACGACTGCCGCAGCCCTCGTGAACCATGAGGCTCTCTAGTTTCCGAGCAATTCCGTGATCGCCAAAATTGATCAGTTATTTGCATAACCAAAATTGGTCAGGTGTGGGTTACGATAGAATCTTGAAGGGAGAAGATGCACAAGTCAAAAAGTTTGCGTGAGAAGCGTTTGACTGTATCGATCATGGGTCGCTACTTACCGGCTGCGAACGGTCGGACTTGATGACTGAGATTTCCCGCAGTAATCACGTAGCCGGGGCTGATGGGTAACCCGGCGGCGCTTAATGCTTCCGCAACCCAAGTGTTGCATGTCCTCAGGAAGCTGAATTTGCCTTCCGCAGCATAGAATCTGCCATTCGCGAAAAGTCCTGGACGAGCCTCAGCCGGCGCTGGCGGATGCGGTCTGGAAAAAGTATCTGAGATAAAACTGACCAATCCCTGAAAACCTTCTTCCGATAGAGGGATTTCAGTAATTTCCGCGCCGGGATAAGCGTTTCGCACAGCCTCTTTGAATCCAACAACGTGAAGAATGCTGCCGCTTGACCAAAAGGCCGCTCTGAGGGCCATGCCGAATCCTCCGTCCGGAGCCGGGAAATAGTCGCGGTCACCCCAGCTAAACTCCAAATACTCGGCGGTCGGAAAATCCCTCAGCTCGGGCAAAACCGCAGTAGTGACATCCGCTTCCTTTATAACAATGGCCGCATGCCAGGCGTCATGAACGATGAAAACGCTCCTGACGTTCTTGCCCTCTCTGTCAAAGGCAGCCTCCGGCGCGGGGTTTGAACAAGCATACGCCAAGAAAAGGGCTAGCAAGAACCGACGAGCAAGGGCTCGAAATGAACTCAAGGAGGCCACGCAGGTCAAGTATGCTTACCCACCGCAAAAATCAATCACGCATGCGACGACACTACGTCATCGCCACGCAACTCAAGAGAATCGAAAAAGCGGTTTCGCCACTAAATCGGCCAGCCATGTTGGGAGAGATCGATGGGATTACCGTCGGGATCATGAACCCGATATTCAGCCTCACGGTTGGGCGGCCGCTTGTCGATAGCCGTAGCAGCATTGAGCTCTTTGCACGTGTCTCGCAAGGCAGCGACATTCTCCACTTCGAAACCGAAATGGTATATGCCCGGTTTCAACTGCGGCCCCTCTATTTTGCGTTCAGGTTCGATGGGGATAATTGCCAGATTGATGTGCCCGTCAGACAAGTAGGTCGCCGTACCTATGCCCTGAACAATTTTCAGGCCGAACGCCGTGGTGTAGAAGTTAACCAACTTCTCCACGTCTTCCGTGAGAATAGCGAGATGACGAATGCGTGCCATTGTTTCTTCCTCCTTTGCAACTGACGTCAAGTCTCAGGCTGATGGGTATCGGCGCAAAGCGCCTTCACCCATCCTACTGCCCTTGTCAACGGCTCACTCAGAGACAAAAAGTTCGATCACCTGCCATCACTGCAGCGGCAAGGTGAACAGCTTCTGTTCCGGCTTGACCAAGTGCTCATGCCCGGTGCCCGTCACGGCCAAGGTGTATTCCACCTGCACCGTACCCCAACCCACCTCGTGGCTGGACGCTTCCAGGTTGACGGTCATGCCCGGTTCCATAGGGATGTTGGTGGTGTTCGGCAGAAACGGATCGTTGACCTCTTCCGCGGGCCCAAGCAAAAACGGGAACTCTCGCGCTTCAAGACCGATCGTATGGCCGAGAAAAAAGTTCGAATAGTTCGGAATTCCCGCCGCGCGCACGCCCTGGACCATGGTTTCGTAGAGGTCTTGTGGTCGCGCTCCAGGTTTCAGCGCCTCGACTGATTTCAGCACACCCGCCTGGACCGCATCGTAGCGCTTGCGATGCTCAGTGGTTGGCTCCGCACCTATGCAACCGGATTTGCAAACATCCGCATGGTAACCGTTGATGGAGCAGCCCATATCGACGCGGAAGATATCACCCCTCTGTAAGACCTTATCTTTGATGGCGGGAAAATTTCCGCCGCGGCTGACGGCCATATGCATCCAGTAAACTTGCCCACCAGCCTTGGCCACTTCGCCCTTATAGATGCCGGCAAGCTCGCTCTCCTTCACCCCCGGCTTCGCCGCCCTGAGCATGGCGGCGATCGCCTGCTCGTTGAGGATCGCTGACTCTCTCAGCCGCTGGATTTCATCGGGCGTCTTGATCATCCGCACGTAGCGAAAAAAACTCGACGCCGGCTGGAGCTTGGCTTCCGGCAAAAAGCCGCCGATGCTCTGGTAAATAGTCAAGGGGATCCCAAAATGATCCATGCCGATGCGGCCGCGACCCATCCCCTTGTCTTTGATCAGCTGCGCGAGGGCCTTTTCCGGCGTCGGACCCTTAGGCTCTGCTTCCGTAATCGCGACCGTACGTCGTTCTTCCGGCGATAGTTTGCCCATATCGGGAACGTGGTGCTTGCGCGGGCGCCCATAGGTGTAGACTTCCTTCAGCCACACGTCGTCCAGCGCGGCGTAACCGACGTCGCCGCCGGGAATCAATAAAGCCGGCGACTGCGCGGTATCGCGGGGAAAAACCACGTAGACCTGCGAGCCACCGTAACGGTAACCGTTTTGACTCCAGGAAGCATGGCCGCTCAAGTAGTAAACATTCTCCTGGGTCGCGGCAACGACACCGGCCAGATCATAGTTATCCATCAAAGTCAGCAAACGATCTCGATTGTAAAGCATTGGGGTAACTCCTTCGCAATAAGTTCCGGATCCTGGTAGCTAAAATTCTGATTTAGTTTTCTGCATTCACATTTCGAGCATCGAGTAACTGGAGTAATAGAAGACTCAGTGGAGTTTGTCTTAACATCACTCCACTACTCCAACACTCCACTATCCGCCATCCCCCTACCGCCACGGCCTGGGTTCCAACGGTTTCACGCCAATCTCCAATAACGACGGCCCGGGATGCGCCAATGCCCGGCCCACCGCGGGCGGCAGATCACGGGGTTGCTCGACCCGCTCGCCGTAGGCGCCGAGGGCCCGCGCCACCGCCGCATAGTCACCTCTCAGCGAAATGCCAATTTCATGTCCGTTGAAACGTTCCTGGAGAGTTTCCCGGCTGGCACCTAGACTTTCGTTGTTCAAGATCACCGTCAAAGTGCGAATGTCGTTCCGCGCTGCCGTTTCGATCTCCATGCCGGTCAAACCGAAGGAGCCATCGCCCGTGACATTGACCACGGTCTTATCGGGATTCCCGAGCTTCGCGCCCAGGGCCGCAGGCGTGGACCAGCCCATGGCACTGGTGCCGCCGAAACCGATAAAGCCGTTGGGAAATAGCGCCTCGTAATGATGGGAGACATAGGCACGGGTCACTCCTGCGTCGTGCAGCAACATCGTGTTGCGGCGATCGAGACAGTTAGTCAGGTCCCAACAGGCGCGGTAGGGATTTATCGGAACTTCTTCGGAAGTGAGCCTTGGATTCCATGAATCCATCCATTGTTTTTTCAGTTCGCTGATTTCTTCCGCGACGACGCCGTTCATCCCCTTCCGCCAGCCGCTCAGTTTCTGCGTCCCCTGCTGCAGCAAGGCCTGAAGAAAAAGCTTGATGTCGGAAAGCATGACCAGATCCGCGGTGTAGTTCTTGTGCAGCTCCGCCGGATCGATGTCCACCTGAACGAGCTTCGCATGCGCCGGCTTGGGCAACCAGCTCGACGTCGCGTGTTGGCGGAAACTGCAGCCCAAAGCAATGACGAGATCTGCGTCCTCGGCAAACTTCTTGGCCTGCCCGGTACTGTATACGGCGCGGGGATAGCCGCCGAGCCCGAGACACAAAGGATGATCCTCCGGCATCGCACCCTTCGCCGGCAAGGTGGCCATGACGGGAAGCGCGTAGGCTTCCGCGACCCTGACCAGATCTTCCGTCGCCTGGGACCACAGAGCGCCGCGTCCGACATAAATTAGCGGGCGTTTGGACTCGCGCATCAGCTCCAGTAATTTGTCGATGTCGTAGGGGTCCGGACCGAAACGAACGCGGCGCATCTTGGTATAGGGAGGAATATCGGCCTGGGCCATACTGATGTCCTGGGGAATCTCGATGATCACCGGTCCCGGGCGCCCCGATCGTGCCAGAGTAAACGCGCGGCGGAATACTTCAGGAACCCGCTCCGGCGAAGGAATGCTGAAAGTCCACTTCGCCACGGTTTGGAACGTATCGAGATACGGCACTTCTTGCAGCATGCCTTTGGCGAGTTGCTTGCGCGAGCTATGGCCGAAGATAACCACCAGGGGCACGCAGTCGGTGAACGCATTGACGATGGCGGTCATCGCATTGCATCGCCCCGGACCCTTGGTCACCATGGCCACTCCGGGCTCACCGCAACTACGGGCGTAACCGTCGGCCATGAATACGGTGGCCTGCTCGTGACGCGTGAGGATCAATGGAATATCATTTTTCTGGTGAAACGCATCGAACAAGGGAAGAATATCGTCACCCGGGAGGGCGGCAACGAACTTAACGCCCTCGGTCTTGAGAATATCGACAACCGCGTCTGCGACACGCATGTTTGTTCCTATCTATTGGGTTGAAAACTTCTTGAAGAAGCCTTCTTCGTCGAGCTTCCGTATAAACCTTAAATCCACGAAATCTGCGGGATTCTTCGCCTTGAGCGCGGGCTGTTTCTCGGCGAGAAAATCCAGGACGAACTTTATCCCCTCCAGTGACGGCGTCAAGGTCTGATTCATGTGCTTGCCGAGTGATTCCTGGGATTGCACAAGCGCCGCGTCATCCTTGGGAACGCGCATGTACTTGGCCACCACCGGAAGCGTCAGGTCGGGACGGGTCTTGTAGAGATAAATCGCTTCGGCGGTCGCGCGCAACACATTCGTGACAGTATCAGGATTGGCCTCGATAAACTTGCGGGTACTGACCACGGAAATCACCGGGAAGGGAAAGTCCAAACTAGCCAGATCGAAGATCTCGCGATAACCCATTCGCGCGACCATCGTCGACGTGGGCGGCGTCAAAACACCGGCTTGAAATTTTCCCTGGAGCAGGCCGGACATGACCTCAGGCGAACCGCCCGCAGCCATCAGTCCGACTTCGCGGTTTGCCACCCAATTGAAGCGAGAGAGAAAAAGCAGACCGGCAAAGTAACTGTTCCCGCCCACCGATCCCGCCGCAACCGTCTTCCCTTTGAGGTCGCTGATTTGTTTGATCTGCGGCCCGGCATGAATCGCGAAGGTAAGCCGGGTAAAGACCGTGCCTAGCATAGCCACCTCGGCCCCCTGGGCGATGGCCGCCACCGCCGCGGCGCCTCCCACTTGAGACACATCGACGGAGCCGCCGAGCATCGCCTGGATCGGTCTGGAGCCCCCGACGTAAATCAATTCGGACTCGAGGCCGTACTTCTCGAAAAGTTTTAATTCATGGGCAATCCAGAAGGGCGGATTGGCATACGCCAGGGCGCTAAACGCGAGGCGGAGTTTTTTGGGTTGCGCGGCGGGGAGTTTCGACGCGACGAGATGCGCGCCAACGAACGCGAGAATGAACATCCAATAGGGAACTCGCTTCATCCGGTAACCTTGGATAACCAGGCAAAGACATATTTCCAATCTCACCGCCAGTCAAGCTCTTTCACCGATCATGCCGTTAATTGATGATAAGAGAGTGACAAAGACTGTTTTTCTTATCGCGCAGCGTGGTTTCGCCGATGAGTTGTGCGAGGCTCTTCCCGCGTGGTTAGTCAAAGGACTGAACCCATCCTAGCCGTGTTGGCGCTTCGCATCCAAGAGCCGCTTGGCCCCACGCGACAACTCTCCGATCATGAACCCCATCTTGGGATGTTCAGGTTCAAAGTCGGCCTTGAGGTGGAACCGCGCGAGTGCTTCACTGCAGACGGGACCGATGGAGACGATCAAAATTGCCGCCAAGGCCCTCGGTAAAGCGGCGCCAAGTCCATCTTGCTCGGCTACTGTGAAAACGTTTTCCACTTGAGTCGCGCTCGTGAAGACGACGACGTCGGCTTGGGCGGCTACGATGGCGCGGATGGCAGCTTGCAACGGCGCGATATCCTCCGGCAGAGCCCAGCGATAAACCGGCACGCGCAAGATCTCTGCGCCCCGCGTCTCCAAACCGGCGAGCAATTCCGGATTGGTGACGCCGTATTCTTGCACCGCCACCCGCTTTCCCTTGAGTGGTATGTTGGAATCCAGAACGCCAAGCACTTCCTTCCAGGTATTTGGCTCCGGTGCGGTGATCGCCGGCTGCAACCCCAACTCTTTCAACGCCGCCACCGGCTTCGGGCCGCGGGCAAGGATCGGAACCTTGCCGAGCAAGGCTGCGATTTGTTCCCGTGAATAGTGACTGGCAAGTGCGTCCACCATGGTGCGTGTGCCGACTCCCGTCAGCAGGATAACCAAGTCGATGCGGCCGGCCTCGAGCCGCTTGAACAATTCCACGGGGACGGTATTTTCCGAGAGCGGGACTTCGCGCATGGAAGGCGCGGAAATGGCCTCGCCGCCGTGGCGGCGGATCAACTCCGCCATTTCCTTGGCCCGGCGGCTTTCAAAGGAAACGATTCTTAGTCCCTGCAGATTAACTGGCGGATTCGTGTCCATGATACGGCTTATTCAACAGGGATAGCCTATACGATTCAATGCCTTTGCCTGAAGTGTAACACCGACCATACTTGCGGCTACCGTGTTATGGTTGGTTTCGTCGATCATGATGAAACTTCCGGTGGCGCGGTTGCGACGGACAAGAAAAAATCTGTTGGGTGAGGCACTAACTTTGAACTTTGAACCTTGAACCGGTGAGACAAGCCCATGGCTTCGCTGCGGAGGGCTCGCCCCTCGATCGCTGTCACCAGTGCACAATCCAGGCTAGAGGTTGACGAAATCTTCCTTCCCCGACGACCAGGGTTCCTCCGGAGATTCCGCGTCGGCAGCGAACCAATTGAGCTGGTTTCTTAGCTCGACCACTTCACCAACGACAATCAGTGCCGGTGCCTTGAGGGACACGCTCTTCTCCACGATATCCGCGAGGGTTCCGATCACGGTTTCTTGCTCCTGAGTGGTTCCCCAGCGAATCACCGCCGCAGGGGTTTCCGGCGCGCGGCCGTGAGCGATGAGCTTGGCGACGATGGTCGAAAGATTGTGCAGCCCCATCAAGATGACGAGAGTATCCACTGCCGTCGCCAGCTTGGCCCAGTCCACGGTGGATTTCGCCTTACGCGCTTCATGTCCCGTCACCACGGCGAAGGAGGACGAGTATTTTCGATGCGTCAGCGGTATGCCGGCATAGGCGGGAACCGCAATCGCGGAGCTGACGCCTGGAACGACCTCGAATTGAATACCGGCATCAGCGAGGGCCTCCGCCTCTTCCCCGCCGCGGCCAAAGACGAAGGGGTCACCGCCCTTCAGTCGAACGACCTCGTAACCCAGCCGGGCGTATTCGACGAGAACCCGGTTGATCTCTTCCTGAACGATGCAGTGACGTCCCGCCTGCTTGCCAACGAAGATCCTGATGGCCACGGTCGAGACTTCTTCCAGAAGCACCGGATTGACCAACTGATCGTAGACAACGACCTGAGCACTGTGCAAAAGCTGCAATCCTCGCACGGTAAGCAAACCCGGATCCCCGGGCCCGGCGCCAACGAGATACACTTTGCCTGGTTTCATGAACCGGCTCCTAACATTTTATAGAGAAGTTTTTTTGCCTCTTCTGACCTCTCTTCTTTAATCAAGCGACGGAAATCGCCCTTCAAAGCCCGGTTCCATGCATGAGCGCTCGCCGCAACAGATTTTTCCTTCAATTCCCGGCGGACCTCGGCCGCGATCTGCACCAGTTGCGCGTAGTCCGCGGTGAAGTAGGCATCGAGATCTTCGCGGATGACACGGGTCACCGCCGGACTGGCGCCGCCCGTAGAAACTGCAACCGTCAACTCGCCGCGCCGGATCACCGCCGGCAAAATGAAATCGCAATGATCTGGATCGTCCGCCGAGTTGACCCAAATGCGCAGCGATTGTGCTTCGCTGAATACCGCTGCATTGATCTCTGAATTATCCGTCGCCACGAAAATTAGGTCGTATCCTGCCCTATCACTCGCTTGGTACTCGCGCGCCACGTGTCGGATCGCGCCCTCATCGAGCAACTCTTTCAACCCGTCCGTTATTCCCGGGCTGATGACCGTGACATTAGCTCCTGCTGCAACAAGTCCTTCAATTTTTCGTTCGGCAACTGCGCCGCCGCCGATGACGACACACGTCCGATCTTTCATTTCGAGGAAAACGGGATAGTAGCCCACGCTTCAGACCCTCGCTTCCGCGCCTAAATGCAGCCCGCACTCTTTGGTGTTCGGATTCTCCCACCACCAGCGGCCGGCGCGGAGATCCTCCCCTGGTTCCACCGCCCGCGTGCAGGGAGCGCAACCGATACTGGGATAGCCCTGCTTGTGAAGCCGATTGTAGGGCACATTGTTTTTTCGAATGTAGGCCCAGACTTCCTCGTGACTCCAATCCACAAGGGGATTGATCTTGACAATGCCGCCATGATCCTTATCCACTTCGATCTTACGGACATCCGCTCGCGTGACCGCCTGCTCCCGCCGTAAACCGGTCATCCAGGCGTCAAGATCTTTCAACGCGCGGTTGAGCGGCTCCACCTTGCGCGCAGCGCAGCACGATTTACGCAGGTCCACGGAGTCATAGAAGAGATTCATGCCGTTCTCGCGCACAAGTTTTTCAACAGCACCGGCCTCCGGAAAAAAGACTTCGATCTTGACACCGTAACGTTCTCTGATCGCGTCCATGCAATCGTAGGTCTCTTGATTCAGCCGGCCGGTGTCCAGGGTAAACACTCTAAAGTCGTTGCCGCGCACGCGGTGCATGAGATCGATCAGTACCGACCCTTCCGCTTGAAACGAACAGGCGAGGCTCAGTCGCGACTCGAATCGTTCCAGAGCCCAGCTAACGATCTCGGTGGCTGTTGATCCTTCTAAATCTCGGCTGCATTCCGCCAAGTTGAGTCTTTGAGTATCCAACACGATCGGTATTTCTCCTCAGCTAACTAATCTAGATAGTTTGCAGATTGTGCAGCAGGGTCCTGGTTGCCAACGCCAACGGGGTGCTCAGAGTCACGTTCAACCGCTGTCTCGGATCTTGCTGATTCCGGAGCAAGGTAAAATTCGTGCTCGAATAAAGGCGACGGGCCAAGAAATCAATTTCAGGTCTGATCTCCTCGAAGGCCTCGCCGGTGTTCAACGCAATCGACCGGTCATTGACTGAAATTTCCACGCGATGTCCCGAAAATCTCAATTTGCCCTGCAGCGCCGGCTCTTCTTCCAGCCGACGGCAATTTTCCAAAGCGGATTGGACCACCGTGCTCAGTCTCTCCAGGTTCGATCCGCTGAGTTGGCTTTTTTGACTATAAAGGAGCCCGCGGCGAGCATCGGTTTCGTCGATACTGATATGGGCATCGCCGGCGACCAGAACGATTCCCGGACCCGACTGCATGTGGCTGTAATCCGCCACGTCGTGGTAGACGCCATCGCTGGCTTGGATCCACTGGTGAAAAATGTCGATGAAATCCGTCAGCGGAACGGCGTTGGGTTCCTCGGCAAAAACCTTTACGGTAATCTTTTGCAGTTCCATGTTCGCCCAATGAGCTAAGCGCTCGGCTGTGCAACGTTGTCCAATGTCACCGCGCTCGCCACGCCACCGCGCAACTTATTGTGGCAATCGTGGGCTGCATCGATAAAGAGCTGCGCCTCCTGCAGTAGTTGGACGGTGCGATCGGCATCGGCGTCCTTGCCCGCCCCGATGAACTCTCTGGCCTTAAACATGTACTCGGCGAATTTACCGCCGGCATACTTGTCCCAGAAGAGCTGTGTATCGTAAAAACGGCTGGTGAATTCGGCGAGAATTTGGCCTTCATCCTCGGAGATGCCGGCGTTCTGCGCCTTGACCAGTCCTTGCGCCGCACGCACCATTGAAGCATAGGCCGTCTTTGCCGCGTCCTGCGGACGGCCGGCGTCCAACAGTAGCTGGGCCTCGAACAACTCACGCTCGCTGGCGGCCAAAGTAAACTCCGCCTGGCTGACGACCTCGCCGGCACATTCGCCGATCCCCATATCCGCAAGGGTAAATTCCCGCGGATCGCCCCAATCGCTGTAATACGAGGAATCCACCTCGTGGCCCGGAATCTTGGTCAGATCCTCCAGCAGGTCCTTGATTTCTTTCTTACCGATGCGCCGGACAAAATCCTGGAAGCTTTCCTCTTTGAGCCGTTTTCTCATGTAGTATTCGGTGATCGACAGCACCGCTTCGGGTATTCGCTTGGAGGGCACCGCTCCGATGGCCACGCCGTACTCTCCCGCGTTGTCGTGGAATTTGCCGCCGAGGACCACCTGGAAGTGGGGCACCTGAAAACCCTTGACGTTACGATTGATGCCGTAAAATCCGATATCGGCGATGTGGTGCTGGCCGCAGGAGTTAAAGCAGCCGCTGACTTTGATGCGCAGATTTTTGACCGCTTCATCGAGGGCCAAGCTCTTCTCCCCCAGCCGATAGCGCAGCTCGCGGGCGAGGCCTCGCGAAGAGGCGATACCCAGTTTGCAAGTGTCCGTGCCCGGACAGGCCGTCACGTCCACAATCGTCGCCGCGTCCGCGGCGCCGAGACCGATGGCCTCGATGGCTTTGTAGAATTCCGGCAGGTCCGCTTCGCTTAGCCAGCGAAAAAGAATATTTTGCTCCACCGTGGTGCGCAGCGTATTCTTGACGAAGCGCCGCGCGATATCGGCAAGCGCGCGGAGTTGGTCGGCACTCGCGTCTCCCAGCGGCAAGGTCACCGTCGCGGCCACGTAGCCCGGCTGTCTCTGTTTATAAACATTGGTGGCATACCAGGCATCGAAGCCCTCGGGCCGCTCGCTGCCGTTCAAGCTCACCCCCGGCTTGAGCGGCTCTTCGATCTGCACGTTGACCGATCTCAGGTGCGCTGTCCAACGCGGATCGTTAACCAACTTCCGCCGCTCCTCCAGGACCAGTCTCCGGAACTCCTCGATACCGAGATGCGCGATAAGAAACTTGACCCGCGCCCGGGCGCGGTTACGCTTTTCGCCGAGCCGCGCGAACACCCGCGCGATGGCCTGGGAGATCGGCAGGAGCTCTTCTTCGGGCAGAAACTCATCGAACAGCTTTGCCTTGTACGGCACCGAGCCGAGACCGCCGCCGACGTAAAGTTCGAAGCCGCGCCTTTCCTTGCCGTCAACGACTTTCGTCTTGGCGATGGCTCCCATGTCATGCATGGTCACCAAACCGCAAGGATGCTGTTGGCAACCCGAAAAGGCGATTTTGAACTTGCGGCCGAAATCCTGGGTGTCCGGGTGCCCCATCAAGAACCGTGAGCAGGCTTTCGCGTAAGGCGTCGTATCGAAACTTTCGTCGCGGCAGATGCCCGCCAACGGACACGCCGTCACATTACGCACCACATTGCCGCAGGCCTCTTGGGTCGTAATGCCGACGGCAGCGAGCCGGCGCATCAACGCCGGGGTATCGTCGATGTGAACGAAATGAAATTGAATGTCCTGGCGGGTCGTCACATGGGACACGCCGTCGGCATATTCCTCGGACAGCTCCGCCAGCGCCTCGAGCTGTTCAGGGTTTAAGCCGCCAAAAGGAATCTTGATGCGCATCATCCCGGGCGCATCCCATAAGGTTTCCGGGCCTTTGATCACCGTCGCCGGGAGCTTCAGCTTCTGGACCCGCTTGCCGTCGTGGCGCTGCCCATTGTCATAACGCTGTCCGTAGATGCCCCGGCGCAAACGCGTCTCGGCGAAGACCTTTTCGTCGATCTTGCCGTGCTTACGCAGCTCCATCTGTTGCTCGAAGATATCGATTTCGCGCCCCAGCTCCGCCGGAATCCTGGCGCCGAGTTTTTCTTTCCAGTTCATAGGCATCTCCGGTGAAATCTTCGTAACAATCTTTTAATCAAACTAATCCGATTTTATTTGTCAGAAATAACGGTAAAAATTTTTTAAATGTAATACATCAGTGCCGCCGGTTCCGGTTTACATAAGTCATGGAGCGTGGTTTCTTCGAGAATATTTTCCATCGCCTTGACTCCCCGCGCCCAGGTCTCCGCCAGCCGCTGCGTCACCGGAGATATTGCTCTCGCTTGGCTTCCCGTTCTCAAGTCGATGTCCACCAGAGGACCTTCGAGCACGTGCAAGACCTCTTTCACCGTAATCGCCTCGGGAGGGCGAGCCAGGATATATCCGCCCGCGGGTCCCCGCGAGCCATGCACCAGTCGCCCGCGCTTCAATAACACCATGATCTGCCCGAGATACTCCGGAGGTATATTTTGATTCTTGGCAATTTCTTTCACCTGCACGGCGCGTCGAAGTTTGTAGTTATCGACAAGCTCCGCGAGAGCCAATAACCCGTAATGGCCTTTTGAGCTGACCTTCATGAAAACCGCGCGCCTTCCAAAAACACGGTGATCCTAAGTAAGTTACTTGGAAATGTCAAGAACTAGAGATCATGACCCACAACGATCAATTTCTCCAGGTTGGGCGGCTGTTAGGTCTTCGAACGGTTCTTGGGTTGCCCAAACGAACTGATTAAAGCTATATTCGGCAAATCTTTAGCCGGTTCAAGAACTTGCCCCAAATAGTCGGAGGTAAGCCATATGCAGCGAGCCGTCAAGCTGGCGCTTTCGGGCCTGTTGCTAGTCGTTTCGGCCTTGGTGACCAAGGCCGATCTGTTCGCCGCCGCGAGCGAAGTGATCATCACCCACGCAAGCATGAGCACCTCGTCGATCCCGCTTTGGGTCGCCCAGCGCCAAAACTTCTTCGGCAAATATGGGGTTAAATCCAAAGTCGTCTGGGTGCGGGGCAACCCGGCGCAAATCGCCACCCTGGCTTCCGGCGATACCCAGATCGCCTACGGCGGTGCGACCACGGCGCTGGCCGCCGCGGTGGGCGGTAAAGAGCTAAAAATGATCGCCAGCTTGAGCAGCCGAGAGAATCTCGATCTGGTGGCAAGACCGGGAATCAACAGCGCAAAAGATTTGCGCGGCAAACGCTTCGGCATACAAAGCATCGGCGGCGGGGTATGGAAAACGGCTACCGTCTGGCTCGAGCACTTCGGCATGGATGAAAAGCGCGACAACATTCAAATGATCGTCATCGGCGATGTGACGATCCTCAGCCAGGCGCTGGAAACCGGCCGCATCGATGCCACGGTTGTACCGGGTTTCTTGAGCCGCCGGTTGGCTGAAAAGGGTTTTGTGGTCCTGGGACGGTGCGAACAGACCAGACTGTCTTCTGTGGGAATGACCGTGTTGGTGGAAAATCCCTATCTGCAGCAAAACAGTGAGACTCTACAGAACGTGATCAAGGCCCTCATCGAAGGCATGGTTTTTATCACCGCCGGGAAACATAAGTCCGCGGTGCTGGACACCATTAGCAAACAATTCAAGCTCACCGATCCCGCTGCCGCCGAAGGCGCCTACCAAGACGTTTTTACCCTCGTCCGCCTGGAAGAATACCGCAAGCCCTACGTCTCGATGGAGGGTCTCAAAATCCTGCAGCGCCTCATGAAGAGCCAGAATCCCCGCATCGGCGATATCAAAGTAGAAAATCTCGTCGATTCAAGCGTGCTCAAGAAAATCGATGACAGCGGTTTCTTCGAACGGCTCTACGCCGAGTACGGAATAAAATAATCAGGACCACGAATGAGCAACGACGGATCCACCGACATTCTCACACAACTCTGCACTTTCAAAACCGCCGACAAGGAGAGACTCCACGGCCTGCTCTTCACGCCGCCAGGTGAACTCTCAGATCTTGCACTGGTCTTCATCCACGGCGTAGCCATGAATTTCTATCTGCCGCCGTTGGCGATTTTCGGGCAAGAGCTGGCGCAACACCGCTACCATTGCTTTGTGATTAATACCCGCGGTCACGACTGGATTGCTCGCGTGGGCAACCTGACAAAATTCGGCGGGTCGGCTTATGAAAATCTTGACGACTGCTTACTCGATTTTGACGGGGCTTTGGATTGCCTCCATAAGCAAGGCTATCGCCGCTTCGTGCTCATCGGACATAGCTTAGGGGCCATCAAATCGATTATCTATCAGGGCACGAGGCAGCGTGCGGACGTGGTCAGCGTCGTTTCTTGCTCCGCGCCGAAGCAATTCTACTCCGAGCGGATTTCTCGGCAACCCGGGTTTCGCGAAGCCATAGAAAAAGCTGAAACCATGGTCGCGGAAGGCAGGGGTGAAGAGTTATTGTCCATCGCGGTGGGTGCCACACCGGGAATCTTTAGCGCGCGCACACACCTGGACAAATACGGCAGAGACGATCGCAACGATTGCCGCCCCTACGCTAAACGGATAGGCTGCCCTTTGCTCGCCATCGTCGGCAGCGCCGAGCCCAAGTTTTTTCATGAATACGCGCAAGAGCTGGTCGCTGCCGCTGGGGCCAACTCAACCTATACGCTGGTCGATGGAGGGAACCATTTTTACAATAGGCACACGGCGGCGGTTGTCGAGATCATCTATCAGTGGCTGGCGCAGTTCGACAGATGACATTCTCCATATGATGTTTCGAAACCTTAGCGTGGGACGTGGCTTTCTTCTTTTCATCGTCGCGTCTTTCGCCTGTCTCAACGGTAATGAAGGTACTGCCGCGCAGCCCAAAAAAGTCGCCATCGGCTACGCAACCATCAGTGTCTCATCGTTAGCCCTGTGGCTCGCCCAGGACGAAAAGCTCTTCGCTAAGAACGACATCGATGCTGATCTGGTCTTCATGCCCGGTTCTCCGACGTTAATCGCAGCCATCAACTCCGGGGCCATTGCTGTCGGTTTCACCGGAGGAACAGCGATATTGGCGGCCGCGGCCGGCGGGGCCGACTTCAAAGTCCTCGCGGCTTCCCACGTGCGCGCCAATCATGACTTAATCGTCAAGCCGGAGATCAAAAGAGCAGAGGATCTGCGTGGCAAACGAATCGGCGTGACCAGCATCGGCGGAACCGGCTGGATGGCCGCGATGCTGGTATTCGAGCAACTGGGCTTGAGCCAGGATAAAGACAAACTGATTGTCTCAGCCTTCGGCGAGATGAGAATCATCAGTAGGGCATTAGAAACCGGAACCATCGATGCGGCGCTCGTCACCGGAAACTTTACCTCACAGTTCAGGCGCGCCGGATACAATATTTTAGGCGAACTCGAACGGGTGCCGATGATGGGGAATGCGGTCGTGGTCAAACAGAGTTTTCTCCAGAGCCAACCCGATTTTTTGCGAAATTTCCTGAAAGCCACAAGTGAGGCCCAAGTGTTCGTGCTGAGTCCTATGAAAAAACAGTCCGTGCTGAGAGTTCTCAGCAGACGCCTGAGCATCACGGATCCCGCAGTAGCCGAAGATGCGCTCCAAGATCTAATCAAACGGCTGGACAAAAAGCCGATTCCATCCGTCCAGGCACTACACAACATACAGCGCTTCTTGCAGACACGTAATCCGAAAGTCGGGCAAGTCAAGCTCGAAGAGCTCATTGACGATTCTATCGTGCGTGAGTTAGACAAGAGCGGCTATTTCGACCGAATCAACGCGGAGTATGGCGTAAAGTGATGACTCATTCCTCCATGAAGGTAGCCATGAGTTGGATTCTGGGATTCATCTTTGCCGCTTGCCTCCTTCTCCCTTGTAGCTCTTCCTCCTATGCCGCCAGCGCACCGAAACTCATCATCGGCTACGCCGCCATGAGCGCGCGCGTCGTGCCACTCTGGATCGCGGAAGAACAGGGTATTCTCAACAAATACGGCATCGACTCCGAGCAGGTCTTCATCCGCGGCGCGCCCACCTTGGTTGCCGGCTTGGCGTCAGGAGACATTCACGTCGCCAGCACCGGCGGAACCGCTATGCTTGCAGCGATTGCGGCCGGCCATGATCTGAAACTCCTTGCCGCATTTTCCACCCGCAATACTTATGATCTCGTCGCGGGTCCCAAAATCAAACGCGCCGAGGATCTGCGCGGCAAGCGCTTCGGCGTCACCAGCATCGGCGGCACTGTGTGGATGGGCGCGCTGCTTTGGCTCGAGCATTTCGGGCTGGACGTGCAACGCGATCAGATCCAATTTCAAGTCATCGGCGATCAAACCATCCAGATGCAAGCGATGGAGACCGGCATCATCGATGCCGCGGTGCTCGACGGTGTTTTCAGCCGCCGGCTCAAGCAAAAAGGATTCAACATCATCGGTGAATATTCCGATCTGAAGCAACTCTACGTCAGCCAAGCCCTGGTGGTGCAGCAAAAATTTCTCCAGCAGCGCGCCGACACGGTGGAGAATTTGTTGAAGGCAGAGATCGAAGCGATCGCTTTCTCACTCGCGGCGAAAAATAAATCCACGATCATCAAAACTTTCATGCGCCGGTTAAAAATCGACGCCGGTGCAGCGGAGGAAGGCTACGCTGATCTGCAACGCGCCATCGATCGGAAACCGGATCCCTCGCCGGAAGGCCTCCGAAACGTGCAACGTCTGATGAAAATCCGCAGCCCAAAAGTCGGTGAGATCAAAGTCGAAGACGTGATCGATAATCGCATCATGCGCAAGCTCGATGAAAGCGGCTTCATCGACCGGGCCTACGCCGCCCAAGGTGTAAGCATCAAATGAGGGCAACCGCCCGAGGGGGCCCCTACAGAGGATTATTTGCGCTCTTTGCGCTTAAATGTCTTCGTGACTTTGGTTGCGGCTTCGCTGCGCAGGATCAACGTGATTTGTCACAACGTGGGCGAAAGGGAGATCAAATATGAATTATCACAGTTGGCGAGTCCTTCGGGCGGCGATCGTTGTCATTGCGTCATCATTTTTCTGGCCCCTTCAGGCCAATAGCGCCAGCGCGCCGGCGAAATACATCGTCGGTTACGCCACCTACACCGCGCGGATCGTGCCGCTTTGGCTTGCCCAAGAGCAGGGCTTTTTCACCAAATATGGCATCGACATCGACCCGGTTTTCATCCGCGGGGCACCGACTTTAGTCGCCGGCATGGCTGGCGGCAGCATTCATATCGGACGCACAGGCGGCAGCGCAATCTTGGCCTCGGTTTCCGCGGGACATGACTTTAAAATCATGTCCACATTTAACAGCCGCAATACCTATGACCTCGTGGTTCGGCCGAACATCAAGAGAGCCGAAGACCTGCGCGGCAAGACTTTCGCCGTCACCAGCATCGGCGGCACCAGCTGGATGGGCATCCTGCTCTGGCTGGAGCATCTCGGTTTGGACCAGCAGCGCGACAACATTCGGATGCAGGTCATCGGCGATCAAGCCGTCCAAGTCCAGTGCGTCGAGAACGGACTCTGTGATGCCGCAGCGGTGGACGGCGTTTTTAGCCGTCAACTCAAACAGAAAGGCATGACGATTCTCGGCGAATATACCGACGTCAAAACTCAATTGGTCGGTCAAACCATGGCCGTGCCGGCAGCCCTGCTGCACCAGCGACCCGACATTGTGGAGAGCTATTTGAAGGGAGAGATCGAAGCCTTGGCCTTTTCCCTCGCTCCCAAGAATAAGCCCGTGGTGCTAAAGACGCTAGCGCGTTGGCTCAAGGTCGATGCAGCCGGCAGCGAGGACGCCTATCAGGACCTCGTCCGCGGCGTCGACCGGAAACCGTTCGGCTCCCTCGAAGGCATGCGCAACGTCCAACGGCTGCTGAAATCGCGAAATCCCAAAGTCGGCGAAGTCAAAGCCGAGGACGTCATCGACAACCGCCTGATGCGCAAACTCGATGAAAGCGGCTTCATCGATAAGATGTACGCAACCTATGGCGCGAAGTTGTAGCGCCGGCTGAAGCGTGCCCGCAAAATGAAACTCGGGGGATAAAAACCATGCCTCACCTAAAAGTTCAAGACACCGAGATCTACTATGAAGTCCACGGCGACGGCCCGCCGTTTCTCTTCTGTAGTGTAACGGGTCTCGATCACCAAGCCTGGAAGTTTCATCAAGTGCGGGAGTTTTCTCGCGACCACAAAGTCATTGTCTTCGACTACCGCGGCACCGGCAAGTCAAGCAAAACGGTGCAGAAATATTCGATCAAGATGTTCACCGATGACGCGGCGGCGATTCTCGATCATCTTGATTTAGAACAGGCCATCGTTTGCGGCCACTCCATGGGCGGGGTCGTCGCGCAACTGCTGGCCCTGGACCATCCAAGTAAAGTCAAGCAACTGATCCTCGCGTCCAGCGGCTCTTCCCATCCGGGAGCGCAGGGTATTCCCCTCGCCATGTGCTGCGACATGGTGCGAATGGGCTTCGAAGCCTACATTCGCCAGCACACCATCGAAACCGGATGGACCAAGGAATTCGTCGCGTCGCATCCCGATCTCATCGAAAAGTTTCTCCAGGTCCGAATGTCCGGCATCGCTCCCCTGGAAAACTATCTATACTTCGTCCTGGCGCGCCAGGAGCATGACCATACGGAGCGGTTGAAAGACATCCGAGTCCCGACCCTGGTTTTGGTCGGCGATGACGAGAATCACGGCGCCACCGACACAACCCATTGGGCGGCGGCGCATAAGCTCACCGGCGCGATTCCCAATGCGAAGCTGGTCGTGCTGGCCGGCGAAGGGCATCATTATCTCGCGACCAATCCCAAAGAGGCGCACAAAGCGATTAGAGAATTTATCGGGTGAATCGGATCGCCTCGCGGAAAGCTCGCCAAGAACGCCAAGTTCGGCCCTTAACGCCCCTTGCGCAAGAAATATCCGGACACGATTAGGAGAAATAAATGACCACTCAATTCTTTACCGCAATGGCGTTAAGCATTTTCGCCTGCACAGTACCGACTACCACTATTTCTCCTGTGCACGCGCAAAGCGTCACCCTCCGTTACGGCCAGATTCCGTCCTCCATAAAGACTGTGTCTGCCGTTCAGTTTGTCATCGGCCAACGCAAAGGCCTGTTCACCCGCGAAGGCATCAACCTCGACATGAAGCCGATCGAGGGCGGCGCTGACAATATGATGGTCGCGCTAAACAACGGCACGGTAGACATCACCCGCACCGCAACTCCCTATTTGATTCAGTCCGTGCTTAAAGGTTCGGAGGGAGTCGCTATTGCGGGTGAAACCGCGACGCCGATCTACAGTCTGATTGTAAGGCCCGAGATCAAATCGTTTGTCGACCTAAAGGGCAAAACTATCGGCCTTTCACTCGCCGTCGATACAATTTCTATCTCCACGCGCAAGCTCATGGCGCTAAATGGCATCAAAGAGGCTGACTTCAAAGTCAAAGAGCTGGTCGGCACGCCGGCGCGCTCCGAATGCTTGCGCAAGGGCGACTGCGATGCCGTGCCGCTCGGACAACCCGAAGACATCATTCTTATGGAACAAGGCTATCGGCGCTTGGGGGTTTCGACCGATGCCATGCCCAACTTTCAGTTCATCGTCAGCGCAGTGCGAAAATCCTGGGGCGAGCAAAATAAAACCGCTCTCATTGGCTACGTGCGCGGGCTCGGCGCTGCCTTCCGGTTCATGCGCGATCCGGCCAACCGTGAGGAAGTTGTCAAGATGGTGATGGACACCACCGGGTCAAATGAAGCGATCGCACGCCAGACACTATCGCTTTACTTCGACCCCGAGCGCGGCGTCGTTCCCAAGCAAGGCGAGATCGAGATGAAGGGATTTGCTCAGGTGATCCAGGTCATGGCCGAGGCTGGCGAGCTAAAATCACCGCTGCCTTTAGCAGATCGCTTCGTCGATCTCCAGTATCTGCGCGCCGCGGGAGTGATGAAATAAATTCACCTTCCCGTTATAAGCGCCCGTTTGCGCGCGAGGTATTCGTCGCGCGCCCTGTGGATATCTTTCGCTTCGATGGTAGCGAGCGGCGTGCCCTGGAACTCGAGATAAAAACGCATGACGTTGCCGATCACTCGTTCCGTCGCGTTGGGCCAATCGTCAAAGCGTCCCATTTGAATGTCCACGCTCGCTTCCACCGCGCTCATGCCGGCCTCAAATCGCTTCTTCGCTTCCCGTTTCATCGTGTCAACGTATTCACGCATCTCGGCAATATCCTTCTTGGCGCCAATCGGCCCGTGACCAGGAACGATCGTATCGACGTCCAAGTCCTTGATCCAATCGAGCACCCGCAACAGCCCGCTGCCATGACCCTGCCAAAAGTGCGGCGCCACGTAGTGAAAGGCCACGTCCCCGGCGAACAGCACTTTGTAACGGGGCAAATATATCTGGGCGTCGCCCATGGTGTGGGCGGGACCATTGTAAACAAGCTGAATTTCAAGATCGCCGTAGCGGTAAGTCATCCTGTCCGCAAAAGTGGTGGTCGGCGGCGCGAGCTTTAGTTCTTCGATGCCTTCCTGCCAATCCTGGCGCATGGGAAAAGTCAGCCCGGCCTCGAGCACCGCTTCGCGGCACTTTTCATGGGCGACGATTTCAATCGGCAGGAAAAAACAGTTGCCGCGGACGTGATCCGGATGGTGATGCGTGTTGACCAGGTGACGGAAAGGCTTCGGATTGACCTTCTTCATCGCCGCGATGAACGCTTTGGTTAGGACCGGTGCCGTCAGCGCGTCGATCACCATCGACGAATCGTCGCCGTTGATGAGCCCAGCGTTGCTGACACTATGATTGTCGATGCCCGGGCCGCCGCCCTGAATATAGGCGAAGACGTTGGGCGCTACTTCTTTGAGCTCGGTTTTCCAACTTGGTATTGGCATACTGACTCCCTTTAGGAGAAAATATCGGCGTAATCATTTGGCCATTTATCCAGCAGTTTTTCGCGCTTCGAGAGTCTCAGCACGCAATATTCGCGGCCCGCAAACCGAAAACTCGCCGGTTACGCAGCCCGTCTGACAGAATCGCCGCGGCGAATGATGCCGCCCTTCACGACCGCCGCATATACACCGACCTGGACGTGGTTATGCTGTGCCGCTGTGCGCAGGATGTCCGGATCTCTGGGGAGATCTCCTTGCGCCAGGATCGTCATCACACAGCGACCGCACGGACCCGTGATGCTCAGGCGAACCTCATTGCCGATGGCGAGAGTGTGCCCGACCCAGGTATTCTCAATGAAGTCCCTCTCACCGGTGGCCGGTTGTACTACGATATTGGGTCGAAATCGCCGCACCTCAAAACGCCCTCGCGGGTACAGCTCGCCCAGGCGGTCGAGCGTCGCGGTCGTCAGCAGATGGACAACCGCACAGTCGAAGAACGTTCCCGCTGGCAGAGCGAAATCGGTGACGGTGTCGCGGAAGTCGAGACCTTCCATGTCGGGCAAGTACTCTTCGGCACTGGCCGTGCCGGCAGTGGAAGCGGACGAGGATGTTGACGAAGGTGGCGCGTTCATCGAGGCGCCGAGCTCCGCCTTCAGCGCCGAGCGAACGGCCAAAAGCCGATCTTCGCTCGGCGAAAACGCGGTGCGCGCCTGCTGCCACTGCGTTTCCGTCGTCGCTGTCCAGCCGAAGGCGGTGGTGGCGCGGGGCTTCAAGTCGGTCCGGGCGGCGCCGCTGTAGAAGTGCACGAGCTCACCGAGGTTCATGCGCCGCGCATACGTCTGGTTGCGCCCGCCGTTCTC
>DAIRFP010000273.1:0-6374 GCA_036794995.1 Thermodesulfobacteriota bacterium | reverse complement strand
TGGAAAGGCGACAACTACCTGGGCAAGGATCCCGCGAGTACAAAGGTCAAGCATCGGCCGGTTGATCCGGCGGAGCATGCGGGGTTTTCCGCAGCGATCAAAACCATACCGCCTCACAAACGGTAGGAAGCAAAAGTAACGGCATACGGCACGCGATCTTACTCTCGGAGCACGATACGCTGCGGCATAGGTTGTAACTACTAGTGTAGTGTCTCATGCTGTTAGCACTTTATCCAAGACCGCCTTGGCGCGACGATACTTAGCGATGATGTCTTCGGCCTTAGCGGTCCAAACAAACGGTTTGGGATGGTTATTGTGATGCTCGACATAGGCGTTAATAGCAGCAATCAGTTCGGCTACCGAGTTAAAAACCCCGCGGCGAATGCGTTTGTCGGTCAGATCGCGGAACCAGCGCTCGACCAGGTTGAGCCAAGAACTCGAAGTCGGCACAAAATGGCAATGAAAGCGCCGATGGCGCTTGAGCCACGCTTTGACCCTAGGATGTTTATGCGTAGCGTAATTATCCACGATCAAATGCAAGTCCAGCTCAGCCGGGGTTTGCCGATCGATCCGATTCAAAAACTTTATCCACTCCTGATGCCGATGACGGTCCATGCAGGTGGCGATGACGCTTCCCTCGGCCATCTCCAAGGCGGCAAACAGGGTGGTGGTCCCGTTGCGTTTATAATCGTGAGTCATCGTTCCCAAGCGTCCTTTAACCAAGGGCAGCCCCGGTTGAGTGCGGTCCAAGGCTTGGACCGAGGTTTTCTCGTCCGCACACAACACCAGCGCATGCTCTGGAGGGTTGAGATACAAGCCCACCACGTCGACGACTTTTTCAATGAATTTCTTGTCGTTGCTGACTTTGAAGGTCTTGGACAGATGGGGCTTCAGACCGCTGGCTTGCCAGACTCGGTGCACCATCGATTTGTCGATCCCCAGCTTCTCCCCCAACGTCCGAACACTCCAGTGGGTAGCGTTGGCGGGCTTGGTTCGAGTGGTTGTCTCGATAATCAAAGGGGTCACCTGTTCTCGCTTGCCCGGCTTTCGTCCACCGCGGGGAAGGTCCCTTTCGATGCCCGCCAATCGCTTTTCAACAAACCGTCGTCGCCATCGCGACACTTGCTTGCGGTCCATTCCCAAGCTCTCGGCAATGGTTTCGTTTCGCTCTCCCTGGGCTGCCAACAAGAGAATCTTGGCCCGCTTCATCAACCGCGCTGCGGTTTGTCCTCCCCGCGACCAACTTCTCACAATCTTGATCTCTCTCTCCGTCAACTTAATCAATGGGGCTATTC
Source organism: Thermodesulfobacteriota bacterium (assembly GCA_036794995.1). GTDB lineage: Bacteria > Desulfobacterota > Binatia > UBA9968 > UBA9968 > DAIRFP01. Next base: position 5,079 of record DAIRFP010000273.1, on the reverse strand, counting down.
GCATGGAACTTTCCTCCTGCCCCTTAGACGAAAATTAAGTACTATTAATTCAGAGACACTACACTAGTCTAGTGCGAATATGTAAATGTTTCACTGCAATCAATTTTGAGTAAGCCGCAGAAAAAACTTTGGACTTCCGGCGCCGTCATGAACGGTTCATATTCATAGTCCGGACCGTAACTGGCCCAAATCTCTGTTCCAGGCTCAATGTCTGCTAACGCCAAGAAAATAAAATAGGGGTGCTGGCAAATTTGCTTGATCGTCGCATTCTGGAAGTTCGTTTCCATGCCATTTATGTTGCTGGGCGCAAAATTGATGCGGCTCACGTGAGCGCCATAATCTTTGGCATCGATATACTTGTAAGGCTCCGTTTCCTTCCAGGCGCATTCGGGTATAGATGCAATATAGTGATTCGCTTGAGGATAGTCTTCAGGCGTAACCAGCCGGCCTCCCAACTCGCCGATCACGTCTCCTTTCTTGATTTTGACGCCGGCAAATAGGCCGTTGCCGGCATTGGGAATCGTCGATGGTTTTATGAAGGTCCGCTTATCATATTCTTTGTTTACTTTTACGATCTTGATCTCCTGGGGTGATGGTTGCGCGTATGCAAGCGCACCGCCGCTGGCAACCAGAAACCCGCCGAACGATAAAATGAGAAAATAACATCGGTTCTTCATAGGCGCTATTTCGCGAGCGAGCGGCCACCTTCTTTCCATAGCGATTCATTCAGAAAACATTAACAGCGTGCGCTTGTCAAATAGCCAAAGATCAGCTGTCGGCTCCGCCGAGAAATGGAATATTGGAGTACTGGAGTGTTGGGTTTTCGTGAGTTCGGAAAATTTTGGCGTTGACGCCCAGACCGAGATCGGCTATCTCTGCCTGAGCATAGACACAATTCTACCAGGGGTGAGCCATGAGAAAAAGCAGCCTCGTTCTCGCCTTGTATGTTGTCGGTTGTTTCAGCGTAAGCCTATGCGCGGATGCAGCAGAATCGCCGCCGCTCCGTAAGATTCGAGCGGCGGTTACCTCCATATCCGGCGCCATGGTTCCTCCCTGGGCCGCCCACGAGTCCGGTCTTTTTAAGAAATACGGTTTACAGGTGGAAGTCATCGCTATGCCCAGCGGCGTGCAGGGGACCAGCGCGCTGATCGCCGGTGAAGTAGCCTTTGTCCAGATATCCGGGGGGACTACAACCGGGGCGGCCGTCGGCGGTGCCGATGTAAAAATTATCGCCACCACAGTGGGAACCTTATTGTTGAATCTGGTGGTGCGGCCGGAGATTGAGAAGCCGGAACAGCTCCGTGGCAAAAACATAGGCATCAGCCGTTACGGCACCTCGCTGCACACCGGAGCGCGCATTGCCATGAAGCATTTTGGCCTGGAGCCGGGAAAAGACGTCCACATCGTCGAGATCGGCGCCGGCGATTGGATTGTCAGCGCCCTACAAGGCGGCCGCGTCCAAGCGGCGGTGTTTGGCTATCCGGCGACGAGCCGGGCGCTGAAGCTGGGCCACCGAATGATGTTGCATCTCCCCACGCTCAATATCCCCTATGCATCCACCGGCGTTTCCACCCGCGGAGACATCATTCGCGACGATCCGGATCTGGTGAGGCGTTATCTTTCGGCTCAGGTCGAGGCCATCGCTCTGATGAAGAAAGATCGGGCGTTTACATTGAGGACGCTGTCCAAGTATCTCCGCACGGACGATACGGATCTGCTGTCGGAATCCTATGAGATCCAGATCGCCAAGTACATGATGAAGAGTCCTCTCCCCACTGCGGCGGCAGTCAGGTCCGTGCTGGAGGAGCTCAGCGAGAGAAATCCGAAGGCCAAAGAGCAGGATCCCGGTAAATTTTTCGACGACAGATTTATCCGCCAATTGCAAGGCAGTAATTTTATCGACTCTCTCTACCACTAGATTATTGCGATTACGAAAGCTAAGATCTATTCAGACAACCACGGCGCAGTTCTAATAAGGAGAATCGCCTATGAAGATACTCGCGGTCGGCTGCTGGCTTGTCCTTATTTGCTTTTCCCAGGTTCACGCTCAGGCGCCCTTCTATGAAGGCAAGACGATCAGGATTGTCGTCGGACTCCCGGCAGGTGATGCCTACGATCTCTACGCCCGTATGTTGGCTGCGCACATGGGCAAATACATTCCCGGCAATCCCAACATCATCGTTCAAAACATGGCCGGCGCGTCGAGCATGATCACGGCGAATCATGTTTACAACATCGGCAAACCGGACGGGCTGACCTTCGGATCGATTTTACCATCCCTTTATTTCGATCAACTGCTGCGACGGAAGGAAGTTCAATTTGACTGGGCCAAGTTTGTTTGGCTGGGGAGCTTCGAGAGATCGAACAATTTGCTCTACATGCGGGCAGACACGCCATTTAAGACCATCCATGACGTCACCAAGACTGCGGATCCGCCCAAGTGCGGCTCCACAGGAACCGGGTCGCCGTCCTATTATCTGATCAGACTTTTAAACGACGCCATCGGCACCAAGTTCGATGTCGTCACCGGCTACCAAGGAGGGCAGGAAATCGACCTCGCCGTCGAGAAGGGAGAAGTCCAGTGCCGCGCTTTCACCATTACGACTTTCTTTGCGCGGGAGCCGTTTCACACCTGGCGCAAGAAAGGCTTCGTTCGAGTGCTGACCCAGACCGGCAAGAAGCGTGACGCGAAATTACCTGAAGTTCCGACGGTCAACGAACTGATGGAAGAATATAAGACTCCGGAAGCGACCCGGCGTTTGGCGACTCTGATGTTGGCTTCCGGGGACTTCGGCCGGCCCATTCTCGCTACTCCGGGTATTCCACCGGACCGCGTCAAGCTGCTGCGCGAGGCCTTCTCGAAGGCCCTTAAAGATCCTGAGCTATTGGACGAAGCCAAGAAGAAGCGACTGGAAATAGACCCGCTGACGGGGGAAGAAATTGAAGCCTTGGCTAAAGAGGTCCTGGCAACCGATAGAGAAGTGATCGGACGAATGGAAAAACTCCTTGGGAAGTAAAGCGCGCCGGCTCCATCGATTTGGCGGATTCGTGTAAGGCGAAATTTTGGATACGCGCGCTGTATCCAAATGTATCTGCTTCTGCTGTCGAGGAAGGATACATAGAGCTCGAGAGTGCACAGATTCTCTCGCTTTGTGGCAGGGACATACGCAATCCAAGCTGGCATTCGGATTGCTCAACCAAATAGCAATCGCGCATCAGAAGAATTTTCCATTGAACGAATCTCAAACTTACATGCCGCAAAGAAAGGAGAATTTAAACCATGACTATTGAGAAATACACATTGGCCCCGGCTGAGGCTGGATTATGCTGCATCATTCCTCCCTATGTCCTCGATCATCTCGTGCAATCCAGCGACGCCAAGATTCGGCAAATTGCCATAGACGCAATTGCCAATGCTTCGTCAGTGAGGGCGATACGCGCAACCTTGGCGATGATGCCGGGTTGGGCTGCCGTACCCTCTCCCGCTGCCAAGCGCGACCGTCTTGTCTATGATGTGAAGAACGGCGGATTCAACGACCTGCCGGGGCAACTGGTCCGTTCCGAGGGCGATCCCAAAACCGAAGATGTTGCCGCCAATGAGGCCTATAGCTATGCGGGATCAACGTATAATTTTTACAAAGGAGTCTTTGGCAGGAACTCGCTCGATGATCATGGCATGACGATGATTTCCAGCGTGCATCTCGGGCGCAGGCTTAACAACGCTTTCTGGACCGGCGAGCAAATGTGCTATGGCGATGGCGACGGACGGATTTTTATCCGGTTTACAAAGTCAGTGGATGTGGTTGGCCACGAGCTCACTCACGGCGTGATTTCTCATACCTGCAATCTGGTCTATGCCAACGAATCCGGAGCGCTGAATGAGCATTTTGCCGACGTGTTTGGCTCCCTCGTCAAGCAGTGGCGCAAGCGTCAAACGGTCAAGCGGGCCGACTGGCTCATCGGCGCGGAGATCATGGGACCGGATACGACGGCAAAGTCGTTGCGAACGTTTAAGGCGGAGAAAGCCTATGAGAACGACCCGCTTTTGGGGACCGATCCCCAACCCAAACATCTAGAAGACAAGTATAACGGAAGCGGTGACAACGGTGGGGTGCACATCAATTCTGGAATTCCTAATCACGCGTTCTATCTCGCTGCCATGGAAATTGGCGGCAAAGCGTGGGAGCGGGCGGGGCAGATTTGGTATAAGACGATGCTCAAGCTGACGACCACGAGTGAGTTCGAGGATATGGTCGAGTCTTCGACGGAGAGTGCGGCGACGCTCTATGGTAACAACAGCCGCGAACATAAGGCGGTCATGAAGGCTTGGAAGGGTGTCGGGTTTTAGATGAAAGTACGTTTTCGCCAAACCGGAGGTTTCGGGGGGCTCGTCTTGGGTTCGGATCTCGATACGAGCACCCTGCCTGCGGCCGACGCCCAAGAGCTCACGCGCTTGATCAAGCAAGCGAACCTGGAAAATATTCAGACTAAACGAAACGACAAAGCCAGGGATCTGCAGAACTATGAAATTGTCGTCGAGAGTGACGCACCAACTGCCAAAGCGTCCTTCGACGACATGAACGTCGACGCCAACCTGGAGCCCCTGCTCGAATTCTTGCGAAAACGGGCTCGAGCCGTGCCGCTGGACAAGTAGCGCTTCAGCGTCACCCCGGCGAAAGCCGGGGTCCAGTCTTTTCATCCTCATCCCAACCTGGATTCCGGCCTGCGCCGGAATGACGGACCTAACATAGTCCCATCGCCGGCTGTTGATCACGCAACGACCGCTTCAGCGTCACCCCGGCGAAAGCCGGGGTCCAGGCTCATTCATCCTTTTCCCAACGCCAGAACCCTGGATTCCGGCCTGCGCCGGAATGACGAGCCCAATATCGTCCCATCGCCGGCTGTTGATCACGCAACGAACCAGTCCAGCGTCACCCCGGCGAAGGCCGGGGTCCAGGCTCCTCGACCGTTTACATCGCAGCACACCAGGAAACTGGATTCCGGCCTACGCCGGAATGACGGATGAGAACTCGCCGCGAATCTTATGATTAGCAGAATCAGGCGGCGTTTGCGCCGCTA
>DAIRFP010000049.1:21304-27696 GCA_036794995.1 Thermodesulfobacteriota bacterium | reverse complement strand
CGTTGATTGATGATTTGAAAAAAATTCCCTTGGGCACTTTTCCAGACGGCGTTCAGGCCTATCTCCAGCAACTCAAAACCCGATATAGCCAGTCTGCAACATAGCAGCGCGCCGCCTTCGATCGTGCACGATGCCTATTTTCCTCAGATCCAATACGACGGTTCGCGGCCTCGCCGCGTTATACGCGAGTACGTTTCTATCGGGAGGGTGGGCGATCATCATTCCGACGATCCCGGTGCTCGCCCGGGAATTCGGCGTTTCCGCCGGCGGTGCGGCCCAGGTCGTGACCGCCTTCGCCATCGGTAAATTCGTCGGGACAGCGGTCGGCGGGATCGTATTGGATCGCATGGGAACTCGCATCGCTTTGGTGGGCGGTCCCCTGGTAGCGAGTGTGGCGGCGTTTTGGGCCGCGTGGGTGCCGTGGTTCGTGGCGATCCTTGCACTGGTCCTGATTATCGGCGCTGCGGACAGTCTCTGGGCAACCGCCCGGGAGATTGCCGCCGTCGATGTGGCAGAGCCCAATCAGCGCGGGCGCCTGATCAGCAGTTTACACGGTAGCTATAGCATCGGCGCGGCGATCGCTCCTTTCGTCGGCGGTTGGCTCACCGAATTGTTCAGCTTCAAGGTCGCCTTTGTCGGTTATGCCGTCGCCACGGCGGCTGCGGTGGGTTTGGGCTTCGTCGCGCCGGATTCACCGAGGGCGCCAGCGCCGCAACAGGATCGCGCTGGGGGAAGAGGCTGGGGTTGGATAGCAGTCAAAGGGCGGCTTCGCGGCGTCGTGGATTTGTTCTATCAGATCCGCCCGGAGCTACGGTCGACCTATCTGGCTCTCTGTTTGGCGACCTTGGCCAACCAATCGCAGCGGATGATCGTACAGAGCATGTTACCGCTTTATGCCGGTGCTTACCTGCATCTTACCCCGACAGAGATCGGCATGCTGTTCACGATCTCCGGCGTAATTGTTTTGGCGATGATTATCCCTGCGGGCTTCGTCATGGACCGAGTCGGCAGAAAGTGGTGTACGGTGCCAAGCACGGGTGTGCCCGCTCTCGTGTTTGTGTTAATCCCGTTGACGAACAACTTCATCCAGCTTGCGGTTCTCGTCGCTTGTGCTGGAGTGGCGCAGGGCTTGGCTTTGGGGTCGATCGCGACGTCCACCTACGACGTTGTGCCGGCTCAGGTGCGTGGGCGGCTGCAGGCGGTGCGGCGCACGGTGGCCGAATTGGGCAGCGGCCTCGCTCCTTTGGTTGGCGGTTACCTCGCCAATGCGTTCAATCCGGGAGTGCCGTTTCTGGTTTATGCGCCATTATTGGTGCTATCTGCCGCCTTGCTGGCGGGGGTGGGCAAGGAAACGTTGGAGAAGTAGCGCGGGTGTCTATAGTATTCTGCTTTTCATTCGCATGATTCTGGATTCATCATGTCGCTTTAAGAAGTGGCCATGCCGGTGGTGCATATTCATATGTACAAAGGAAGAACCATGGCGCAGAAAAAGGAATTGGTGAGCCGGTGTGCCAAGGACTTCGAGGAAGTTTGCAACATTAAACCCGAGTCGCTGCACATTCTGTTTCAGGACATCGACAAGGAAGACTGGCGCACTCGGGGCACTCTCGCGTCGGAGTTGCCGGCGAGATAGCCCGGGTTAGACGGTTGATCTAAATACTCCGTGGCCGGTGGTTGGGGCCTTTTTTTTCCGCGAGTCACGAACCCAAGCACGATCAGGTTGCTTCAAGCCCTGTTCTTCGTCGCGATTAAGACCGAGTCGGGATCAAAGGCGAGCGGGCTGGAACGTAGGGGGCCCCGGATTCGAGAAAAACCACTTTGGCGCAGCCATGCGCGAATCTCCTCAAGCGCATAACAGCGCCCCCGCGGCGTGTGCAAGAGCAGCAAGACGGAAAACAGTGTGCCCCATTCGGGGGCAGTACGCTGCCGGCTCATAAATACGTCGCGCACGATCAAATGTCCGCGGGGATTCAAACAGCGCTGAAGCTTGCGGAGGAGGGCTTGGTTTTCAGCCCTGCCATGGGCGTGCAAAACATTGGAGACTAATACGCGATCGAATCCTTGCGGCAAGGCGTCACGTAAAATATCCGCTCCGACCACCCGTACCCGCATTCTCATACCGGCTGCTTCGACCGCCCGACGCGCGAGTGGAGCAACTCGAGGGTGTTCCACCAGGGTCACTCTAAGTCGGGGATAATGGCGACAAAACGCAATCGAAAAAGTTCCGAGACCGCCGCCGACATCCAACAGCGTTTTCGCGTGCACTAAAGGCAGCTTCCCGACCAGATGAGGCGCGATCTCCCGGGCATCGAGATCCAGACTGCGAAGCAATCGTTTAGTTTTGCTCCGATCCGAGGCGAAGGGCATTTGCGTTGCGGGGCGGTTTCCGCTGACAAGAACGGTCGCGAGTCCGCCCCAAGCATTCCAGGCGTCGTAAGCGGGCAGCAGGGAAGCAGCGTCGTCTCCGCAGAGACAATGGGCCGCGAAAGCGGTGTTGGCGTACTTGTCGCCGCGCTTTCGCATCAAGCCCATGCCGCAGAGCGCGTCGAGAAAAATTTTCCACCCCACGGCAGTGCCGCCAAAGTGAGCCGCCAGAGCTTTGGGATTTGTTTTCCGCTTGCCGATCCAACCGAAGAGATCGAGATGCGCCGCCGCGAGCAGAACGGAGGAGCGCCAATAGCTGCTGTCACTCCGCAGCCGCTGAAGATTCCATGCTCTAGCGGACATGGCGACGCTGTGGCTCGCCCTTCCGGTTCCAGCGTCCGCGGGCTGCCTTTCGATAGAGTCGTTCGTAGCCGTCCACCATCTGTTCGACAGAAAAATGTTGCTGCACCCAAGTCCGGCAGCGGCCGCGATCCAGGTTTTCGATCCGGTGAGTCATTTCGACCATCTCCGCTTCATTTTCGACCAAATAGCCGGTGTCCCCATTCTTGATCAATTCGGGCATCGAGCCGCGGCGGTAGGCCAACACCGGCGTCCCCGCGGCCATGGCTTCGATGACGACCATGCCGAAGGGCTCATCCCACTGCAGGGGAAAGAGAAACCCCTTGGCTCTCCCCATGGTTTGCAGGATATCGTGGTAGGCGAGCCGCTCAATATAACGGATGCGGTCACCGTCAATTTGCGGCTTGATCTCTTTGAGAAAATATTCCTCGCTCCAGGGCAGATGCTTGGTGACGTGGCCGACGATCAGCAGATTCACTTGGGCTTTTTTGGCAATGCGGATGGCTTCGGCAATACCTTTCCCGGGGGTCATTCGGCCGACGATCATGAAGAAATCTTCCGGCCGATCATTAAAGGGAATCTCGTCCAGGTCCACCGCGTTATAAACCACCGGGATCGAATCGTCCCCCAGCAATCTCGCTTGAGCTCGGCTGACGCATACCGGCAGGCAATGGGGAAAATGTTTCTGATAATACTGATGCAATTCCTTCTCGATATAAGCGTAGGTCACCAGTGTGGGAGTTGTCGTAAAACCAGAGAAATAGGGAGCGAGGGTTGTCCAGTGAGCGTGGATCACGTCGAAGCGCTCGGCCTGGCGATAAAGGTTGTAGGTGTTGCGGGTCTCATACTCTTTTTCCAGATAGAAGGTCGATTGGGGATCATCCTGGCTAGCGACCGGCAAGACGGCTTGCAAAGTGCAGTTCACTTGGGAATCTCCCGAAGCGAAGAGCTCCACCTCGTGTCCCCGCCGATCCAGTTGCTGGCAGAGATGATAGACAATCCGCTCCGTTCCCCCATAGGTCTTCGGTGGAACCGAGATATAAACGCTGGTGATCTGCGCGATCTTCATTGTAGAGTATTAAATCCATTCTATACCCGTGACAAGGGCGGGCAAGATGCTTGGCTGGGGGTTCCGACGGCCTTTCCTCTCGCCGGTATGTTTGAAGGGGTCTATGGCCAATGCTATCCTAACGATCACTCCCTATGAATTTTTGGCAAAAGATCCCTACGCCGATCATCGGCCTGTCGCCCATGGATGGAGTCACGGACGCTTCGTTTCGTTTCATCACGGCCAAGCATGGCAGTCCGGATGTGATCCTTACCGAGTTTGTCAATGTCGAGACAGCTTTCCATGCGCCAGACACGCTGCTCCGAGACCTCAGCTACGCCGAAATCGAGCGTCCGGTAGTGGCGCAGATCTATGGCCATACGCCGGAGCTGTTCTATAAGGTTGCGCACATCGTTTGCGAGCTCGGGTTCGATGGCTTGGATATCAACATGGGCTGTCCCGCAAAAAAAGTTGCGGCCAGCGGCAGCGGTGCGGCACTGATCCGCACGCCGGAGTTGGCACGGACGATCATCCAAAGCGCGCGGCGGGGCATCGAGGATTGGCGCGATGGACAGACCCTTGCCGACCTCGGTATGGGACCGGAGTTTGGTATGAAGATCGATCTCGCCAATCGGTTGCGAGGCGGTGGGGAGACCGGAGCAGACCGGCGCCCGATCCCTCTGTCGGTGAAGACGCGGATCGGGTACGACAGCGTGGTCGTGGAAGATTGGTTGCAGACGCTGGTGGCAGAGAATCCTGCCGCCATTACTATTCATGGCCGCACGCTCAGGCAAGGTTACAAGGGTGACGCGGATTGGGACGCCATCGGTCGAGCGGTGGAGATCGCCAAGAATTCCGCGACCCTGATTCTTGGCAACGGCGACTTAAAACATATGGAGGCGGTCCGCCGCCGCGTGAGTGAGACGGGTGTCGATGGGGTCTTACTCGGTCGCGCCGCCCAGGGAAATCCGTGGATCTTCAGAGCCAAGGACAAGGTAAAGCTGGCGTTGCGCTCTGCTGCGGATATCAAGATAGAGACCCCGTCCGTTGGTCTGGAGGAGCGCTTTAGTGTTTTACTGGAGCATTGCCGTCACTTTGAAAAGAATACTATGATCCGAAGTTTCGTCGGTATGCGTAAACATTTGGCCTGGTATTGTTATGGTTCCCCGGGCGCGGCGGAGTTGCGTGCACAGATGGTGCGGGTGAATGACATCGGAGACGTCGTTGAGCGCCTGAGGGTCTACACCGGTAAGTTCGGCTCACGGCACGAGCCCTTTGCATTGCTGGTCGGTGACGGCGATCCACAAGCGGGTAACAGCGACTGCTTGTTTTCATGAAGCTCATCTTGGCCTCCACGTCGCCCCGCCGTCGGGAGATCCTGGCGTTACTCGGTTTGCCTTTCGAAGTAATTGCTCCGGATTTCGATGAGCTTCTGTCGTCCCAACGGCAGGTTCAAGATGAGGTCCTCGACTTCGCTGTCGGAAAAGCACAATCGGTAGCAAGGAATTATCCGGGAAGCGTGGTTGTCGGCAGCGATACCATGATTCTTTTCAAGACGACGAAAGTCGGCAAACCTGACGGTATGGCTGACGCGAAACGGATTCTGCGGCACCTTTCAGGCAATTGGCATCAGATTTTCACCAGCCTGGCGATTCTCGATGGTTCAGGCGGACCTGGGCTCAGGATCGTCGAGGAAGTTTCGGTTAAGATGCACCACTACTCGGACCAAGAGATCGAGAGCTATCTCTCATGCAACGAGTCACTCGATAAAGCGGGCGCCTATTCGATACAAGGGAAGGGCCGGGCTTTGATTCAGTCCATTTGCGGCGACTACCTGGCCGCAGTGGGCCTGCCTCTCAAGCCCATCGCCGACTATTTGAAAAGCCGCGGTGTCGTAGTTCCATTGGACGCCGACAAACTCTACTTAGATAAGTCATTCATGAATTGGAATAGTTTCTGATCATTCGAAGTAGTGACTTCGCATCGCTTGACAATGGGTGGATGGTGGCTGGCGAAGTCTATCCGCTATCCCTGTTTGCCGGTACCGTTCAAAAATTGCCAACAAGTAACCGTTTTCGTCCAGTGGTTGACAGTGATCTTAACAAAATTAGTTGTAAAATTGCGGTAACCTTCTGTGGCATGCTGATTGCTGAACTTTGCGCAGATCGCCATGAAACCGCCGGAGTTCAATCAAAACTCTGATCAAAACTGGGCCTGGCCTGAGAAAACCTGGTTCCGTGAGCGGCTGAATACATTACGCGCGCGTGAATACGAAGCCCAGCGCAGACCCATGAACAATCGAAAAGATCCTGCTACAGTCGAGTCCAAACCTAATCGCGAACCGGGCACAGACGAAAGCTAACTAGGCGCGAACCCCGGTTGTTTGATCCCTTGCCTTGAAACCTGCTCCAAGGCATCTGCTCCTCGTTCCCTAACTTGTCTGCCGGTGGCGATCAAATTTCGGCTATCCATTGACACCCCTTCTAACGGTTCCAACCGGTCTTGCTTGTGCCTTCACGATGGTGGTTTTTCGCTCTTTTGATCCTTGAATAGTGGCCGCCGGATCACGTAATATCCCTCGTCGTTGGAGGGGTTATGGACATTGCTGATGCACAAAAAT
>DAIRFP010000049.1:521-21294 GCA_036794995.1 Thermodesulfobacteriota bacterium | reverse complement strand
CGGATCACGTAATATCCCTTTTTTGTTGGAGGTGTTATGGATATTTCTGATGCGCGCAAATTCTTGAAAGATCACCATCATGGCGTCCTGGTGGCGCGGAAAAAAGACGGCTCCTTGCAAATGACCTTGGTGTCGCCGGTCATCGATGCGGCAGGAAACGTCATCATCACGGCGCGGGATTCCACCTACAAGGTGAAAAATATCAGACGCAATCCGCGAGTGTCACTGGTGGTTTACGGTGAAAAATTTAACGGTTCTGACTACATCCAAATCGACGGCAAGGCCGAGGTCATCGAACATCCAGAGGCCATGGCTATCGTCCTCGACTGGCACCGGCAGATCCGCGGTGTGCCGGATAATTGGGACGATATCCGAAACAAGACCATGTCCGAAGGCCGGATTGCCATTCGTGTCGCCATCGAAAAGGTCGGTCCTCAGAATAGAGGCTAATCAAGTCCAAGCGGCGCTGACAACCCTTGTTGTTGAAAGCACGTCGGCTTCGAGCAGAGCGTTTGATGGTTTAAAGCGATGTGCCCTGAGGGCGTATACTGCGGTACGGTGTTTCAAAGTTCGTTCCCGCAAACGAATGCAGTGGGTGAATTTCTCTGCTTGTACTTCTTGTACTCGGTCACAGCCCGTTGATCTGGTTGACGCCGGACATTCATCCGATTATATCCTGGAGATACCACGCTCCGGCGCATGGAAAGGAAATGGAACACACCGATAGTTTCCTGCCAAGTTATTCAAACTGGGAAAACGTTTCGTTGCACTATGGCCAACGTCATCGATTCACACGAGAAGGCTGAAACCGACGGCATAGTCTCCCTTTATCAATTTCTGACACTCTATTTCCCGGCCTTTGTTCTCGCCCTGGGCTACAGCATAGCGACGCCGGTAATTCCGGTGTTCGCCAAGTCGTTCGATACCGGCTTTGGCGTTGCTTCGCTTGTCATTGTGGTTCATGCCATCGGCGGTCTCGTGGCGGCGGTTCCCACGGGTTTTCTCGTGGACCGTCTGGGCCGTCGGCCCGTGCTCTTTGCCGGTCCGATGCTGATGGCGGGCTCCTCTTGTCTGACGGCGGCGGCCCGATCGTTTCCCGAGCTTCTGGTTTACCGCTTTCTCGGCGGCGCGGCGATGGAGATGTGGCGGCAAGCCCGGCTGGCGATCATTGCGGACGTCAGCAAAAGCCGACAGCGCGGCCGGCAGATGAGTGGCATGGTCGGCACCGAAGGGGCGGGCAGGCTGTTGGGACCGGCGGTGGGTGGGATACTAGCGACCTGGAGCCTTCGTGTACCGTTCGTGGCTCACGGGGTGCTGGCTTTTCTCGCTATCGTGCCAAGCTTCTTTCTGGTGCGGGAGCCGGCGCCAGTTGATGAGGCTGGGGTTGCTAAGAACCAAGAAGATCGTCTCGACACCCGTGCGCTGCTGGCGCTGATGCTTGATCCTAAATATCTCGGCTTTTTCTCCGCGCAGTTCTTCGCTTCAATGACTCGCGGTGTATTGTGGGGAGGAACGCTGTTGCTCTATGCGACTTACGTTCATAGCGCAAGCCCTCAGTTATTGGGCGGCCTTGTGACTGCCAGTAGCATCGTCGGTATTCCGATTACGCTTTCGTGCGGTTATTTGATGGACCGCTTCGGGCGCAAAACCACGATGGTGCCGGGGTTTGCTTTCATTGCACTCGGTCTCATGTTTCTTGCACTGAGCGCGGAGTGGCACTGGAGCCTGGCTAGTTTTATCGGAGCCTTTCTTTGGATTCATTGTGGCCACAGTGTCACGGCGGGTAGCATGCAGGTACTTGGCTCCGACATGGCGCCCGCCGTGGCGCGCGGCCGGTTCTTCGGTTTTTGGCGTCTGGTGGGGGAGATTGGGTCGCTTGTTAGTCCAGCGCTTTTTGCGCTGGTGGCGGAGCAGATCGATTACAGCGCAGCCTTTGCTTTGTTCGGGCTCTGCGCCTTGGCCACCGCAATTTTGCTTGCCTTTTCGGTTAGGGAAACGGTGGGTAAAGGAAAGCTTTAAACGGGCAGACTTCGGGCCAAGTCACGAGGTCGTCAGGCAGGACTGACGCTGGCCCCGAACGCAGGTTGCTGTTGCGCTGGAGCATGCGCCGGCAGTCTAACGATTCGAGTCGCAGGATTGTCCGAGCGGTCGTATTGACGTCGCGATGCGAAGGGTTTCAGCCGATTCTCCGCCAATCGCGCTGCGTGAGAGGAATCCGCCCGCCTCGGGGGTGTCGACTCGGCCTTGGATCGGCTCTGGGACCCTGCTGGGAATGCTCGACTTTCAGTCTGGTCTCCGCCCAAGACCAGTGTTTGTTTTCCTGCAAGGTTACCAACGCGCCATAACTTTGCCGTAACCATTCTTCACTGAGCTTTGGTCCACTCCGGGCGATAGCGCGTTTAAACTCGTCAAACGTGAGTGTCTTTTCCTTCTGCGGTTTGGTTGCTGTTTGGCTTAGCCGTGACTGCTTGGCAGTGACCGCTTGGATATTTTCCTTCAAGGTGTCGATAACTTCGATCATGTGGTGCTCCTCCGAGCCGGCCCTGCTACTCAATCGCTTGAGACGATTATCAATCCAAGCCTGGCCCCGACTTAATGAACAAGCGACAGCTTCTCCCTCTGTAGCGAAGCGATTTGGGAACCTGACAAACTTAAACTCGCGCCTAGGTCCGACGCACCAGCTAATATGGGCCTGGGGCGCCCAACCGTTTCTGGCGGTGTCGAAACTGGGAAAGGCCATAATGACATGATCGCGGTACAACCGGCTCCACATGGCAGCTAGCTCCTCTCCGGATGGAAGTTTTAGACTTCGCCAACATAGTCAGTTTTTCGTGCCGGAAGTGAATTCTCAGCAGGATACCCACCAGTTTTCAATTTAGCTTTTTGCGATGGCGGCGCAAGAGGGTTTGGATTACTCTCCGATGACCCGAATGGCTGCCGCCATTTCAAGTGAATTCCCTCCTTCTTAACTTCACAGCTCTGGGGTGCTCTCCACCGAAGGGACGCTAGTTTCGCAGGGGAAGCACTCGAGGGTCATGAGGGAGCTACAAAAACGAGCAGATTGTCCAAGTATGGGCATTCGTCGCTAGTATTTGGCCCCCGTCCGGATGAATTTTCCAGCTTTTTCTTGACGGCATTTATTTTGCTCGCCTCATCCGCCTGCCGTGAGCCGCAACAATTTACATGCGCTTTGCTGGGCGACGATCAAAACCCTCGGTGCCGATTCCCACAATGATCTTGTGACCCATCCTTGAATCGCCAATGGGCACCTACGATATAGTACTGCTAGCCACCTTCTGGTACATGCTGAAATCCGTACCAGGAGTCGTGCAATTCGTCGGCTACTTTTTTGGCTTTGTATTGGCCTCCTGGGCATTCGACCAATACTTCCGCCGCGAATGACCCTGTGCCCGAAGCTTCTCCGAAGATCACTTACGAACGCACTATTTCCTCGAAAGAAGGCTCCGGCATGCCCTGCTTCCAAGTCGGATCGCGCAGCTCAAGCCGGTTCCCGCTCGGATCGTGGAAATAGAGCTCCCGTCCCGTAAAATAGCCCTTTGCGCGGTAATGAAGCTCGACGATGGGAATTCCCTTTTGATGGAAGACTTTACAGGCCTCGACAAAAGTCGCCGGGCTGACGGTGAAGGAATGGTGCACGCGTTGATCTACGCCGGCAGTTTTGTCGACCGGTTGCTCGCGCTCGCAGAGCAAAATGTTGTGGTCCCCCACGTTGAAGCAGGACATGACCGCATTGCCGAGCCGCCCTAACGGTTTCAGACCGAGCAGATCACCATAGAAGTCCTCCGACTCTTGCAGGTTGTTCACCGGAATCGACCAATGGGTGACGCCCTCTACTTTCAACGATCCCATAGAAACCTCCCTTAGATGATATTGGAATGACTTATAATCCTTCTCTTTCAGAGTTGGCAAACGGTGGAGAAGCCGACGGCGCCTGCGTCCATCCCGCGCACCAACGAGCGCATCTGCCGAGAAGGAAGGAGCTAGCAGCATCTTCTAAAAAACCAATTACCAATTGACCAGGTTGACCAATCCGAGGCTGATCCACGGAACATAGGTAACCAGGAGAGTGACCAGAGCGAGCACAACTGTGAACGGCCAGCCCGCTTTAAAAACCTCCCAGAAGGGCAAACGGGCAATGGCGGCGACGGTAAAGAGCACGGTAGCGACGGGGGGAGTCTGCTGGCCGACGCCGAGGTTGATCGTCACGATGATGCCGAAATGGATCGGATCCACGCCAATCTGCCGGATAAGCGGCATCACGATGGGGACAATCAAGATGATCGCCGCCGCCGAGTGGAGAAACATCCCGGCGATAAAAAAGAAGATGTTCAAGAAAAACAGGATCAGGTACTTGTTCGATGTCGTTTCGAGGATCATCCGGGCGAACTTCTGGGGGATCTGTTCGCTGGTCAGAAACCACCCCAGCACAGCAGACGAGGCCACGATCAGCATGACCACCGCGGTCTGCCCGGTCGAATCCCGCAAGACGCGGGTGATCTCGCGCGCTGGCAGCTCACGGTAGATCAAAGCACCGATAAGCAACGCCGCGATCACCGCCAGCGCCGCAACCTCGGTAGCGGTCGCAATGCCGAGAAAGATGCCGCCCCAAATCACCAGCGGAATGAAAAGCGCCCAGAAAGCCTGCATGGTGGTTTTTCCAACCCGCGCCAAAGAGAATTTTTGTTCCACCGGCAGCTGATATCTCCGCGCGTAATAATAACTCAGCCCCATCATGCTGGCGCAGGCGATAAAGCCGGGTAGAAAGCCGGCAAAAAAAAGCTTGGCCACTGACACCTCGGCCATCCAGGCATAGATGATCATGGGAATGGAGGGAGGAATGAGAATGGCCGCCGAAGCCGCGTTGGAAACGATGGCGGCGCTCAAGGCCTTCGGATAACCCCGCTTCTCCATGGCCGGGATCACAACGTTGCCAATAGCGGCCGCGTCGGCTACGGACGATCCCGAGATCTCGCTCTGAATCATCGTCGCCACCACGGTCACCATCGCAAGGCCGCCGCGGATGAAGCCCACCAGACTATTGGCCAGGTTCACCAGCCGGAGCGAGATACCCGAAGTCTCCATGAGACCGCCGGCCAGAATGAAGAGGGGAATGGCGAGCAATGGAAAGCTCGATGCCCCGGAAAAGAGATTCAAAGGAACTACGCTGAGCGGCGCCGTACCGTTCCAGATCAGGAAGATGATGGTCGTGATCGAGAGCGCGAAAGCGATCGGGACGTTGATGAGCGTAAGGAGGATGATTATTCCGAAGATGAGCGACTCCACGCTGCTTCAGCTCCTTTCTCGGCTGCGCCGGCTAAGAGAAGATTAAGCAGGCGCTCGAGACTGATGAGAAGCATGAGCCCGCCGGTAATAGGCAGCACGCTGTAGACCCAGCCCATTTTTACCCACACCAGCGAGACCGCAGTCTCGTCGCCCATCTTTTGCATCAGGAGCCAGCCATAGTAGAAGAGCACGACCTGGAATCCCAAAACGAAGAGCTCGGCGACCACCTCGACATTCCGTCTAGAGTTCGGGGTGAGCCGTGCGACGAAGGTCTCGAAGCCGATGTGTCGTCGGCGGTAGGATGCGGCGACGGCCCCGTAAAACGTCAACCAGACCAGCAGGTAAGAGGCGAATTCATCGTACCAGGCAAGCGACGCACTGAGGACATAGCGGAAGAAAACTCCTAGGAAGACCAATACGACCATCAGGACGAGCAGGAGCACTGCCCACCACTCGAGCAGATTGATCAATCGGGCGAGGATTTTTCCCATTGGTGGTTTTTAGTTCAAAGTTTGCGCGTGCTCGCTCTGTCGAAGGGTAAGAGTTTTTCCACCTTCAAGTAAGTTAGCAGCGAATCCCAGACGTGAAACAGAACTCCGGTCTTATCGGAGCGACTGAATGAGCTTGATCAGCTCGGTCCCGCCCGGCACGTCTTTGCCAAATTCTTCGTAGATGGTCCCTGAGCCCTTGATGAACGCCTCTTTATCCACCTCGTTGGCCTTCATCGGCGGAGCCAGCTTGCCCATCAGCTCTTTATCCAATCGCTCGCCCTCGGAACGCGCGAAATCCCCCATGTCCCAGGCGATCTTAGAGAGCGTGTCCTGAACATCTTTGGATAGTTTTGCCCAGGACTCTTCTCCTACCGCCAAGTAGGCGGGGGTATAGACATGGCCGCTTAACGAAAGGAACTTTTGCACCTCGTAAAATTTCGCCGAGGCGATTTGTGGGAAGGGGTTTTCCTGCGCGTCCATGACGCCGGACTGCAGCGCCGAATAAACTTCAGCGAGCGGCATGGGCGATGGATTAGCTCCATAGTCCTTGAACATTTTGACGCGCCAGACTCCGCCCGGGACTCTCAGCTTGATTCCTTTGAGATCCTCGGGCTTGACGATGGGCCGGACATTGTTCGTGATGTGGCGGAATCCGTTCTCCCAGACCCCAAGGACCCTGATTCCCTTTGCCGGCAAGCCGCCGAAGAGCTGGTCCTGTACCTGTTTATTCTCAGCCACCTTCTTGATGTGGGCTCGGCTGACAATGAGGTAGGGCATCTCAAACACCCCGAATCTGGCATCCACGGTGCTCATGACCGTTGAAGGCGCCACCATCTCCGGGGCGCCGATCTTAATACCTCTCATCATCTGCTCGTCGCTGCCGAGCTGGCTGGAGTGAAAGACCTTGATCTCCACTTTTCCTTTGAGCGCCGCGTTGGCTCTCTTGGCATATTCATCCGTCGTGATCGCGAAAAGCGAGCCGGGAAAACCGACGTGGCCGAGCCGCAATGTAATCGTCTGCGCTCTCGACGCTTGAGCCCAAACGGATACCGCTGTCAAAACCAGAACGGTGAAGAATGTACGCTTCATAGCATTTTCTCCTTTCCCTCCATGGCAGCTCGACTACCAAAGCGGGGGCGAGTTGTTTCAAGTGTTACTAGACATATTAAACTTTACATTATCGAACGGACTGAACTTCTTGAACCGTCGTCATCTGGTCATCCTACCGGTTTTTTGTCCGTGCCTCGTTGAGGATGCGTTCGGCCCGGCTGGTGTTAAACACGCCGCAACTGCAAAAACGACTCATCGTGCTGGAAACCTCGGCGGGAGTGCGGCGGTTTTCCTTGACCCAATCGATCATTTTTTTGACGAGCTGGGCGGAAAGCATGCCGTGGCCGCACATGGTTGAAAGTTCAAGCACGGTGGCGTCAGGCAACCGGTCGACCCGCCCGCAAAAGCCCAAGGAGTATTCGACGCTGTGGCGGGTAATCCCGGTCTCGCGGCAGCAGCGCTCGGCCGCTTCAATCGGCGCGCTGATATTCACTGAAATGCCCAGATTCACACTGTGGATTTCGTTGACGAAGTTTTTCATGGCTTCGTAGTTATCAAAGACCGCCGCCACCGTAGTGTGCCCTTCGATGCCTGCGATCACTGCTTCGGGGTTGGGCGCCTGACTGCGCTTCCAGTGAGCTTTGGGATTCAAGTCCTGTCGTGGGCGAAGCATGCCGCCTTTAGTCGCGTCGCCGATGTTGACGGGATGATGCTTCAGCGCCAGGCGCAAAAAAACGCGATATTTTTCCACCAGATCGTCATCGTTGATTCCCCGGCTGGCCATGGCAAAAACGATGAAGTCATCCTTGACCGCCTGGGGGTTTGGCGGGCTTTCAGAGGCGTAGTGTTCGCTATAGCGATGCAGTGTATTGGTCATTTCGAGTCATCGTGAAGAGCAAAGGTTTCAGGTTTCGGGTTACAGACCGAATTCTAAACTGTCAAGTTTACAATTTTCATTTCCTATGTTTCATTGATTGGTGACTCGTCCTAGACCTAAGTTAGTTTTCCCCCGATAGGTGGGATAACCCTGCCGTTCCAAAATCTCCTGCAACGGCTCTTCGCCGGCGCCGCCGCAGCGCGTCGAAACACCCAGGCTGACAACGGTTGCCAGTTGGCGGGAAAGCTCTTTGATGAGCTTCAAGACCGAAGGCACATCTTCCAATCGCGTTTTGATCTCGACGATCGCCGACAGAACTTTCTCGTTCAAGATTTCGGGCCGGATGAGACCGCGCGCAGGGTCGGTCATGAGCGAAGTGACGGGATTGTTGCTTTCGAATTCAACACCCAACTCGGCGAGGGCCCGCGTGACCCGCTCGATGTCGCGAAAGCGAGCGCCGATGCCCGGCCGGCCGAACTCCACCACGAAGCCGGCCTCACCTTGCTTCACCCGGTCGGTGACGTCGTTGGTTTTGACCTCGGCGGTGCCGCGCCCGTGAATGCCGGTAGACTCGTGAGGCACCTGAGGATCAGAGAAGGCGCGGCGCACCAGCCGCGGCCAACTCAACTCTTCGGGAACAATGGCATCCGTCGGGCAGATGTCCGGCTCCGGGTCGAAGCGGAAGCGGAAAAATTGCGCCGTCTTGCGAATCGCTCGCACGAAGGTCGGGTTGAGGTGCTCCTTCGACATGCCGCGGTAACAGGTAAAGCATTCCACGCACTCGTCTGTATTGATGCGAGCCCGGTTGAGCGACGGATCAATGTAAATCGCGCCCATCGGGCAGACCGGCAAGCAGTTACCGCAGGCAACGCACTTGTGAGGATCGATTTTCATAACGGCAATCGTTTGGCCGCTGTCTCCAGGAGATAGGTTTCCGCCGCAGCCAGGCCCGAACCGAGCGGCAGCTTCACGCCGAAGCTCTTCAGCCCCATTTCAATCCCACCCAGGACGCCCAGGAGCTCAAGCTCATTGAGACTGCCGAGGTGGCCGACGCGAAAAAGTTTTCCTTTAACTTTGCCAAGACCTTTACCAAGCGGGAGAGCGACGAGCTTGAGCACGTGATCGAGAAAAAGATCGGCATCGAATCCTGCGGGCATCGCTACGGCGGTCAGTGTATTGGAATACTCCGCGGGGTTGCGCGCAAACAGTCTCAGATTCATCGCCTCGATCCCTCTTCGGCAGGCTTCGGCCAGTCGCGCGTGACGCCGGAAGACATTCTCCAGTCCTTCTTCGGAGAGCATCTTAAGGCTTTCACTAAGACCGAATAACAGGGCGGTTGCCGGAGTGTACGGGAAATAACCTTCGGCATTGCTTTCCAGAACCGGTCGCCAGTCCCAAAACGAGCGCGCGCATCGGGCTGATTGGTTCGCCTGGAGCGCCTTCTCGCTCACAGCCAAAAGCGCCATGCCCGGCGGCAGCATGAGTCCTTTTTGCGTAGCGGTCAGCGCAACGTCTAATTGCCACTCGTCGAAGCGCAAGTCCGTGCAGCCTAGCGAGCTGACCACATCGGCCAGGAGAAGCGCAGGGTGGACCGCGGCGTCGATGGCTTTGCGAACGGCCGCGAGGCTGCTTGTCACCCCGGTGGAGGTTTCCGTTTGGACCACCAGGACCGCCTTGAGTCGGTGGTGTTTATCTTCTCGCAGGCGAGCTTCAATGGCGTCAGCCGGCATGCCGGCGCCGTACTCGACTTCCAACCGCTGCACGTCAATGCCGTGAGATGCGGCGGTCCGGCAAAACAGGTCGCTGAAGTGGCCGTTGACACAGCCCAATACCTGGTCGCCGGGCGAAAGCGTATTGACGATGCAGCATTCCCATCCTCCGGTGCCGGAGCCGGGGAAGAGGAGAACCTGACCTTCGGCGGTCCGAAATAGCGCCTTCAGATCACCTAAAACTTGGCGCAGAAGAACGCCAAATTCAGCACCCCGATGATCGATCAGGGACTGGGACATGGCCCGAGAAACGCGCTCCGGCACAATGCTCGGACCTGGAATCTGTAGAAAGGGTCGACCGGGCATAGGATGCGCGAACGCTATCTATCTATGTCAAGTCTGTCAAGCGTCGAGTTAGTTAGGCATAGGAAAAACCAAAGAGCTGCCTCTCTCTGTTGCGGATGAAGGCACCAAGGTGGAAAGTGACTGCCCGCGCCTTCCATGCAGGCTTGAGGCCCCACGGAGCGATCGAACCGACCTGTGCAGATGGCACAGATGGCACATCCCACTCAACGGCGGCGGCGCCGCGGTACGCACCGCGGAACGCTAGATAGCGCGCTGTTTTAGGATATAGCCGTAAGTTAGATTGCTGCGGCCTTCTCCGTCTCGCTCATAGTCCTTCTTGATGCTAGCGAAGCGATCGGTTTCGAGCGCCGACCGCTGCTGGGGCGTGAAGTTATAAAGCCGCGCGTTGTTGTCGCCGAAGATCGCGCGCTTGACTTGACCGTCCGCCGGTCCCAGCGGTTTGAAGCCATACTTCTTCTGCATATCTTGCGGAATCTCGAGCCGGCGCAAGGCTTCGATCTGCCACTGCGGCGAGCCGGTCCAAACCGCGTCCGAGCCCCACACCACGTGATCGGCGCCGAGGCCTTTGACCATGGTACCCATCATGAAAGCGCACACGCGGGGGTCGGCCATCGTCGTCTGGGCAAAGATCTGCCCGAGGTCGCCGTATACGTTTTTCACGCCGTACTGCGCCGGTATCTCGGCGAGATCGTTGACCCATTCGATGCGACCGGTGCGCTGCAACTGTTCCCAGGCTTGCTCCACGGTTCCGCCACCGGCGAAGCGGTAGGCGGAGTGATAAATAATGAAATTCAATTGCGGCCAGTCCTTCGCCGCTTTGCCGACGTCGGCTACGGTGCAGTAGCCCAGCAGATGGGGAAACTTGTTTTCCACCTGGGGTGGGAAAAGGCCCTTGTGAATGCAGACGTTGACGAGACCTGCCTTGACCAGTTTCTCGTAGAAAGGGTAGAGCAGTTTGCCGTCATCCAACCGATAAGGATGCTTGGCCAGATGCTTGTTGGTGTTGTCGCCGATAGTGTAGCCCTTGAATGAATCGGGTTTCAGCTTCTCAATAGCCTCGTCTACTTTCTCCAACCAGCCCGGCCAACCCGGCGTGAAGATGGCGTGGGCGAAGGCGCGCTTGGTGCCGGCTTCTTTGTTGATCTTCGCGCGGGCGTCGACCTTCATCTCGTTAGTGAGAAACCAGTCGAGGGGCTCCTCGGATGGCGATCCGCTGATGCACGCCACCTTGGTATCGCTGTCGAGAAAAACTTCTTTGAAGTAGTTGTCGAACTTGAGGTCTTCGATGGTTTGGGGTTTGCCCTGCAGCGCCGGGTTCCAGCCCGCTTTGCCCACGGTCTCCCGCTGGCGCACGAAGTTCATAATCCGCGTGTCGTCGCGCAGGAAGTGGGTGTGCATGTCCATCACGAACTGCTTGGATAGCGCCTGGGCGCGTTCAGCCGCCTTCTCGGGTATGGCGGCCTCGACCCGGCTCGCTTCATAGAGTGGACCATAGGTTTCGTTCATGGCGACGAAGGCCGCCGCCATACCGGCGGCAGTCTTGAAGAACGCCCGCCGGCTAATGCCTTGATGCCGCGCCAACTCGTTGCCGTACTGTTTGATCCGCGTCTCGAGCTCCCGTTGCTTCACAGTCTGCGGCGCCGGCATGAATTCGTCGCTGGACACTGACTGGGTCGGAATCGGCGCGGGAAAAGCAGATGTCTCAGCCGGTAACAATTGCTTCAGTTCTTCAGCGCTCAAAAAACCCATGACGACCTCCTTGGTTAAAAACGATACAAAGTCATTCTCAATCTCAGTGGTTTTAGCTCCCCGCAGCGCTGTGAGGAAGTTTATTCTTTTGAAAGTGGGCCGAGGAATCCGGTGGGGCAACGATGCAATGACAAGGGGAAGTGACCGGATCACCAGACCCCAGCCGCAGTCGGTTGAAGGTAAGATAGGGCAAACAAAAGAGGAGAGTCAAGGAGAAAAAGGCGGGTTTCAGAACCTCCGCGCTTGGCAACTTTGAATTTGTCCCAGGACGACTTGCTAATTCACCTAATTTTAGCGACAACGGATGCGTTGGAAATCGAAGGACTACGTAATGGAAGCTGGAGAATGAGCGAAAAAGGAGCTGCCGCAAAACCTAAAGTTACTTTCGGCATCAGAGTCCCCAACTCGGGACCTCTGGCGTCGCCGGAGTCAATCGTGAAAGTCGCCAGGGAGGCCGAGTCGCTGGACTATGATTCAATCTGGGTTCACGACCATCTCACCTGGACGGAAGAGATTCATCGGACTCACATCTCCTCGGGATCCGACGATTCCCATAGGGGCAATGACAGCCCGGACTTCTATGAAGCGATGACGACGCTTGCTTATGTCGCGGCGCTGGTTCGTCGGGTACGTCTGGGGATCGCTTGCTTGGTGGTTCCTTGCAGAAATCCGCTGCTCGCCGCCAAGCAAATCTCATCCCTCGACGTGTTTTGCGACGGCCGATTGGACATCGGCCTTGGCATCGGTTCGCCGTCGACCCTCAAGTCGAGGGAATACGAAGTTCTTGGCGTCAATCGAAAACTCAGAGGAAAAATCGCTGATGATCACATTCGGGCGATGAAAACCATCTGGACGCGCCAGCCTGCGACCTATGAAGGCGAGTTTGTCGCGTTCAAAGACGCGGAGATCTGTCCAAAGCCGCTGCAGAAACCGCATCCGCCCCTATGGATCGGCGGGTGGACCGAGGCGGCGATGAAGAGAACGGCAACTCTAGGAGACGGCTGGCTGCCGGCCTGGCTTTTGCCTGAGGATATTAAGAAAAGATTTCGGCAACTCAAAGAAATGGCCGCGGCGCAAGGCAGAGACCCGGATGCGATTCACCTCGGCATCGAGGTCTATGGCTGCATAGACGACGATTCGAACAAAGCGCGGGAAAACGGTCTTGGCACCCTCGCCATCGGACGCAGCACCTTTGAAAGACTGATGACCGTGGACCAGCTCGCGGCGGTGAGCCTCATCGGATCGCCGGAAGAAATCCGCCGCACGGTGAGAGCCTACGCCGATGCCGGCGTCTCCCACTTTGAAATCAAGTTTATTTATCCCACCCTAGAACGTCACTCGGAGATGCTGCAACTTTTCGCCAAAGAGATCTTGCCTGATTTCCGCTAGACAAACACCCAACAGCGGTTGGATGTAACGATAAGCTGAGCCGACGAGCGCTTGAGAATCAACTCCCTTCTGATAATCGCGTGCATAGCGGCAAGCTTATGGGCCTGGCAGCAGGAGCCAAAGTTTACCGAGCAAAACCTCCTTTTCAGCTTCAACAACCTGATGCAGGGCAGGTATTGGACTCTCCTGACCGCTCTGTTTGTTCACGGAAGCCTGTTTCACCTGTTCGGCAACATGATCTTTCTATTCGTGTTCGGCGGCACGCTGGAGAACAACATCGGGTCGGCCAGGCACCTGGCGGTTTTCTTAGCCGGGGGGTTAACCGGATTCGTATTCAGTCTGCCCTTTGTCGCGCCCGATGCCGGAATGCTGGGGGCGTCGGCTGCGATCTTCGCCGTCGCCGCTTGCGTCATGTTGGTGCGGCCGCTCAAATTCTCCTGGCTTTTTCTGGCGCCGCAGGGACTAGTAGCCATCCTTTATTTTCTCTACAACGTCGTCGTAGTCTACGATCCTCGGTTAATCCCTGGCTACGATCCCCAAGTAGGTTACATCACCCATATCATCGGCTTCGTGACCGGGATCCCTTTCGGCATCGCCTGGAGCAAGAATTGGACGAAGAATCTTCTCATCACCCTGGTTCTTTTGGGGATCTACGTAGTCTTCCTAAGGATGGTGGCCGACTGGCTAAATGGATAACTCGAAGCACAACTATGACGCAGGTACGTTGGTGACGATGTATCACTTCATTTGGCGCCGCAATCAGGGCCAGTCGATCTTCAAAGATCAGGATCGCGTAACAAGCGGCCGTAGCCTGGGATGGGTTGTTTCATTCCCATGGCGCGCAGCGCCTCCCAGACCCACGCTTGCGTGTTTGTAACCACCGGCTTGCCGGTGTCTTGCTCGATGCGGTCAAGGACGGAAACGGTGCGCCACTTGTTGCAGGGCATATAGACGCCGTCGACGTCGGGGTGCTCGCTCAAGAGAGCGGTGGCCAACTCATAACCGGTTTCCGGTGGCAGCGCCCAGATCGCATCGGAGTTGGGGCAGCCCAGGCCGCGGAATGCCACAACTTCGATGCCGTCGTGAGCGAGAAAGCGCACCAGGCCTTCGTCCTGGTCTTCGGGAAACGGACTCGCCATCACCACTCGTTTGAGTCCCAACGCTTGGCATCCGCGCACCACTGCCGTCAGCACCGTTGAAGCGGGTACCGCCGTGATCTTTTTCACCAGGTCGAGGATCTGGCGATCTGAGCCCGGACCTTTGTAAGAAAGAAACAGCTCACCCGTGACCATGAGAAAGTCCAAAGGAAGGCGCGCCAAGTCCCGGACCAGATCCGAGAAGGCTTGCTCTGCCCGGTGGAACTCCTCATCGGTAAATTTTCCAACCTTGAGCGCTCGTCCCTCGATGCGAGTTCCCTGCGGTAGCATCTTGTAGACATCGACCAGAGTGTCTTCGGTGAGATTGGGAGAAATGAGGCCGATCAAATTCATTGCAGTTCTCCTATTGCATCACACAATCGTAAGCAAAATAACATTGGTTACCGTCAAACTCCCCGGTTCCCGACTCGGCAATCGGAAAAACACCGAT
Organism: Thermodesulfobacteriota bacterium; assembly: GCA_036794995.1. Taxonomy (GTDB): domain Bacteria; phylum Desulfobacterota; class Binatia; order UBA9968; family UBA9968; genus DAIRFP01. Next base: position 6,772 of record DAIRFP010000049.1, on the reverse strand, counting down.
ACCATCGTATCCGAGAAAGTTACTTTTTCCACAGGGAGTCAATGAAGCCGCTTTTTTCCAGCTCTTGCATGAAGCTGGAGTCGATGACGAAGCCCGGGTCGAAGTTTTTGGCGCGGGGATCGCGCAGCTGGGCGATCTTGAGCAGGAACTCGATGCCTTTAATCGGGACATAGGGAACCTTTTCCTGGAGCCGAGCCGGCGAGTCCAGGATCGCGCTTACTGCTTCGACGTCCGTCGTGCGGGTCAACTCGGCGGCGACCTTCAAAGTGAATTGTCGATTCTCTTTAAAAAACTTTAATCCCTCGACAAATCCCTTCATCACCCGCATTACCGTGTCGCGATTGTTTTTCACGTAGGTTTTCGTCGTGCCGATACAGCTCGCGGGATTATAAAGACCGGCCTTGTTCACATCGAGCAGTTCGTTGAAACCTGACTTCTCGGCGAAGCTGTCATGGGGGGCGCGAAAAATACCGGCGTCGATGGCGCCATTGCCAAGGGCGATCAGCCGCTCCGGCCCGCTGCCCGCCGCAAGAAAGGTGACATCGCGATCAGGATTAAGCCCGTGCTCCTTGAACACATAACGTAAAATTCCATCGTCTATGGTTCCCAATCGCGTAAGTCCGAGCCTTTTTCCCTTGAGTTCCCGGATGCTCTTAATATCCTGGGTGGCAAAGAGACGGCCGTAGGCAAAGCTGGTGGCGCAAGCGAGCAGAACTGTATCGGCTCCACCCACTGCGGAGACCACCATTGGGGCGGCTCCCACCTGGGCTATAGGCACGTGTCCGGATATCATCGCCGCTGCGAGTAGTGAGCTCCCGGAAAGCAGAACCAGATCCACGTCAAGCCCATTTTTTTTGAAGAAACCTCCTCTGCGAATAACTTCGGCTGTTACTCCGGCTCCTGGGGTCGGATACCCCATCATCAACTTCTGAAGCTTTTGTGCGCGGACGATTTCGGGTTGGAATGTATGCAAGGCGGCAAAAAGGCTCAGCGCAGCAACTAAGGTACCAATGGATTTCATTGGGGTCCTTGCCCTAACCGTCGTTACCCAACAGTGCCAGCAGGTTGCCGTCAGGATCGCGGAAGAGATACTGATCTCTGTCCGGATGCTCCCAATCCGGCGTGTGGGATACGGATGCTCCCAATTCCGCCGCGCGCTCGAGCATCCTTTTTTTGTCCACCAGGCGAAAGCCGAGACAATGAAACCCGCTGGGAAACTCCTCCGCTCGGGCCAACAAGAGCAGATGCATTCTCCCGTCGGTAAGGGTTACCTTACCCTCGGATTGGTATGAGAGCTTCATGCCGAAAGCGCTTTGGTAAAATTCCGCTAGCCCTGAAGGCGTATCGGTCCCGATCACAATCCGGTTGATCTCGGAAGCTGCGTCGACCTCGAGCGCTTGAAGCTTATCCGCAGAAACCGGCTTGTAGCCTCTTTCAGAAAGATCGATCCGGTTGCCTTCGAGGTCATGAGCGCGCCATTCCGTAAACGTTCTTCCGGCGGGACGCTTGGTAACCTCGGCGCTGGCGCCAGCGTTCTTTAAACGCATCTTCACGGCTTCCAAGTCGTCTATCTGAAACCCGAAGTGATCGAAGCCCTTGGCCTGGGGCTCACCCACCTCATCGATGCGGAGAGTTTCATCACCGGTGCTTCGCCATGGGTTCAGTGCCAGCAGCACATGACCGTCCCACAACTGCACGGCGCCGCCGACATGAACGATTTTCATACCGAAAGCATCCCGATAGAAAGGGGCGAGCTCCCGTGGGTTTCTCGTGAACAGCGCGACGTGGATTATCCTGTGGGAAGCCAAAGGTTCAGTCATAAGGGTTCTCCATAAATCGTGTGACGTTAACGTTGCATGAATTTGTTTTGCGCCAAGCCGCGGCCTGAGCGCGCGGGGGGAATCCCCGCAACGCAAAAAGGAGCCGTTCTTTGTAATGAAAAATAGGCAAACGGATCAAGGGAGTCAAGGAGAACACCTACCCCGTGGCGCGCGTAGCTATGGCAGCCGCCGAAATCATGGTGCTCTTCTTCAAGCACCGCGGGCTCGACTAGCCTCGGCTTGCTTCAGATAGTTCAATTTTTTACTTTGTCCACGAAGCCGCTTCGCTTGATCTGATCAAGCACCGACGGTTCCAGGAGTCTGAGTGTTTCAGGCGTCTGGCCTACGGCTTTGGGATTGGTTTTCGCCGTCTCCTCGATGACGAATTGAAGCCCTCGACGGTCGGGGAGATCCAGGATTCCCTCGCTGTGGTTGGCCAAGTAATAATCATAGCCGATGGCCGCCTCCTCGTCGTTGACGCGGATATATTTCTTTATCAGCCGGATCGCTAGCGCCCGGTCTTTTTTGAGGAGGTAGATCGATTCAATAACCGCCCTCATGAAATTCGCGACTTTTTCCCGGTTGGCCTCGAGATACCCGCGTTTGACGATGAAACAGTTCTGGGGGAAAGGGGTTTTGCTCTCCATGAGGTCGATCAAAGATTGCATGCCGAACCTTTTTACCGCGATAGTCGCTTGCGGCTCATTAAAGACCAGGCCCGAGATAACGCCCTTGGTGAGAGCGCCCAGTTGCGCCGCGCCTCCGGCCACTTGAATGATAGTGACTTCTTTGGCATTGACGCCCAGCTTTTCCAGCGCCACGAGCAGCGCCATGTGGTTGGCGGCGCCAAATCCGCCCACGGCCAGAACCTTACCTCTGAGATCTTCGGGTTTTTTGATTTCCGGGCGGGCGATCAGCTTGGTGGGAAAAAAATTCAGCCCGCCGGCGATGATCGCCAGGTCGGCTTTTTGTAGATTAGTGGTCACGACCGTAACCCCGGTGGAGAAGAGAATCTGCACGTCATCGGAGAGCAGCATTTGCATGCCCAATCGGCCGCTGTTGAGAGCCAGGTACTCGACATCGAGATGGTATTTCCGAAATATCTTTTCTTCATAGGCAGCCCAGAGCACGGCATGAATCGCAGTGGTAAATCCGCCGCTGGCCGCGCGCAGGCTTTCTGCGGCTTCGAGGGGTTTTCGTGGACAATAGAGTGATAGAATAAGCAGAACGGCAATCCACAATCTTTTCATAGTTCACCTTTTTCCAGAATAAGGACAAAATCAAGAAGCCGGTTCCGGGTAAAATAGGGCAGGGCGAGCGCGGGCGTCAAGGGGAAAGCGTGAGTGGCTTGAACTCGTGAAGCGATGATAAAGACGAAAGGCGGAGGCGTTGGGCCCAGGTTCCAGCTGGATTTTCGGGTCCGCGCTGTTGTATGAATCGCCACGCGTCATAAAAGAAAGCTAGCACGGTTCCGCAACAATGGAGAGAGGAGGAAAACACGATGAGCACTAAAGGTCGAGCGGCAATCCTGGTGGAGCCTAACAAGCCGCTGGTCGTGGACGAAATCGAGTTTCCGGACCCTGCGCCGGACCAGGTTCTGGTCAAGCTTTTTTCCAGCGGCGTTTGTCATTCGCAAATCCATACCATGCGCAGGCCCGCCCGGCCCGGGCAGCGGCTGCCGGCGCTGTTGGGACACGAATCAACCGGAATCGTGGTTGCGAAAGGACGTGACGTAAGCCATGTGAAAGAAGGCGATCACGTCATCACGACGTGGGTCGACCGGAACAATTCCAACACTCCACTGCCTTTGGCGACGCACGCTTTAAATGACCGTGCTCAATCTACCTACATGTGGCATGGCAAGGAGGTTTCGGGATCTGCCGCGACGTGGGCGGAATATGCTTTGGCGTCCGATCGGGTCGTCGTGACGATGCCCAAGGACGTGCCGACCGACGTGACGGCGATCGTCGGCTGCGCGGTAATGACGGGGGCCGGCGCCATCATTAACACTCTCGATGTCAGGCCCGGGCAGTCGGTGGCTGTGTTTGGCGCGGGAGGCATAGGGCTTTGCGCGATCCAAGCCGCGGCGATCGTCGATGCGCACCCGATCGTTGCCGTGGACGTGATCGAGGAAAAACTCGCCTTTGCCCGGCGCTTCGGCGCGACCCACACGGTTAACGCGCGGACAGTCGATCCGGTGGAAGCTATCCGGGAGCTGACCGGAGGCGGCGTCGATTACGCTATCGATGCCATCGGCTTGCCGCAGACCCAGGAGCAAATATTGAAATCTGTGCGGCCCGGATACGCGGGCCTTAACAAAGGGGGCACGGCCCTGTTGATAGGCATTACGCCGCCGGGCGCCCAGGCGATTTTGGACACCAGTCTTTTTATCGGTAATCGTTCTTTTACTCGAACCAGCGGTGGAGACTGCCGGCCGGAGCGGGACTTTCCGCTGTTCATTCGCTGGTACAGTGAAGGCAAGCTGAAGCTTGACGAATTGGTGACCCATCGATACACGCTGGATCAAATCAATACGGCGGTTGACGATTTGGAGCACGGGCGGATTCTGGGTCGCGGAATTTTGACCTACGCATAAAAGGACAGCGGAATGAAGATGGATGCAAAATTTGACCTGGATCGGATGCTGTCGCACAAGTAGGTCCACAAAAAACGGCTTCTTCACCCATCGTGTGGAAGCATGCCAAGACGTCAAACGTTAAAGGCGCTGAAACTGTTGACTGCGAAGGGTTTCCGGCTAGGGCCTCGTCAGATCGATCTTTTGCCCCAGCCAGTGCTGACCGACCAGCTCATAGTGGGAGAGGCGCGCCTGCAGGTGTTGGCTGATCACGTGAATGTCCTGGAAGTAGCGCTGCAGCGGATTGCCCTCGTAGATCGCCGTCACGCCAGCGGCATTATAAACGGTGTCGACGACCTGAACCGCCAGGCGAATCGCGTGCGTCAAGGCGAGGCGCAGGATCGCTCGCTGCTCTTGGCTAGCCTCGCCTGTCGATTTCGTCTCGGTCCAAAGCTCGCGGACTGCCTCGGTCAGAAAGGCGCGTCCGGATCGAAGGTCCGCTTCGGCGCGCCCGACAGCGGCTTGAACCAGCGGCTGATCGCGGAGCGTCGCCTGCATGGCCCGCGGTGTTTTGGCGCCCGCCAGTTCGAAGAATGCAGTGAGGCAGGCGCGGGCCACTCCTAGGGCCACTGCGGCATCGCCCGAGCCGAACAGCAAGGTCCGGGGGATTTGATAAAGCGGTCCAGTCTCCAGCAGGGAAGCACCGGTCTGGAGAACCGTGCGCTCCAAAAACACGAAAACATCGCTTACGGCGAAATGGTAAGTACCCGTTCCGCGCATGCCCCGGACATGCCAGGTGTCGAGCAGCTCGGCCTCCGCCGCCGGCACGAACAGGTAGAGCTGCTCGGGTTGACCGTCCTGCAGCCTGAGCTGGCCGTTCTCAAGGACCTGAGCGCGCGCCGCGAGCCAGGCGGCATGCCGGCATCCCGTACTGAATCCCTGGCGGCCGGTGACCCGGTATCCGCCCGGCACCACGATTGCCTGAGCTGTCGGAAGCGGCGTGTTCGCGACAACGCTGCGTGGGGTGTCGAACCAGATCAAGCGAGCGATGTCACGCGGCATCCGCGCAGCATAGGTGGCGAAGATCGCGCACTGATTGACGATCCAGCCGGTGCTGGCGTCGGCTTTGCCGATCTCCTCGAGCACCTGGACGTAGGCCGGCAAATCGATCTCCGCGCCGCCCACGGCGCGGGGCAGCGCCAGTAGGAACAAGCCGGCGTCGGCCAACGCCTCGAAGAGCGGCCGCGGCAACTCGCGGTCGATCTCGATCTGATCGGCGCAGGAACGGATCATGGGAGCGAGCTTTCGTGCTGCGTCGAGCGGAGATTGAGTCTCGGTTGCGATCATTGGTTCTACCGTTGCAAATGTTCGACTGAACGACTGCAAGAAAGTTTCTCGCGCCAAGCATGTCCTGAGCAAAGTCGAAGGGACACCAAGAGCGCAAAGAAAAAATCTTTCTATTGCTCCGAACTTGGCGTGCTTTGCGCCTTTGCGCGAGTCATCTTTTTTCCGATTCCGTAATCCAAAATTCAACTCAAAATTGCAAATACCTTTGCCTAGTTTTACGGTGCCCCTCCAGCAATATCAAATAATTTAACCGCTTCTCTACTCCAGACCGCAGTCAATGTCTATCTCTACCGTGGAATCGGTGAATCGGGTTGAAATTGACATAATAGGCAGATCTCGGATATTGTCCGGCCAAAATTATCGCTAGCCGCCAGTCTGTTACCTCCGGCCGCCGCTCGGCCCTGGAACAGTGACCACTGGGGCTCACCGCGAGTAACTGTGAGGGCGGCTGATCTCAAAAAGGGATTTCCACCACTGAGCGCAAGAACTCTGTGCGCTCGAACCAGGAG
>DAIRFP010000049.1:0-511 GCA_036794995.1 Thermodesulfobacteriota bacterium | reverse complement strand
ATATTGTCCGGCCAAAATTATCGCTAGCCGCCAGTCTGTTACCTCCGGCCGCCGGTTGGCTGCTGGAGACCCGGAACGCTGGCCAGCGGGTTTGACCTCGGTAATTGTGAGTTCGGCTGATCTCAAAAAGGGATTTCCACCACTGAGCGCAAGAACTATGTGCGCTCGAACCAGGAGGATTATTTAGATGATCAGACGTTCATCGATCCTGTGGAGCCTATTATTCGCCGGCACTCTTGCCACGTGTCTTGTCGTGTTACCCGGTTTCGCGCAGCAGACGGGGGACCAACCGGCCCCGCCGCCTGCGGCACCCGAGGCGGCAAAACCGGAGGCGTCAAAACCGATGCCCAGCTTGCAACCACAGCCAACCACGGTTCCGGGACGGCCAGACATACCCAACGCCGAAGTTGCTAAGGTGCTCCGCGGCGTCCCGTCCCCGCCGAACCCGACGCCGGAAGATAAGCTGCCGATCCCGCAGCTCAAGCTGCCCAAGGGTTTTAAAATCGAGGTC
>DAIRFP010000272.1:4840-6400 GCA_036794995.1 Thermodesulfobacteriota bacterium | reverse complement strand
TTAAGCATGCAGAGACGCCTCAAAACCTGATCTTCCTCGTCGGTTAATCTTACGGTAACGGTCGTTTTCTGGTGTTTTTCCTTTTTCATCAATCTTCCCCTTTGCTAAGCTTTTTTCCGATGGTCTGAAGTCGCTTGTTCAGTTCTCGTTTCATTTTCTACTCCTGAGTCTAGATCGGACGGGAGGCGCCCCTGCCGTGTAAAAGCAGGAGCCGCTCCGAAGGAGCGACTCCGCGACCTGCTGATTGAACAGTCAGGGGAGATGATGGCAAATTCTTACCCGTCGCACGGGACGACGTCAAGTTAGGCCTCATCGTAAAGCTACGCAGTAGTTTCAAGCGCGGCGCGAAGCAAGTTCATGTTCAACCGGTAATGCTCAATTTTAACAATGGGCTTCCAGTCCCGCTCGGCTGGGTGCTGAATAACGTTGATTGCAGGCGGCTCGTTAAGAAAGGTTGGATGATCAAAGCTGAAGATGGAAAGAACATAAGAGCCGTCCCCTCTAAAAAGGATAAAGGCAAAATTTCGAAGGCAGCGGGTCTATTTGCCAACGCTCAATTCAACTTCAAAAGGGCGTTCTTTCCGAAAACGACTCACTCCGAGGATGCTGAACCCGACAACTTGTCCATGCTCGTCTACTCGCTCCATCAGCGCATTATGTGCCGTTTCGCGCATGAACCCAGGAGCATCACTGAACCGTACCGCTAAAAAATCTCCCTCAGGATCGAACCAAACTTTTACTTTTTCGGCCATACGGAGCGTGCCTCGTGATCGTGCTTCGCCGAGGGAACGTCCACGTTTTGATAATTCTCAAAACATCAAAATGGCGTTCCCCCTGCCTATTATGCTGAGCGGAGCCGTCGCTCCACTGGAACGAAATGAATCTCGACGCGGCGGTTCAGGGCAGTGGCAATGCGGTTAAGCATGGCCAACGAGTGACCCCCATAATCCGCGTCTTCGAGCCGGCAGATAACCGAGGCCGTAGTGCCGATCAGTTTAGCCAACTGCCGTTGGCTGAGCCCAGCCTCAGTCCGGAGAGCGGCGATTTTGCGCGCGACATGATCATCGGCCCGAGCCCTCTCCAAGGCAGCCAATCGCTCCGGTTTACCTCGGTAATAACGGCGATGGAGAATCTCCACTGCGTCGGTGGTCGTTTTTCTCTTCTTTCTCTGCATCATCAGCGCTCCTTGTAGGTATGCCCCTCAGGGTCTAATTCGAACTTCCGCTTTCTTCGAATAGCCTCCGCAATCTCACGTGGAGGAACTTCTCTTTCCTTTACTAGACCGTAAGCAAGAACTGCGGCAACCCTGCCGTGAAAGAAATAGAGCATTCGATAGTTCATTCCTTGAAGTCCCACTCGCAGCTCATAAATACCGTCCCTTAAGTAATCTGATTCCAGCCGGCGCAGTTCATGGCCCAAATCCCGTAGCCTCTCCATACGAACCCGGCATTTATCTTGGGCTCTGGTGGGGAGACGGTCAAGCCAATCGAGCACGGGAACAGTCTGGGCATCCTCCTGATAGAAGACAACAGAAATCTTGGGCATGACTTCCTAATGTTC
>DAIRFP010000272.1:0-4740 GCA_036794995.1 Thermodesulfobacteriota bacterium | reverse complement strand
TCAGGGGCCCCGCTCAAGCTGCTGTAGGAGCGCTTCGACCTTGGCCTTTAAATCCGGCAGGTCGCGCTCGATGACATCCCACACAATATCGGTGTCCACGGCAAAGTAGTCGTGAACAAGGATGTGCCGCATACCCATGATCTTAGACCAGGGTACGGATTTTTCCCGATCACGAAGTTCTTGCGGCAACCCGCGTACCGCTTCGCCGATAATCTGGAGGTGCCGCACGAACCAGTTCTGAATGAGCTCGTCAGACTCAAACGCTTGCCGTCCACGCGCCGCATAGCGTTCGATATTGGCAATCCCGTCAAGAATATCCCGGAGCCGCTCCTTAGGGTCTCTCACAAAGGCGCTGCCTCTTTGATTATGCGATCCCGGATACGTGCCTTGAGTCCGCGCTCGGTCACGACATCAACCTCGCGACCCAATATCTCTCGCAGTTCCATCACCAGCCCACCCATGTCGAGCAGGGTCCGTCCCGGGTCCATATCGACCAAGAAGTCCACGTCGCTGTCAGGGCGCGCTTCACCGCGGACAACCGAGCCGAAAACCCGCACGTTGTGGGCGCCATGTCGCGCGGCGATTCGCAGGATTTCTTCTCGCCGGTCTTTTATGAGTTCTTCAATAGTCACGATTTCGAAGATTCTACGCGATTCAGCCCCAAGTTCCAATAATCGTTTTCGCCTCCCAGAAGTCAAGCCCGATTGATTAACTGACTTCTCGGTATCGATGACTAACCGACACCAAATTGGTTGAGGACGTCTCTTTTCAAACTTTGATGTTTTGATAATTCTCAAAACATCGAAATGACGAATTGTCCCGTTTGGGGGTCGCGGAACTGACCGAGGATTACTCAAACCTTGCGGTGGACTCCGGCGCGTTAAGACTAAGGATGAATGATCAAAGCTGAAAGCGGAAACGAAGGCAAAGAGCCGTGCCCGGGTCTCGGGTTTAAAAAGGATAAGGGCAAAAGGATAAGGGATAAAAGGGGAAGAATCGGGTTTGGGGAAACCACCGTGATCAGGTTCGTGATTCGTTGTCGCTAGTTTCAGCCCTTACTCAGTAACCCGAAACTAGCAACCCGGAACTAGCAACCCGGAACTGGAAACCGACGCGTCAGTTCGCGGCCACCCAGGCGGTCAAAATCGATGGGGTATCCGACAGAATCGGCTCCCAGGAGTCGCCCCGGTCGCGGCTGACGTAGAAGGCTCCCTTTCCTTTTAATCGCGCGTCGAAACCATAACCGCGAGCGCCGTCGCCCATGCCGCAGAAGAGCGTCCGCGCATCACTGGGATGACGGAGCAGGACCCAGGGCATCCAGGGATTTTCTTTTTCCAGGCCGCCGGTGGATATGCGCCAATTCTCGCCGCCGTCATCGCTCAGCAGAATGTGGCCCTTGGGATTCATTTTCTCCCGCGCCCACACTCCCGGGGAGCCCTTGCCGCCGCAAAGGACCATCCGCGGCGAATCTCCCGGCAAAAAGTGCCATTCGTGGGAGTAGCTGTGCAGTTCGGTATAGGCCCAGGGCATGCCGTTCTCAACCCGGCGCCACTGCTTTCCGGCGTCGTCGCTGCGGAAAAAGCCCCGCGCCGAAGAAACATAGTAACGCTCTTTGCTGTCCGGATAATTCTCGATGTAATGCATGTCGACATAGTCGATGCCGGTGCTGCGATCTTCCCAGCTCTTGCCGCGATCGCGGCTTAGCAAAACCCCGCCGTGCTCGAGCAGAACGAACAGCAGATTGGCATCGTCGGGATGAATAAAAATATGGCGCACGTGGGGGGATTCGATGCCGCGCAGGCGTGGCGGCACGTCCCACTTCTTTTTCACTTCCTCGGAGAAGTCGAGCATGCCGTCCAGCGGCTCCCATTTCGCGCCACCGTCCTCGCTCCGAAACAGACGAATCGGGCCAATGCCCAGGTACACCACGCGTTCGTCATGGGGGTCCACGGTAAAGGTGCGCACATCCCCTTCCATGATCTTCTCCCACGTCTTGCCGCCGTCCCGCGTCCGATAGCCGCCGTCGAAGGCCACCGCCGCAAAAACGATCTCCGGCTTGTCGTGGCAGCCGATCAAGTGCTCCACGGTCCTGCCCTCGAAGAACTCGCCGATGGTGTCCATGGATTCGCCCAGAAGCTGCATGACCTTCAGCCCGCCGTTATGCGCCACGTAATAGCGTAAAGACTCAGCCATAAAGAACCTCCTCTGGTTCGGATCTCCTACTACTGATCTCGTTAGTTCACACGCACCCATTAACTAGAGATTCAGCCATAAAAGCCACCCTTCGGCTAGATCACCCTTTGGCTTTCTTTTTTAGCGCATCGTAGACCTTTTCCGACGTCACCGGCAAATCCTTGATGCGCACGCCGCAAGCGTCGGCCACCGCATTGGCCACCGCCGCTGCCGTGGGTGTGTTCGCTACCTCGCCGATCGCCAAGCTATTGTAAGGGCCCGGTCCATGGGGCACCGTCTCCATAACCGCCGTCTTTAACGGCGGGATATCCTGAATGTTAGGGATCTTAAACTCACCGAAGTTAGTGGTCGTGACCCGGCCGCCATCGAACAGGACTTCTTCGGTCAACGCATAACCCAGTCCAAACACGACGCCACCTTCGATCTGGCCTTGATGCATGAGCGGATTGATCACCTTCCCCGTGGTGTGGGCGGAGGTCATCTGGAGCAAGCTGACCTGGCCCGTCTCCGGATCGACATGGACTTCCGCGATTTGTGCCGAGACCGAGGCGTCGTGGGCTTTTTCCGTGCTTTTGTAATAGCCTTTCACCGTGATCGGCGAGCCCTTCGCTTTGACAACTTGGGCGAAACTCATCCTTCGTTTCGACGCCCGGTGTAGGACGGCGCCGTTGCTTAACTCCAGTTCCTCCGGCCTTACTGTCCACTTTTCTGCCGCCACCGCGATAACTTCCGCCTTAGCTTTCGTGCCTGCGTCATAGGATGCGTTGCCGTAAACGCGGGTGGCGCGGCTGCCGCCGACGCCGCCGTCGCTCGGCACCACGCTGCTGTCGAGCTGGGTCAACTCGATTCTGTCGGCGGGAACCTGAAGCTCTTCGCCCACGACTTCGACAATGATCGTGAGCACTCCCGCGCCCTGATCCACCACCGGCGATGAAACTTTGACCGTGCCCTTTTCATCGATGGTGACAAAGACATTGCCTTCGCCGCCGCTGGGGCTCCATTCGGAAAAAGACAGACCTCGCCCAACGTTTTTGGCTTTCGGCTTATCGTAACCGGACAACTGGATCGCCTTCTGCAATGCCTCCACGCCTCTGATGTGGGCGATATGGCCCCCGATGGGCGTTTCATCGCCATCATGCAGCATATTTTTGCCTTTGAACTCCGCCGGATCCATGTCGAGCTTCCGCGCGACGATGTCCATTTGACTCTCGTTAGCGAAGAATCCCTGGGGGTCGCCGGGCGCCCGCATGTGGCCGCAGGGCACCTTGTTCGTATAGACGATTTTCTCTTCGATCAGACAATTGAAGATCTTGTATGGACCCGCGCAGGTCTGGGCGCCGATCAGATAACCGGCGGGTTTCATCGATCCGTAGGCGCCGCTATCGAACAGAAAGCTCATGTGGTGCGCCATGATGAGGCCATTTCTCTTGACGCCGGTTTTGACTTTGATGATCGACGGATGGCGGGGATTGCCGGCGACCAATTCTTCCGAATAGTCCATGACCATCTTCACCGGCTGACCGCTTTTCAAGGACAAAAAATAACAAACGGGAGTATCCATGAACCCGCCTTTGCCGCCGAAGTCCCCGCCGATGTGCATCGGATGAAACACGAACTTCTCCTTGGCGATCCCGATGCAATTGGAAAGCTGCCCCCGCACTGCGAAAGGCGTCTTGCTGCAGGACCATATATCCGCGCCGCCGGACGGGTCCGCCTTCACCACGCAAGCGTGGGGCTCCAAATAGGACTGATGCGTCACCTGCGTTGTATAGGTATTTTCCACGATCAGATCCGATCCCTTAAAACCCGCTTGAAGATCTCCTTTGCCCCATTTGAGATAAGCGAACACATTGCTCGGCTTGGCCAAGGGAACCGGCAGCCCTTTGTACGACAGGAGATCGGGATGAAGCAGGGTTGCGCCAGGTTTGGCCGCCTCCACCGGATCGAGCAGCGCTTCCAGCTCGTCATATTCGACTTCGATCAAATCCAACGCGCGCTCCACCGCCTCCTCAGTCTCCGCCGCAACCGCGGCGACCTTTTCGCCGATGAACCGCACCACGCCGTCCGCCAAAACCGGCGTATCATAAATACACCGGCCAATTCTGAGTCCCGCCACGTCCTGTCCGGTAATCACGGCCTTCACCCCCGGCACCTGCCAGGCCTTACTGATATCTATGCTCTTGATGCGCCCGTACGAAATCGGGCTGCGCAGCACCTTGCCCCAAAGCGTATCCGGCAAATTCAGGTCCGCACTGTAAAGCGCTTTTCCCGTCACCTTGAGCTCGCCCTCGACCCTCGGCGTGGGCCTCCCGACAACCTGCGTCATGTAGATACCTCCCAGAAGCTAAATCTTTCGGCAGTGTAGTGTCCCAGAAATCCCGTGACAAATCGAAACGGTCTACCTTCAGGCTTCGAGAGGGGTGGGACTGGAGCCCGTGGGCACAGGAACGAAACGGTTCCGCCAGGCCCCAACCCCGGGAAACCCCACTCAGGGGGTCGGAGTGGTGGCCATCAAGCCACCGGCCTATTGACCACGGGCGCAAGGCA
>DAIRFP010000271.1:0-6405 GCA_036794995.1 Thermodesulfobacteriota bacterium | reverse complement strand
GTGATTTCCTATTGACACCTCAAAAGCATAGGAGTAGTTCACGACTTAGAAACCCGATCTTTCACCATGAACTCAACCCGTTCAGCCGCGTTACGGCTTTGCCGAGGGACTCTTTCCACGCTTGTCACAATAGGACTTTTGTTGGCTCCCAGGATCGCCTCCCCACAAGGGTGCATTCCGGCTCGTCACCTTTCGCTCAGTCTTGGCGCGCAAGGAATCTCCTACTTGAGTCCGGGTCAATGGGAGAGCGAAGTTTCCTATCGCTATCTCCATTCGGACAAAGTTTTTGTGGGGACCGAAGAACGTCCTGATCTTTACGATGTCGGAGGAAGGATAACGGTCAACTCGTTTGATCTCACCGCGACCTATGAGGTGACTTATCGTTTCGGACTGAGCCTTACCCTGCCCTTTCAGCACGCTGATTACTCTACGATCCAGGGCGACGGTATGCGCCACACCGGATCGGCAGGGGGTTTGGGAGATATGCGCCTGCTGGCGACTGTCTGGTTGCTCGACCCTGCTCGTCATCCGAAAGGGAATATTAATATTGGCGTGGGAGTCAAGGCGCCTACAGGGGACGAGCGGGCGGTGGATAATTTCCACCAGTTCGACGGCACGGTCATTCTGAGACCGGTTGACATCGCTGCCCAACCCGGAGATGGAGGCTGGGGGTTCCTCCTGCAAATGCAGGGATACCAGGAAATCATTGAGAACCTCTACGGGTATATCTCTGGGTTCTATCTGTTTAACCCGCGGGATGTGAACGGCACCGAAAGGCCCTCCCCGGCAGTGTCTCTTGTAAACACGGTTCCAGACCAGTACCTCGGGCGCATTGGACTCTCGTACGCCATTTGGCCCTCGAAGGGACTCTCGATCAGCCTGGGCGGCCGGGTTGACGGCATTCCCGTGAATGATGCTATCGGGGACAGCAATGGTTTTCGCAGAGCCGGTTACTCTGTCTACGTCGATCCCGGGGTCAATTGGATCTTCGGGAAGAATATCCTCAGCCTGAATGTGCCTGTGGCTGTCGGGCGGAACCTCCAGAAAACCACCACAGCCGATCGCGGCGGACTAGCCGACTTTGTTATTGTCGCCGCATTCTCAAGACAATTTTAACCGAAGGATTCGTACCAACTCTCACACGCCACCACGTATTTTCAAAAGTGGGGGGTGCCGGGGATCCATCACCATCCCTTGACCCGTGCGGGTAAATGCGGCCTTGGGCGTGGTCTCCTGACGGCCAACTTATTGCCTACGCTTTTCTGTCGCCAGCATTACTGCAGCGATCCGAGTTGCCGCACCGGTTCGGCGGTTTCGAAGCACTTTAGCATTTCCGGAGTTGGCATTTCGGCAAGGATTTTGCGTGCGAGCGCGCGGGCCTCTTCGAGCAATTCGTCGTTGCCATCGATGGGCAGGAGAGCGGTTAAGACTCGCAGAAGCATCGCCGGATCGCCCATCGAACGGGCGAGCTCGATGGCGCGTCGCAGATCAGAGATCGCTTCATATGTTCGTCCCCTGAGCGCCAGGGCTCGGGCGCGCGTTTCGAGTCCAGCTATTTCGTACTTGAGGCGTTGTCCCGTCCGACTCTGGGAAATGGATTCAGTAGCTTTCAAGATCGCTTCGTCCGGATTTCCACATGCCAACGCTACCTCAGCGCGGGCGTGGCCGAGGCGCACTTCCATAAGCCAGCGATGCCAGCCCCCCATTTCTTTTATGATCTCGGCTATTTCAGAGAGAATCTTTTCATCTGGTACCTGGTTGCGGCGGGTGTAATTGAAGACGAGGTCGAGACTGGCCATCACCATCGTGGGCCGGAATCCAACCGCCCGCGCCCGCTCAAGGGCTTCCTGCATGATCTGTTGGTGAGATCCGAAATCAAAAACGTCCAGGTAAAAGCCTGCGGACATGCACAAGGCGCGGGCGTGGAACTTCCAATTCTCATATTTAAGGCCGACTTGGCATGCGTCAGTGAAAACCCGCTGAGCTTCGGCGTAGCGTCCGGTCGCGGCCAAAGCCAATCCAAGATGCGGAGTTCCAAATGTTGATGCCCACGTATCCTGCAAAGCGCGGGCGGCTTCAAATCCGCGTCGGACAGCATCGTTAATCCGTCCGCGCCAATAGAGGGCCATGGGAAACAGTGAGAGGGGGGCGCAGCTGGATCCGGCGCCGATGGTAGCTGCACGCTCGAAAAGGTCGAGAGCGGCATCTGATTTGCCGTCGGCTGCTTCCGCACCGGCGAGCCAGCCCATGGAGGCCCCGATGAGGTCGCGACGGTTGGATTTTTCAGCGAGCTGATACCCTTCGGTCGCAGCTTTGCGCATCGCGGGAATATCGAGAGCCCAATAATTGACGGCGGCGAGATCGAGGAGAAGTTCGGCCCGGCGCTCCCAAGGTTCGGGCGGCAACTGGGCCAATGCGCTTTCCAGCTCCGGTTTTGCTTCCGGCCACATGCCGACCTTGGCCCAGGCGCTGCCGCGTTTGCCTCGGAGTTCGGCAACCAGAGCAGGCTGGGCGAGTCGCCCGGCGATGATGATGGCGCGGGAGAGGAGCGAAGATTCTTCGCGGTGAGCGGCGACGCTGCGTGAGTGTTCAGCGGCTCTTTGCAGATATTCGAGAGCGGGCTCCCATTCCTCGCCTTGTTCGTAGTGATAGGCCAGCAAGCCGTAGAATTCGGGAAGACGTTTGGCGTAGATTTCCTCAATTGCAGCGGCGACCAGTGAGTGTAATTCTTTTCGACTTTGGATGAGCAGACTGTTGTAGGCGACCTCCTGGGTGAGCGCGTGCTTGAATGTACAGATATGTTCTGGAAAGAGGCTGCGCTCGTAAATCAGCTCGAGCGCCTTGAGTTTCTGCAAGCAATCGCCCAATGGGACCGGTAGATTCGAAATCGTTTCGAGGAGATTGACCGCGAACTCGCGACCGATAACGGATGCCAGTTGCAATGCCCGGCGGGAAGATTCCTCCAGGCGGCCGATTCGGGTCATAATTACATCCTGAATCGTCTCGGGCAGATGGATCTGCCGAAGCGTTGTATCGATCAGATACTGATCATTTTGTCGCTGGAGGGCGCCTGACTCGATCAAGGATTTCAGCAGTTCCTCGATAAAGAATGGATTTCCGTCCGCTTTGGCGACAATGAGCCGCCGCAGTTCCGCAGGTAATGGGGCTCCTGACAGAACGCCCCCGGCAAGTTGAATCGTTTCGTCGTCGGTCAACTGTCGCAACGCTATTCGTGTGAGGTAAGAGCGATCTGGAAATGGATTGCGATAACCCGGTCTATAACTTAACAGCACCAGCACTCGCGCCATCGCCAGAGAGTCGGCGAAGGAAAGTAAGAATTCCTCGGAGGCCTTGTCTATCCAATGAAGATCCTCGATGACCACGACAAGCGGGGCGTGTTGCGCCGTCTTAAGCAGGAGCTTGCGGATGGTATCCAGTGTTTGGAGTCGCCGCTCCTGTGGATCCATTCGCGCGACCGCATCATTGTGAGAATCGACCGCGAAAAGATGTTTGATGTATGGCAACCCGAAGCGGACCTCCTCGCCTGAGCGCGTTACACCTGCCTCCAGTTTGCTCAGAATTGTTGCCTCCGAATCCGCATCTTCAAGTTGAAACAGGCCGCGCAGAAGTTCGATAATGGGCAGATAGGCCATTTGGCCGCCAAAAGAAATGGAATATCCCGCCAGCCAGGCAACTTCAGAGGCGCCGAGATCCTGGCGAAACTCGCGTAAGAGCCGTGATTTTCCGAAACCGGCTTCGCCCGCAATTAGAACCATCTGTCCATGGCCGCCTTTTGCTTCAGCGAAGCGTTCCCGAAGCACCGCTAATTCTTTCGCCCGACCCACAAGAGGGGTGAGTCCGTGCCGGGCCCTGGCATCCAGACGTGAACGTCGCTCTCGCGCGCGCCTGATCTCGTAAATTTTCACAGGCGCAGTTTTGCCGGGCAACCTGTGTTCTTCCAAAGGATGGATATCGAAAAAATCCTGAATCGATTTACAAGTTTCTTCGATGCCCAGAATCTGGCCTGGCAGCGCCAGGGCCAGGAGGCGCGGCGCCAGGGTGATCGTCTCGCCGGTCGCGTTAAAAGCGGAATGCAGGGTAGGTCTGGCTGTCACGGCCAGGCCCGTATTGAGCGCCGCTCTGAATTCAAAAGCACCTTTCCCCGTTCCTCGCAATTGGTCGCTGTAAGCGGCGAGCGCCTCTCGGCACGCTAAAGCCGCTTGCGCGGCGCGATGAGTGTGGTCTTCGCAAGCGACCGGCGCACCGAAGAACGCCACGAGGCGGTCGTTTTGCGATTGTCCGATTGATCCCTCAAAACGTTCGATCACGGGGCGGACTACTTCCACGGAGGATTCCATTAATGATTGTGCCTCCTCGGGATCCGTACCCTCAACGGCGGAAATCTCAAGGAACAGTACGGTCAACAACTTGCGTTCGCCGTTAATTGGAGTAGTGCGAGAGTGGAGAGGGCGCGATGCGGGAGGTGAAAACGCGTCGCTCGCGCCGCTTTGACAAGACCTAAGAGCTTCACGCATCTCGCCAGCCAGCTTGTAACGATGGCGCGGATCATTCTCACAGGCCTTCAGGATCAGTTCATTAAATTTCCGAAAGATGGAATTGCTGCCCGCATCCAGTGGCTCGGCGGGCAATTCCGGGAAGCTCTCACGATCTTTGCCCGTGCTGATTTCGTAGAGCACCTTGCCAAGACTATAGATGTCGGCCCCAGGTGTGCCCGGTCCCTCGGGTGAAATGTAACCAATCGTCCCAACAACAGAGCCAGCCTCTTTAATACCCGCGACCAGGCCAATGTCCGCCAGCTTTGGCTCGTTCTGGATGAAAATAATGTTTGAAGGCTTTATGTCTCGATGGACGAGGCCGCGACCGTGCAGGTGCTCCAAAGCGGAGGCGAGCGCCAGGCCGATTTGCACAGAATCACAGAGTGGAAATCTTCCGCGGCTTTCAATCTCGGCGCTTAGAGTTCGGGGTGCATACTTGTCGGGTTGAATCGCCGCGCCGCCCAAATCATCGGCGATTTCCATGATATAATAGAAATAGCCGGCTGAATCATTCCGGCCGATATGCAGGATGCTGACCAGTCCCGGGTGAGTGCGTGAGATCGGCTCGAAGTTTTTGATGCCGGCGAACTCGCGCTCAAAGGGCCGCGCATCGCGAAATTTTGCGCGGTAAACGACTTTCACGGCTCGATACGTTCCGACAACGTTTTTCGCCAGCCAGACTTCGCCGTAGCTGCCAGACCCAATCCGCCGAATCATTTCGTGATCCGGAATTTTCGGAGCACCGGTTTTAGCCGACTGGTACGAATCTGCTTCGACCGTTGCCGGTTTTGTGCCTGTTTGTTTCACATGATGCGGGTACTCGCAGATCGACCGGCGAGATTTCTAATTGCTTGATTAAGAGACTAAAAAGGTTTCGCCGCCCCGGGCAACACTTTTAATCAGAGAATCTGATTCCGTAAACGTGTGAGTTCTTTTTTCAACAGACTGGAGGTGCGATGTTTGGCGAGGTAGACTTGCGCCACCGGGACGTTCAATTGCCGAGCGACTTCCTGAGCTGATTTTTCTTTGATTGTGTAGAGATCAAACATCTGGAACTGCTTTGCGTTCACTTCTTTTTTGACTCGCGTGATCGCTGCCTCCCAGAGATTTCGCTCCCATTCCTGTTCCCACACTGACTGGAGATCGAAACCTGCGGGGTCCGGCAGGTCATTGGCTTCAAGAGTCCAGTCAGTCGATTCGGAGCTGCCGGAGGTGACGCGGGCCAGCTCTTTGCGGCGATACTCCAGAGCGATCCGTTTACGGGTAAGGTAGAGAAGCCATCCTTTAAATGAGTCAATTGCCCGGTCGTAGGTGAAATCCTTCATCTTTTTGGCCACGACAATGATCGTGTCCTGCACCACGTCCTGGGCCTGGGCTTCATTCAGTCCAGCCTTGAGAGCAGCGCTGTAGATCAGGCGCCAGTATGTATTGAAAAAATCGGCCCAGCTTTCCTGATCTTCCCAGCTTTTGAGCCGACGCAAAAGACTCTCTCGTGTGGGGAGGAACTCGTTACGTTTTTCAGCCATAATTCAGAACCATTATTATGTAACTGCCGGCAACGAGCCATTTCTTTCAAAAATTTTCGACATGGGGTCTCCCCTGGCTTCCCGAAGATTTTCACCTTTTTTTGAAAGAACCGCCCTGCTCAGAGCAGTTCCATCACGACAGTTCAACTCAACAAAAAGGAAAACATTATGAAAAAGCAACTCCTGCTGGCCGCTTGTGCGGTCATCATCGGTACAGCGCCCGCGAGCCAGGCCGGGAAGGGTATTCGATGAGACGATCGAGACTCCCCCGATGGACCGCCGTTCTGGCGCTGGTGATCGCGCTACTCCCGGGCACCGCGCCC
>DAIRFP010000048.1:24384-27885 GCA_036794995.1 Thermodesulfobacteriota bacterium | reverse complement strand
GTCCAGCTCGTCCTCCTGACCGCTGCAACACTACTACCCATAATCATTTTTACCGTGGTGATCGCTGTGTATCTGGCTCGACGCGAGCAGGAGACTTTTCAACGCGGCGCCACCGAACGCACTCTTGCGCTTATGACTGCGGTGGACAGGGAGCTGAAGAGTTCCATTACCGCCCTCGAGGCCCTTGCAACCGCCCGCCGTCTGGAAACAAATGATCTGCGCGGCTTTTACGAGCAAGCAACCCGTGTTCTCGAAAGCCAGCCCGATTGGTTTACCATCAACCTGGCGCTGCCTTCGGGCGAGCAGGTCCTGAACCTGCTGCGCCCGTTTGGCGCCGATCTCCCCATGATTCATGAGCGATCCAGCTTCGAGCAGGTGGTTCAGTCGGGGAAGCCGGCGGTGGGGGGTGTGGCCCGTGATGAAGGCACACAGGAGCATATTTTCAGGGTTCGGGTGCCCGTGCTGCGCGATGGAGTCATTAAGTACGTGCTTTCCGCCCTCGTCAAACCCGAGACCTTCAGCGCATTACTGGCGCCTCAAAGGCTTCCGCCTGACTGGGTGGGGGTCGTTCTCGACGGGAACAAACGTTTTATCGCACGCACGATGAACTCGGAGCGCAGTCTGGGCCAACCGGCTTCGCAAAGCCTCCAGGCCGCCCTCGCCCGGGCCCCCGAGGGATGGTTTCGCGGCACCACCGTCGAAGGCTTAGACGTATACACTCCCTATAACCGATCGACGTTCAGCGGCTGGACAGTTGCGATCGGTATCCCTGCTGCCGCAGTTGAAGCATCGCTCCGCCGCTCGCTTTTTTCTGTCGGTTTCTTCGGCCTCATGTTTCTCCCTTCCGGAATTGTGCTTGTCTGGTTTTTTAGTAGGACGATCTCGAAATCGATCGAAGGCCTCTCCGGGATCGCTGAACATTTGGGTTTAGGTAAGACCCCCGCAGCAGCAGAAGAAGAAGCAGCAAATAACGCTCCTATCCGCATTGTCGAAGTTGAAGACGTGGGAAATGCGCTCGTTAAAGCCCATCAGCTCGTACGAGCGCGTTCTGACGAGCGAGACCGAGTGGAAGCTGAGTTACGTCAAGTGAGCGAACGTCTCGAGTTAGCCCAGGAAGCCGCCAACGTCGGCTCTTTTGAACGAGACCTCACCACTGGCGAAACTACGTGGTCGGCCTCTCAAGAAAAACTTTACGGGCTCGCGCCGGGAAGTTTCGGCGGCGGACACCAGGACTGGGCACAACGGGTGCATCCTGACGACATCGCAGGCGTGGAAGCGGCGGTCGGCCATGCGGTGGAAACCAGCAGTCCGCTCAATCTCGAATTCCGTATCCTTCGCCCTGACGGTGAAACGCGTTGGCTCGCCAGTCAAGCGCGAGTCTTTATGGATGAACAGGGGAAGCCGCGCCGCCTCCTGGGCGTCAACATCGATATCACTGAGCGTAAACGCGTCCAACAAGCGTCAGCTGAACAAGCCCGCCTGCTGGACTTGAGTAGCGACGCCATCGTTATTCGAGACGTGGAGAACCGCATCACCTATTGGAACCAAGGGGCCGAAGAACTTTACGGTTGGCGCCGCGAGGAAGCGCTGGGCAAAGTCACCCACGAACTGCTGCAAACGAAATTTCCTGAGCCAGTGCAGCAAATTACAAACAAACTTTACCGCGATAATCGCTGGTCCGGCGATCTGGTGCATCATCGTCGCGACGGCAAGGCCATCCATGTCTCCACCCGGTGGGTCCTGGACCGTGACTCCTCAGGGCGCCCCGCTTCGATTCTGGTGACCAGCACCGACATCACCGAGCGCAAGCGGACGGAGGCGGCGCTGGCGCGCAGCCGCGACGAATTTGAGCGGATGGCCGCTACCAGTCCGGATTTCTTGTTCATCTATGATCTGATTCAAGACCAAATTGTTTACGGCAACAAGCGCCTCGCAGAACAACTCGGTTATACCGCGGCACAGCTCCAGGCCATGAAAGGCAAAGTAACAGACGTTTTCATGCACCCCGAAGACCTGCCGCGAGTGCGCGAGCAGTATCGCCGGTTCGATACCACCGAGGATGGCGAGGTGCTGGAGTGGGAGTTTCGGTCGCGCCACGCCGATGGCATGTACCGCTGGTTTCATGTCCGCGCGACGGTTTTTGACCGTACCGACGACGGCCGTGCCCGCCGCATCATCGGTCACTCGCGCGATAGTACGGCGCAGAAACAAACGGAGGCGGCGCTCAAGCGTTTTAACGAAGACCTGGAAAAATGCGTTGTACAGCAAACGGCTAAACTGATGGAGACCAACGCGGACCTGCTTCAAGGCATGGAGCAACGACAAAAGCTCGAAGACCAACTCCGGCAGTCGCAAAAGATGGAAGCCATCGGCACCCTCGCCGGCGGCATCGCCCATGACTTCAACAATATCCTGGGAATCATTCTCGGCTATACGAAAGAGCTGCTGAACACCAATGGAGATGAACGTGAAAACCGTGCTCAGAGTTTGGAAGTCATCGCCAGCTCGGCCGAGCGCGGCTCGAAGATCGTTAAGCAGCTGCTTACCTTTGCCCGTAAAACCGGCGTGGAGCACAAGCCCCTCGACGTCAATGCGCTCATCCGGGAAACCCTGGATATCCTGAAAGAAATTTTTCCCAAAAACTTGAGATTTGGTTTAAATCTCGATCCAACTATTGGTGTGATCGACGGCGATCATAATCAACTGCAACAAGCGTTAATCAACATTTGTCTGAACGCCAGAGATGCAATGCCCGAGGGAGGAATGCTCTCGATCTCTACCCGCCGAACACCAGCCATAGAGGTACGGGATCACTTTGCCGAAGCAAGCGGAGATTATGTTCGTATCGCTGTGTCCGACACGGGCCACGGAATGGATGATGAGACTCGCCGGCGGGTTTTCGAACCATTTTTCACTACTAAGAAAGATGGAGGCACCGGCTTGGGTCTCTCGGTGGTGTATGGAATTGTTCAGACCCATGGCGGTTTCATCGATGTTGAAAGCGCCAGCGCGCGAGGAACTAACATCAAGATTTTTCTTCCGATGCCTTCGGCAGCCGACCTCTCCCTGGAATCTCAACCGAACGGCCGCAAAGAGGTTTTTTCAGTCGGTCAAACGATTCTCGTCGTCGAAGACGAGCGGCACATGCTCGAGCTAATTAGATTATCGGCTGAACGGCGAGGGTTTCGCGCGTTCACCGCACCCGACGGCGAACAGGCGCTTGAGATGTACAAAAAACACTGGCAGGAAATCGACGTGGTAGTGCTCGATTGGGGGCTGCCGCGGCTCGACGGCAGCGCCGTCTACCGCAAACTGAAAGAAATCAATCCGGCGGTGACGGTGATCGGCATCAGTGGCTATCTCGACTTCGACCTCAAAGACAAGATGTTAAGGGAAGGAGTGCGGGATTTTCTGCAGAAACCCTGTACGCCAAACGAAATCCTGGAAAGAGTGTTGCTCTCCCGCGAAACAACGTTAACCACCATCATGGCCTCTTAGCAC
>DAIRFP010000048.1:0-24284 GCA_036794995.1 Thermodesulfobacteriota bacterium | reverse complement strand
GCCATGGTCATGAAGCGCTATCCCAACGGAATCCTGGGCGATTTTTTCTTCATGAAGCGCGCCCCTTCGCCCCGACCCGAATGGATCGAGACCTGCAGCATCGAGCATGCTTCCGGCAACGTCATCGATTTTCCCGTCATCCGGGACGTCTGCTCTCTGCTGTGGGTAATTAACCTGGGCTGCATAGACCTGAACCCGTGGTATGCGCGCTGTGATGATGTCGACCGTCCCGATTACCTCCACTTCGATCTCGATCCGGTTAAAGGAGCGACTTGGGACCAGATGTTGGAGACCGCTGCCATAGTTCACCACGCGTTGGACGAGCTGAAACTGCCATCGTTTATCAAGACCACCGGCTCGAGAGGTTTCCATGTTTACGTTCCGATTATCCGGGGACCGACCCAGAAAGAGGTATGGACTGTTGCCAAACAGTTTGCCACGACTTTGGCTACCTTGTATCCGGACCTCATCACGGCGGAATATCGCATCGCCAAAAGACCGAGCAAGCGCATTCTCGTGGACTACAATCAAAACGCCTGGGGACGGACGCTTGCCTCGATCTATTCCGTAAGACCACAGCCTCAGGCAACGGTCTCCACTCCGATCACATGGAAAGAACTAAAACAGGGCGTCCGCACCGAAGACTTTCGCATCGATAACGTGCGCGAGAGGATCAAGAAAGTGGGGGATCTTTGGGCGCCGCTCCTGGCCAATAAAGGACGATCTCGACTAGAGTTGCTTTATGGCGCTGCCCATTAGCCCGCCCTACCCTCCTATGGAGGCATTGCTCGTCGACACGATCCCTGTAGGTAAAGAATGGCAGTACGAGCCCAAATGGGACGGCTTTCGATGTCTGGCGTTTAAAGACGGGAAAAATATCAAGCTGCAATCGAAGAGCGGACAGTCTCTTGGCCGCTATTTTCCCGAGCTGATTCTTGCCCTGCAAGGGATTAAGGCTAAGAAGTTCGTGTTGGACGGTGAAATTGTTATTCCAGTGCAAGGGAGCTTTTCGTTCGACGATCTGCTGCAGAGAATTCACCCCGCCGAAAGCCGGATCCGAAAGCTGTCTCAAGAGTATCCCGCGAATATCCTCGCTTTTGACTTACTAGTTTCTGCCGATGGAAAATTGCTAGTTGGCCAGCCGCTCAAACAACGCCGCCGGCTCTTGGAAGTCCTTTTCGCGCAGTACCTGGCACACGATTCAACCATCCAACTCTCCCCGGCCACCCGTCAAATCAACTTGGCCCGCAGTTGGCTCGAAATGGCCGGCGGCAAACTGGACGGCCTTGTCGCCAAGCGCTTGGACCTGAGCTACCAATCCGGCGAACGAGCCGGCATGCAAAAGATCAAGCGGCTGCGCACTGCCGACTGCGTCGTTGGGGGCTTTCGCTATGCTTCGGAGGGCGGGGCGGTGGGTTCTCTTCTACTAGGCCTTTACGAGGATGGGCTGCTTCATCACGTCGGCTTTACCTCCAGCTTTTCGCAACCGGAAAGAAAAACCCTCCTGCAAAAAGTCGAACCGTTGATCCAACCTCCAGGTTTTACCGGCAACGCGCCCGGCGGGCCAAGCCGTTGGAGCACTAAGCGCTCCGCCGATTGGCAGCCCCTGAAACCTAAACTCGTGGTTGAAGTGCAGTACGATCACTTCACCGGCAACCGATTCAGACACGGCACCAAGTTGCTCCGTTGGCGTCCGGACAAAGCAGCGAAATCTTGCTCGATGAGCCAGGTCACGGAGAGTGGTCAGGCAGTGGCGGCGAACACCTTGAAGTCAGCGTCCAGGAATGCAGGGAGACGGTGAGCACTTCGAGCCCGGCAAGTCTCCAGAGACGCCTTCCGATTGGCGCGGAAGTTTTGGCCGGCGGCGAGGTTCACTTTCGCGTCTGGGCACCCTACAGTCAAACAGTTGAAGTCATCACCGACGCGCAAAACGTCATTGAACTGGACGCCGAACCCAACGGCTATTTTTCCGCGCTGAGCCCGCTGGCGACCGGTGGCGATCGATATCGCTACCGCTTGGATGGCAACCCAAGCTTAGTGCCGGATCCAGCGTCGCGTTTTCAGCCCGAAGGCCCCCTGGGACCATCCATGATCATCGATCCGGCGGGTTTCCTCTGGCATGACACCGACTGGAATGGACTGAAGATAGAGGGACAAGTCATTTACGAAATGCACATCGGCACGTTTACCACCCAAGGCACATGGGAAGCCGCGCGCCAACAGCTAGCGACATTAAAGGAGCTCGGCGTGACGGTTTTGGAAATCATGCCGGTGCACGACTTCTGCGGTCGCTATGGATGGGGCTACGACGGCGTTGATTTTTTTGCCCCCACCCGGCTGTACGGCAGCGCCGACGATTTTCGCGCCTTCGTCGATAGCGCCCACGGACTCCGCTTGGGTGTCATTCTCGACGTCGTTTATAATCATGCCGGACCAACGGGGAATTATCTGAAAAACTTCTCGCCGGATTATTTTACCGACCGATACTCCACCGACTGGGGCGAAGCCTTCAATTTCGACGGGCCCAGTGCAGGGCCCGTGCGCGAATTTTTTATCGCCAATGCGGGTTATTGGATTGACGAATTCCATCTCGACGGGCTTCGTTTGGATGCCACGCAAAATATCTACGATGCTTCCCCAGTGCACATTCTCGCGGAGATCACGGCTCGGGTGCGCCGGGCCGCCGCTGGACGTTCGACTATCGTGGTAGCGGAAAACGAACCCCAGGAAGCGCGACTGGTGCGATCCGTTGAAAGCGGCGGTTATGGGATGGATGGGGTGTGGAACGACGACTTTCATCATTCTGCCATGGTAGCATTATCCGGCCATAACGAAGCCTACTATTCCGATCATCGCGGCACGCCGCAGGAATTTATCTCTGCCGTCAAGCGCGGCTTTTTGTACCAAGGACAATACTATTCCTGGCAGCGGCAGCGCCGTGGAACTTGGACGGGGGGACTGAAGCCCGCCGCCTTCATCCATTTCTTGCAAAATCATGATCAAGTGGCAAATTTCGGCCGCGGCGAGCGCATTCACCAGATAGCCCATCCGGGAGTATATCGTGCAATGACTGCGCTGTTCTTGCTCTCGCCGCAAACCCCCATGCTCTTTCAGGGACAGGAATTTGCCGCTTCCAGTGCGTTTGCTTTTTTTGCCGATCACGATTCCGAGCTAGGCGCTAAGGTCAAAGAAGGGCGCTTTGAATTTCTCAGACAGTTCCCGAGCCTGGCTTCTCCGTACATGCAGACGCACTTGCCTGATCCGACCGACCCAAGAACTTTTGAATCGTGCCGGCTCGACTTATCCGAACGCGAGCGCCATCCAGAAGCCTACCTATTGCACCGCGATCTGCTAAGCCTCCGACGCAATGACCCAGTCATAAAAGCTCAGCGTCCCGGCGCTGTGGACGGCGCGGTGCTCGCCGATGACGCCTTCGTCCTGAGATTTTTCTCGGCCGACGAAAACGACCGGCTGCTGTTCATTAATCTGGGCGTCGATTGCTCTTTGTCCCCTACGCCCGAGCCGCTGCTTGCCTCCCCTGCCGGTTTCACCTGGCGGCTCCTATGGTCCAGCGAAGACCCGCGCTACGGCGGCCACGGCGCAGCGCCCATTGAAGATGAGATGCGTTGGTTCCTGCCGGGAAAAGCCGCGTTTCTTCTGACCGCCATAAAGTCATGAATTCGATCCTACGCAAAGTCACCTTTTCGCCGGGCGAAGCCGACGAGATAGAAAAAGACCCCGAATGGCTCGTGGCCAACGGTCTCGGCGGTTACGCCTCCGGAACCGTTTCGGGAACGGCCAGGCGACGCTACCACGGTCTCTTAATCGCCGCGCTGCCGGCACCTCTGGGTAGAGTACTGATGTTGAACGGGCTCGCGGACGAGCTGCACTTATCGGATGGGCGGGTCGTAGAACTCAACGCCATGCAGAGCGAAGAGCGGAATACATCAAACCCCCTCGCTCCGGTGCTCAGCGAATTCCGCCTCGACATGGGCTTGCCGATCTGGCGCTATCAGATAGACGATGCCGTATTGGAAAAACGTCTTTACCTTCCCCACCGACAGAATACCGTTCACATCACCTATCGATTGCTTTCCCACGCCGGCAAGGTCGGACTCAGACTGCGCCCGCTGATTCAATTTCGTGAACATGAGGCGCCCGTTGATTCCCAACCCGAGGCTCCTTACGTGCTCACCGTCGTCGAGGACCAATACGAGATTTCCAGCCGGATCTTTCCGGCCCTTCGCTTGCTGCTGTACGGCAAAGGCGATTTCGTTATCGAAAGGAAGCGAATCGAGCGTCTGCGCTATATCCTGGAAGAAACCCGAGGTTACACCACGATAGGAGATCTTTGGACCCCCGGCTCTTTCGTTGTCGATTGCTCCCCCGGCCAAGAGATCACCTTGGCAGCCTCCACCGAGTCTTGGGAAGTCGTGCGGGCCTTGCCCCCCGCCGAGGCTTGGGAAGCGGAGCGCGAACGCCGCGGGCGTTTGATCGCCTCTGCCGATCCCAAAGCCCAGACGGGAATGGGCGCCGAACTGGTGCTGGCCGCCGATCAGTTTGTCGTGACTCCCGCGGGGCGATTGCCGGACGCCACCCGGGCCTATGCCTCAGGCGACGAGATGCGCACGGTGATAGCGGGCTATCATTGGTTTACCGATTGGGGCCGCGACACCATGATCAGCTTGGAAGGTTTGACCCTCACGACCAATCGCTTTTTGGAAGCCGGCTGGATTTTGCGCAATTTCGCCAATGCGATTCGACAAGGCCTGATTCCTAATCTCTTTCCCGAAGGCAGCCGCGAGGGACTCTATCATACGGCTGACGCCACCCTGTGGTTTTTTCACGCCATCGATCGTTATCTACAGGCGACCGGTGATCGTTGGACATTGCGACTGCTACTACCGAAGCTGATCGACATCATCGATTGTCACATTAAAGGGACGCTGTTCGGCATCGGTGTAGATCCTCGGGATGGTCTCCTAAGTCAAGGGCAGGAAAATTACCAGCTCACTTGGATGGACGCCAAGGTAGACGATTGGGTGGTGACGCCGCGGCGGGGAAAAGCGGTGGAAATAAACGGTCTCTGGTACAACGCGTTGAGACTCTTGCAACAATGGCTTAGCGAAGAAGACCAGCCGGACAAAGCTCTCGAATTAAAAGCTCACGCCGATCGGGCGCGCACAAGCTTTAACGAGCGTTTTTGGTATGGCGATGAGGGCTATCTCTTCGACGTCATCGACGGCGAGGATGGCAATGATGCAGCCTGCCGGCCCAATCAATTACTGGCGATCTCCCTACGCCACCCCGTCCTCGACCCCGCCAAATGGCAGCCGGTGTTGGAAACCGTTCACCGGCGGCTCTTAACTCCGGTGGGACTACGTTCTCTGGCGCCCGGCCATCCGAATTACAAAACGAGATACTTTGGCGATTTGCGCTCCCGGGATGCGGCTTACCATCAAGGAACCGTCTGGGCGTGGTTGATCGGACCTTTCATCGACGCCTGGTTGAAGGTCCATCCGGATGATGTCGCCGGAGCGCGCGCCTTGCTGGAAGGATTCGTGCCCCATCTGGGGGAAGCCGGTGTGGGAACCATCAGTGAAATTTTTGATGCCAACGAGCCCTTCGTGCCACGGGGGTGTATTGCGCAAGCGTGGAGCGTGGCTGAAGTGTTGCGCTGCTGGGTCAGGACAGCGCCGTAGTTGCGCGGAATCCAGAGTCAACCGCAGGAGGATAGTTGGACCGTCAAACTTCGCCCTCTAGCCAACGATCTTTATTGGCAAGGTTTCTCGCGGAATGGCTCGATCAGCGCTTCACCATTCCCGGAACGTCGATCCGCATCGGCCTCGACCCGATTCTCGGCTTGATTCCGGGCATCGGCGATATGATCGCCAATCTGGCCGGTTCGGCCATTCTCCTGATTGCCGCACAGTACGGGTTGCCGAAAATCGTCTTACTCCGAATGGGATTGAATGTGGCGCTGAATGCCATGATCGGCGCCATTCCGGTTTTTGGTGATGTCTTTTCCATCTGGTTCCGCAGCAACGTTAAAAATGCCCAATTGCTCGAGCGCTATGTCAGCGCCGAAGGTCGAGCATCAACTTCCGGCACCTGGCTTTTGGTCATCGCAGTTATCGGCGGAATTATCGTATTGTTGATAGCCATCCTACTCGCTACAGTCTGGCTGGCTAAACAAGTATGGAACACCTTGTGAAAATCGGTGGGCCTCTGCGTCGAGTTGAACCTTACGGTCTACGACGCCGGATTGGCGCGGCGTCTCGAAGCAGTGTTCGAACAGGATGTCGGCTACGCACGGAAAATAACCTACGAAGAATGGGATTCGCACGGGATCGGCGAACGCCTTTTCGAGTTGTTTTCTTTTCCCATCAGAGACTACTTATGATTTCACCGAAGATTTGGCGGAATCCGTTGGCACCGATCGCCGGACAGCAAACGCTTGGATAACCGGCTGAGCACGAGGGGCACCAGAATCAGTGTGAGCCCCAATAAAACGACACCGACCACATGCGGCTGGCGCAAAAAGCTTTCTATCTGGACACCCGCCAAGGTCAGCAAGATGATGCCCGGGATCCTACCGACGATACTCGCCGTAAAAAAATCCCAAAAGCGAATCCCCCATGCGCCGACAAAGACATTGACTAAGGTAAACGGAGCCACGGGAAAGACCCGCAAGCTGAGGACGGTAAGAAAACCGTGTTTGCCGGCTGGACGAGTCAGGCGGTCAAGCCACGCGCGCGCCAGTTTTTGCAGCATCTTGCTGCCGATCACGCGCCCTATACCATATCCCATCGCCGCGCTGGCGAGCCACCCGGCCAGGGCATAAACATTACCCAAGATCGGTCCGAACGTGAGCACCGTTGCAACATTCAGAATGGTGACGGGAAAGAGAACTAAACTGCCCAACAGATAAGTGACCACGACGAGGTAGAATACTGCCGGGTGGTTTTTTACCGACTGCTGCCAGCCGATGATCGTTGCGAAATTGATCCACTCGCCGAGAGGCGTGAAGCGCCAAGCCAAGGGAAACATGAGGAGCAAGAGGAATAACAGCAAGAGCCTTACTAAGGACGATTTGCGACCATTTATTTGCCCGGCGGTGGTAATTCCATTCGTCTCAATTGTTCGAAGTTCCACACTAAAAGCCTAGACGGCGAAACGTTCTCAAGCAAGGCCCTAAGCGAGGCGAGGTCACCGCCGCGCTAAATCGTGATATAACAATGCTATTAAAACAATAACGATATTGGGAGAGTAAGGCTGGATAATAAATCTTTACATTATATCGAGAGCCGGTAATTTTTATTGGCAGCTTAGCTCGCCCACCGATTAGAAGTCTCGATTCTATAGGAAGATGCTTATGTTTTTTGCTCCTAAGACCGCCTGATCCAGAAGAATTCTTCGCCGGGCGATCTTTAGCTCGCCGTTTACGCGCCGCAGAATGTCCCGTCTGGTGCCGACAAAAATATCTTGATCCTTCTCCATTCGCGTCCGATACACCATGAAGTTCGAATGGACCTCGAGTTCGGCACCGTCGTCTTGCCTTATTCGAATATTAGAAATCAGATGGCGGGTGCGCGAGGGAGGCATTTCAGCCCAGGCGGTCTTCGAGTAAAGTCGCTCAATTCTTAGGCCCAAGGTTTCCTTGTTGTCGTTAAAATAGTAACTCTCCCCGGGCTTGGAAGTCTCTTCTTCCAGCTCTTTAGGCCGTTCCAACGGATTGTGGCGAACCGGCATCCAGTAGTGCATGTCATCGGTAAAGAGATCCAGCCATTCGCGCAGCCGGCGCTCGTCCAATAGCTCTGCTTCGAGGTATAAAAAATCTTCGACCCGGTGACGCAGCTCGCTATCCATACTTTACTTCGCGCTCACGATCGCGCTCCAGTTTTGCGCTTCGAGCACCTTCGCCCAATGCATATAGAGGCTCAACTGGTTCGAATCGCTCCATCGGCTGGCCAGGCGGCCCCGCAGATCGGTCTCCGCGATCTCTTCGCTCAAACTCATCTGGTAGTTGGCCGGGAAGCGCCTGCCGATCACGCTGCGCGCGGCGCCGGTCACCTGGATCCAATTATCCATATCGTCTGCTTCGAAGACTCCGGTGGGACTGAAGCGATACTGGGAGACGAAGCGCATGGCTTCCTTGATTTTCGCCGGCGCCGCCTTATCGACAATTGCCCAGCTCCAGATCTCCATCTTGTCCGGCCCCCGTGGGTGCCACACGCGAATGGTGCGGGTGAGCCAGTGAACGGAAAAATTGGGGAAGACCGTTCCCGCGGAAGGCGACACCTTGCGCGCGCGCACGGCGCCCAAACGGTTTTCGATTTCCGCAGCATGTTCTTTCATATAACTCGCCAGCTCGACGACCGGCTGCGCAAACCAGGGACCGGCATCGTCCGGCGGGCAGATCCACGCCACCAAAACGTGACCGTTGCCACAGGAAATTTGCCGGCCCTTGTTCCATTGTCTAGTCTGGCTCGTAGTCGTATCAACGCCAAGCTCGCGCGCGGAGCCGTGGGTGCTGGCGATGTGATAGCCGTCGCCGCCGAAATTTTCCGCCGCCGTTTTCCAGTTGGCATCCACCACCCACCGATGCGGTCCGCTCACCTCGGTGCCGCCTTCCCGCCGATCCAAAAGAATATCCAGGTACCACGCCATGTCACCCAAATATTCCGCCAAGGTGGGCGCCTCGGGATCGAAAGTAGCGAAGATCAATCCCTTGTAGCTGTCGATTTGCGCAACGGGGATCAAGCCCCATTCCGACCGATCCAACTCGCGAAAGGCTTCGGCCATGGGCACCAAGACGAGCTTCCCTTCACTGCTATAGGTCCAACCATGGTAGGAGCAGGTGAAAACGTTAGCGTTGCCGCGGTCGGCGCGGCACACCCGATTGCCGCGGTGACGGCATAAGTTCAAAAACGCATTTAAGCGGCCGTTTAAGTCGCGCCACAAGATGACCGGCTCTTCGCCCATATAAGCGGCCACGAAATCGCCGGGATTGGGCACCTCGGTTTCGTGGCCGAGGTAGAGCCAGCAGCGGGCGAAGAGACGCTCGCGTTCCAACTCGTAGATGTCACGGTCGGCAAAAATGCAACGGTTTATGAGACCGCCTTCCGGATCGATCAGAGACTTGATTTCCATGCGCATGCCTCCTTCGGTTTTCATGGTCCCGAGCTAGGGTCCAGCACGGCCGTCTTTGTCTTGAGCCATTACTCCACCATCCAATCTTAGTCCTCTACCACCGACACCGCGGCCCGTACCGCCTTTTTTGACAGCTCCTCCAGGTACTCGCGGTGAATCTCGGGAGGCTCTTCTTCCATGGGGATCATCGTCCACAACGGATTACGAAACCGATCGTAGCTATACCTCGGACTCTCGCCGCGCATGGCAAAGTGGCGCATGGTGCCCTTCCCGGTATTGAAGTGGCCGTGCCACATGAGATCGTCCGGTGAATAGACCGTACCGACTTTGAAATCGTGGCGTGTCCGCTCTTCCCCATCCTTCCAGAGCATCACATAGCCCTCGCCCTGGGTGATGATGATCAGGGCGCCCGGACCATGGCGATGAAAAGTGCTGCGGCACCCCGGCGGAAACTCCGAGACGTGACAGCCGTAGGTGGTGTCCGCCAGGGTGTAGCGCATGTGCTTCACCCCCTTGCCTTTCATCGGAAAATCGTCGAGCGCAAACTGGTTCACGTCCGGGACAAGATTGGTTTCCCAATACCGGTCAGCCATGTGCTTATTGAAGCGGAGAAAATCCTCGCCGTCATGAAAGCGGTCGCGAAAGTTAAACGGGTTGCGAAAGATAAAATCCTCATTGTGAAAAATATTGATCATGCGTGGACACGTGCTGCCGGCAAAAATGCGCACTGCCTCGTCCCTTGAGCCGTTGAAGTGCTGGTAGGAGGAGTTCAAAGGAATGGCAAAGACCGCGCCCGGTCCCCACTCGAAAGTAACCTTGGCGGTGCCTTCCTGCCACACCGAGGTGGCGCCCCGTCCCTTAACAATATAGACGATTTCTTCGAAAAGATGGCGTTGAGGGAGGGTCTGGCCACCGGGAGGGATTTCACAAACGTAGGCGTCCGTTTGTTGTTGCTTCGCCATATTTAGATAACACCCCAACACGCCCATTCTTTCCCACCGACCTAGTTCCAACTCGACTACGTCTTTGATGACGTTGCCCTTGACGATCGGAATCCCTTCCTTGGCCTGCAGCTCGTCGTAGGGCGTAGGGCCAAAATCAAGATGTTCGCGAAAGGGCAAGAGCATAGCTGGACCTCCTTTGTGATTTTCATTTGTAACCATAATCACCCCCGGGAGACAACACTGTGCCTCACTGTCGGGTGGCGAGGCTCCTAACCGGTTCAATGTTCAAGGCTCGCTGACGCGGTTCATAAAAGATCGGAATACGTTGAACCTTGAACCCCCATCCGGCTGCTCGACCATCGCATTAAATGGTTCCTTCCTTCACCCTCAACGCATGGTGTTACCGTACCAGCGCAATGCCTACCTGGGATGGAACCCCAGCCTTTTCAAATCTTCGCAGACTTAGACTTGACGCATTCCTTGGTTTGCCATATTGCCTTAGTTACAACCCCCAGGAGGTAGTATGGCGACCAACCTCGTTATCGATGCTGATGGACACTGCTATGAACCCGATGCGGGCCTGGCAAAGTGGCTGCCCAAGGAATACGCGCACCTGGCGCCCAGTCGGGTAACCGACAGCTCTGGATACTCGCACCTCATGATCGAAGGCCGCCTGGCGGCACGCCGTCGCTGGGGTGGCGGCCCCGATCGCGGCGCCGTGTTTGCTGATCACATTGAGAGAAGCCGTCCGGGCATGACGGACGCAACCAAACGTTTACCCGACATGGATGAGGAAGGGATCGACGTCGCCGTCATTTTTGGCACCTCCATCGCTCTGATGGTAAACGGCATGGCTGACAAGCCGCTCGCGGCGGCCATTTGCCGTGCGGTGAATCGCTGGCTGGTGGAAGAATACATCGTGCCCGACCCCAAGCGGCTCAAGGGCGTCGGGTTGATTCCCGTTCAGGATCCGCCCGCGGCAGTAAAAGAATTGGAATATTTGGCGAAGCAACCCGGCATTGTCACGGCGATGCTGCCGACCAACGTCTACGGCATCAATCTCGGCCACCGTCAATTCGATCCGATTTACGCGGCAGCCCAGGAGATCGGCATGCCGTTGTCCGTGCACCCGCAAACCGAGCACGACGGCCAGTATGGTGTATGGGGCGTCATGGGCGCCGGCAGCGAGCGTATGGAGAAATACAGCTACGTGCATATGACCGCCTTTCCTTTCGAATTGATGATCGCGCTCATGCATATGATCGGCGAAGGCGTATTCGACCGCTACCCAAAACTCAAGGTGGGTTTCATGGAAGGGGCCTGCGGCTGGATACCGTTCTGGGCGGAACGGATGGACGAGCATTTTGAAAAGCTGCGCCCGCAGTGGCCGCTGTGCAAGCGCAAGCCGTCGGAAATCGTCCGCACCTCCCAGGTTTGCTTTACCTGCGAACCCGAGGAAACGATCTTGCCCTATGTGCTCGATACGATCGGGATTACCCAGGTAATGTATGCGTCCGACTATCGCCACTGGGACTCGGAATTTCCCGAATCCGTTCGCAACTTGAGAAGCGTCCCGGGGCTGACTGAAACCCAGCAGCGCCACGTCCTCGGCGAGAATGCGATCAACTTTTTTGGCTTAAAGGCGGACGCGCTGCCAACTCCATAGGGACTGACGCTGGTCGCGCCAGCAGTATAAAGCGCGTAATAGACTCTCTGGATACTTACGATCGTCTATCTAAAGGAGGCGCACATGCCAAAAATCAAAGGGCTGAGTCACATCGTGCTCTACGTCAATGACCTGGAGAAGATGGTAGCTTTCTACCGGGACGTTCTCGGGCTGGTTAAATATCGCGAGCACCCGGGGCGGATGGTCTTCATGACACCTGATCCCGAGATCGAGGACCACCAACTCGCTCTCGCCAGGGGACGCGAGGGCGACGCCAAAATCATCGCGCACATCGCCTGGCAGGTCGAGACGCCGGCGGACGTCAAGACACTCTACGAACGGTTCAAAGCACAGGGAGTCCCCATCCACCACTGCGTAAGCCACGCTTACGAGGAGATGGGCAATACCATCTCGTGCTATTTCCTTGATCCCGAAGGGAATCGTCTCGAGATCTACGCTCTGGTGGCGGAACGCGACGAAGCTCGTGTCAATCGACCCCTCGACCTGGATCAAAGCCTGGAAAAGATCATCGCCCAGGCAAGCGGGCTACCTCGTTAACACTGATTCGAAGAGACTTGGAATCTTCCGAGGTCCCCGCAGAATCAGCAGTGTCGCGGGTAGAACAGAGACAGGGTTGGAGGTAAAAAATGGTTGGAAGAGCAATTCTTCCCGGATGTTTGGTTTTTCTCCTCGTGCTTTCCATGGCTCCGGCTTCCCTTGCCCAGCCTTCGAAGCCGCAGCAACTGAAGCTCGCGGTTTCCACGGCGACCCCACATAACACCCCGTTGTGGGTAGCCAAGGACAGAAAGATTTTTGACAAGTACGGACTCGATGTCCAGTTGATATTTGTCATGGGCGGCGCGCTGGTGAGCCAGATGCTAGCCGCCGGCGAAATTCAGATCGCCGCAAACGCCCCCGCCGCGCTCCTCAGCTTGATCGCCAGCAGCGAGAAGATCGCGATGTTCGTGGGCATCAGCAATACCTCCCCTTTTGCCTTGGTCACCCAACCGAACCTCAAGAATGCCGCCGATCTGAAGGGCAAGCGGTTGGGGACCGCCCGCTTTGGAGGCTCTTCTCACGTGTCAGCATTGATCGCGCTCGACTATCTGAAGCTCGATCCCAAGCGAGACAGCGTCGTGCTGCTCCAGACGGGGCTCGACCCGGAACGCATGGCCGCTCTCGAACAGAAGGCACTCGACGCGGCTATGCTGCAACGGTTGCCGACGAAAATCATGCTGAGCAAGGGGTACACCCAGCTGCTTAACTTGAATCAGGCGAAGATCCCGTACCAAAACACCGTCTTGGCGGCGCGAAGGGATTACATGGCAAGCCATTCGGCGGCCTTCGATAACTTCACGCGAGCAGTAGTGGAAGGTTATGCTTATGTCTTTAACAAGGAAAATAAGCATTCGGTCAAAGAGATTCTCGCCAAGAATCTCCGGCTTCCCAACGCCGATGCCGCCGAGGATTTTTATCTCGAGGCCCTGGAAGAGCTCGACCGAAAGCCCTATCCGACGGTGGCTGGAACGAGAACGGTAATCAAGTATGTTGCCGAGCAAAATCCCAAAGTCGCCTCAATAAAAGCCGAGGAAATCATCGATTCTAGCTGGTTAAGAAAACTCGACGACGAAGGATTCTTCAACAAAGTGTACGGCAACAAATAGCGAACACGGCTCACGGAGTTTTGAGCGTTTACAACGGACATCCCCTTGAGGCTAAAGCAATTTCTCGATCGTGGATATGATTAAATCGATTGAAACGGGTTTTTGCAGGAAGGCCCCTATTCCGGCCGACAGTGCCGCTGCTTTCCAGTGATTCGAGCTCCACCCGGTTTGCGCAATGATCGGAATATGCGCAGTGTTTGGATTGCTTTTTACAGCCCTGGCGGCATCGATGCCGGAAATGTCGGGGAGATCAACATCCATCAGGATTAAATCCGGCTTTTCCGAAACGGCCTTTTCCACAGCCTCTTTACCGTTTGCCGCTTCGATTATCTCGTAGCCACAAACGCGCGTCAGCACGGCGGCAACAGTTGTCCGCAGGTCGACAAAATCTTCAACGATCAGAATTCTTTTGGCCATCGTAATCCGTCCGCTTAGATTCCTGAGTAGTCCGTGGGCACCGCGCTGCGCGTCACCAAAACAATCGCTGCGATGCGCAGTTACCTGACTATATACCCAGCGGCACGTGATTGATTCTTACCTCAGAGGGGAACCGTTGTTCAAGTCGAGGCGAATTCTTTTTGGTGAAGGCCGCTTCGCTGGCTAAAAAAAAGAAAACGCTAGGCCGGAACGACCACCTTTGGCATCCAGGTTGCGTCTTTGCGTTAGCGAGGCATCTAAACGGTTGCATTTCGTTAGATAAAAAGACCGGAATCTTTATGAACGAATTCTTACTCCTGACGCTGGTTATCGTTTATGTGGTTATATCCTATGTGCCCATTTCGGACGACCATAAAAGCAATTGGCAAAAACATCGGAACCAGCAATCTTCCCCTGGCAACACAGAAAATGACCCGGGCACCCGCTTCTAGCTGTCCCGGCGGTTTAATACGCAAATGTCTTTGAGGTATCCGGAAAGATACGAACCGTACGATTTTTGTATCGACCGATCCCAGAAACGCCTTTCGCCTAACTTGTGACTTAGCCAGAGCCCAATAAACTAAGCACCGTCGACGGCCGAGGGGGAACCCCTCTCGACATCCAAGTTTTGGCCACAAAATCACGTTCCAGCCAAACACTCCCTTGAGCCGAATACGGTCATGACTACAACTGCGAGATTCAGACACCCGTCCACCCTGGGGGCTGACCTTGCTCAACGCGCAGCGACTCTCGTGCCGTAGGTTACGCGGCAGACAGCACCGGCGTAATCGTCTGAGACGAGTAGTCCTCCGTAACAGGTCACCAGGACCGCTTTCAAAACTTCATCGGGATCGACTTTTGTGCCGGGGTCACCCCGGGTTGGGCCGCAGCAGATCCGCGTCAAACTCTTCGCCATGACTTCGCTTCGCGGTTGGGCTCCCGGCCGGCGCAACTGACCTCAATATCCCATCATTCCCCGTTCCGTGCCATTTCCGCGTAGTTCGCGTGGACAGTGCTTTGCTCTGTCGCGCGCCGGTGTCAGCATGCGACGCGGCAGAGGGAGCCTCCTGGCGCGCAAGTTCTCAATCACTCCCCTGGGCATCATGGCAAAGGGATTGCTCCGATCAAAAAGCCTCAATGGCAACAAAAATACTCATTGTCGAGGACAATTCCGATCTTGCCGATCTTTTGTCTCTTTATCTGCGCTGCGAGGGTTTTGAAACGTTACAGGCGATAAACTCATCTCAAGGAATAAGCAAGGCCTTAGTCGAGCGTCCGGACCTTGTCATAACCGACTTGCACCTGCCTGATATGACAGCTGTGGAGGCGGCGATAATACTCAAACAAGATCCTATGACCTCCACTATTCCGATTATTGTCCTTACCGCCACCACCGTTAGAGAATGGCGAAACAAAGCCCTCGATGCCGGTGTGGCGGAATATTTGATCAAACCCATCTCGCCCACTGACCTTGCCAAGGCGGTGCGTAAATTCATCCAAGCGCCTTCTCTCTTGATTGAGCACTGAGCGTCATCCATTGTTGCTAATTGCATGAACCGCTAGTGTGGCGTCCCTAACGCTGCTTTACAATAGATGCAATCCCAAATTCACAGAGAGGTAACCTACTTTCTTGCGGGAGAGTAAAAAGTTTCCAACAGCCGGCGGCGCATGGCCGCCTCTCCTCCCGGAAGAGCATCGAACTTCGTCGTCTGATCGGTTTTTTCCAGAACTTTCCGGCCCTCCGGGTCGTCATGCATGGAGAGCAGAATCTCCTCGAGGCGTTTGGCCAGTGCTCGATCCAGGTCCTTTCGAATCGAGAGCAGATGACGCGGCAGTCTCTCTGTTTCTGCGAGGATAACTAGATCTGACTTCTTCGTTTCCTCAAGCGCGGCGTAGTCGTCGTCACTGAATGCGCCCGCGGCCACCTGGTCGGTAAGAACCAAATCCATCAGTGCTGCTTGAGAGTAGGCAAAGATATAGCCGATCTCGCCTGCCGGAACGTTGGGTTCAACGCGGGTTTTCTCCGCAAGCTTAAAGCCGCTTCGCGAGAGGAAAAACTTGGGGAGAAAGTGACCCGAGGTCGATCCGGGATCTTCGAAGGCGATTATTTTTCCCCGCAGGTCATCCAGCCGTTTCGTTGCACTGTTTCTTTTCGTAAAGATCAATGTCTTGTATTCGGCCATGCCTCCTTTCCAGCGCCTCAGGAGCAACATCCCGGCGCCTTCCACGTCGTTGATGACGTAGGTCGGATAGGGACTTTCCATGTAAAAATCCACCTGCTTCGCCGTGAGCAGGGAGGCCAACTGGGACGGCGTGGCAGCTATCACAACCTTGCCCTCGATCTTAGCGGCGGAAGAGAGTTTTCGTGCCACATACTCCACGAATTCCCGAAAGTGCTTTTCGATTTCTTTCTGATCGATCGGAGAGACAATTCCTAGAGTGAGGGTTCTTACTTCGACCCGGCCGGACGTCTGCCCCAAAACGTCGGCTCCGCAGAGGACGCTAGATAAAAAAAATCCGATAGCATAGAAGGCGACGAATTTGCCTGCCTCTCGTTTCTTTAACATAAGAGTTAAACCGACTGCTTTGTTTCAGTGCCGTAGGTATTATACAAATGCCGCGCTGTTCGCAAGGAAAAAATCTACGCCGCGCTTTGCGTGAATCATCGAAGTCAACCACTACCAAGTTTTTTCTTGACGCCTAGGGTCGCCCTGCCCTATTTTACACCTAAGTCTCTTCGACACCGCCACAGTCAACGGTGCCGCAAGATTCCCGACTGGAGGTTTTGATGAGTAGGAAAACCCGGGTAACGGAACGTCACCTGACGAATCGACAGGGGCTTGAAACGCGGGCAGCGCGGGAGCGACGCTGGTGACAGACTCTATCTCGACACCGCAAGCGCTTCCGCAAACACAACACGCCGGCGGGCCGCGGGTCTGGCTCGACATGGACCAGAAGGCGTTGGATGACGCCTACGACCAGAGCGTTTGGGCACCCAACCAGGCCCACGTCAGCAAGCGACGCTCTGCGTGGAGCGAGTCCATTCGCAACCGCCTCAAGCCCGATCGTGTCGGCTACGGGCCGACGGAAATTGAGCAGCTCGAGATCTACAAGACCCAGCGCGGGAACGCTCCGATTCGCATCTTTATCCACGGCGGCGCTTGGCGCGGAGGCTCGGCCAAGGAATCCGGCTATCCGGCAGAGATGTTCGTCAGTGCCGGCGCCCACTATGTCGCGGTGGATTTCGATTCGGTGGAGAATACGGACGGCAATCTCATGACGATGGCCGACCAGGTGCGTCGCGCCGTCGCCTGGGTATATCAAAATGCCCCGAGCTTCGGTGGCGACCCGAACCGCGTCTACCTCGCGGGTCATTCTTCCGGCGCCCATCTCGCCGGCGTCGTTTTAGTAACGGACTGGCAAAAGGAATTCGGCCTGCCGACTAACATTGTCAAGGGCGGAGTGCTGATGAGCGGCATGTATGATCTGAAACCCGTCAGGCTTTCGAAGCGGAGCAAGTACGTAAAATTCACTGACGAGATAGAACAGGCATTAAGCACTCAACGTCATCTAGACAAACTGAACACGCCCATCATCTTGGCTCACGGCACACTTGAGTCGCCGGAGTTTCAGCGCCAGACCCGGGAGTTTGCCGCGGCCGTCAAAGCTGCCGGCAAACCGGTACAGTTCATCGCCGGCGAGGGATATAATCATTTCGAACTGCCGGAAACGCTCGGCAATCCCTACGGCCTCATGGGCCGAGTCGCACTCGAACAGATGCAGCTCGGGTCTCGCCAGACCTAGCCACGAAAGCGGAAGTGCATTCAAGGTTCAATGTTCCGAGTTCAACGTTTCAACTCGTTAGGGCTTCCGACGGTTGACGTTCAAGACCTCCGCACTTGCCCACCCGGACTCGATGTTAACCGTGAAAATTGCAAGCCAGCAGCGTCGTCACTCTAGGGATATAGCGTTAACCGATCGGCCAAGTGATTGGATCTAGGAAATTATCGAAAGCATGGCGAAGGACAGCCCGAAGACTCTGAACCTCAGCGAAAAGCCTTCCGCGCAGTCGGAACAGGAACCGCGCTGGCCGGCTGCCATTGGCGCACTGGCGGCAGGCGGGCTCTACACAGCCTTGCCAGACGCACTCACCATGGGCCCGCGCTGGATCTTCCCTTCTCTCGTTTTGGCCTTGTTGATTCCGGGGATCGTCTCCTACCATACCGGCAGGCATCGCCTGAATATTATTTTTGGCTTTGCTGTGGACGGGCTCCTCACGGTCGGCCTTATCGTCTCTGTCGTCCTACTGATTAACGCTCTCCCCACCGGGAAAGAGTCTCCACAGGAACTCTTGCTCTCAGCGGCATCGCTCTGGATCACCAATATTTTGGTTTTTGCTTTGTGGTACTGGCGCCTGGATGCCGGCGGACCGTATCAGCGGGATAGGATTCCAGGACACACCGATGGAGCCTTCCTGTTTCCCCAGATGACGATGAGCAAAGAGGCGTTGAAAGAAGGGGGCCAGCAGAACTGGTCACCTAATTTTATCGATTATTTGTTTCTGGCCTTCAACACCAGCACTGCGTTTTCGCCCACTGACGTTCCCGTGCTGGCGGGATGGGCGAAAGTGTTGATGATGCTGCAATCGTTGCTCTCTCTGCTGATCATTGCGCTTCTAGCTGCGCGCGCCGTCAACATTCTGTGATCGGCCTTCGGCAACGGAGGTTTAGTGAGCCTGTAAAGCTCAACCCGCGTCACCAATACCCGGCTTCGCCCCGGCAGGAATAACTTCAAGGATAATGCCGCCGGGAGCGCGAAACTTTAGCGCTTTTCCCGGTTCGCTCACGACCTTGCAGCCCTGCTTGGCCACTTCGGCCGAATATTTCTCAAAATCGTCCACCTCGATGCCAAAGTGATCGATGCGCGGTCGCGGGCCCTCTTTATCGACAGCCTGTTTATTGCGGCGTGATGGATTGATGGCCATGTGGATGTTGCCGTCGCTAAGATAACGCACCGTGCTTCGCAAACCGGGAACCTCAATCCGAGTAAAGCCGAAAACCTTGCTAAAGAATTCACTCGCCTTATCGATATCTTCAACGTTCATTGCCAGGTGAACTATGCGCGCCATTTTACCTCCCGATTGGTTTGCCGGCTCCGCCTAACGCGAAGAGACGGCATGCTTTATAAATCCAGATTGTACAACTTGTTCACATTGTCGCGGGCGAGCTTGCGCTTGACCGCGGGATCGACTCCTTCGCACATACGCTGGACGATTTGCTGGGAGTAGGGTGTCGTACAAGCGGCATGAGGATAATCGCTGGACCACATAAAATTATCCTCGCCGTAGATCGGCGCGGTCAGCGCTGCAGCTCGATCATCCATAAAGGTAAACCACAGGTTTCGTTTGAAATATTCGCTCGGCGGCAACTCCAGCTTGAGCTCGTCATCGATGGTGGTGCCGTGGGCGGTCTTTTTCGGACCATAGTGGTAATCCACCTGCTGGACGATCACCGCGACCCAACCGGCGTCGAATTCCGTGCACGCCACTTTCAGCTTCGGATGCCGGTCGAACAGACCTGAAAAAATCATCTGTCCAATGACGGTCTTGATCATCGTTTGTCGCTGGTGCTGAAAAAACTGCGGCCACTCATCCGCGCTGTTCAGCTTGGCAAACCAGCGTCTCGAGCCGCCTCCCTGGAGCGAGCCCGAGTGAATAATGGCGAGCATATTCGTTTCTTCGAGCGCGTTCCAAATCGGTTCGTAGTCCGAACTATAGTAGGCGCCTTCTTTGAATCCCGATGGCAGCTGCACTCCTTTAAAACCCAACTTGGCGTATTCCCGGATGTCTTGAACGGCGGTTTCAATATTGAGAACGGAAAGCAGCGGGACGCCAATCAAACGCTTTGGATTGTATTGGCAAAACTCATGCAGCCATAAATTGTAGGAGCGAAAGCAAGCCCGCTGAAAATCGCCGTCGGTGAAAGAGTAAAACGTTCTCGCCCAACTGGAAAATAGCACCTCGGCCTCGACCCCGTCGCGGTCCTGCTCTTTAAGCCTCGCAGCGGGTTGCCACGAAGCAAGATGGTCCTCGTAACGAAAGGTCTCACGGAAGCGGGTGATGGCTTCGTCTCCCAGTTGATCGACTTGCATGCCGGTGACTCCCTCGGGCTTGCCGACCAGGAAACCAACCGAGGGATTAGAGCACGGAGAGGGTTTGAGATCGCCGGCAAAAAGCCAGAGCCCCTTCATGCCGGTAGGGTTCTCCACGACTTTCGGCGCTTGTTCGCCGTACTGCTTCTGTACTCTTTCCCAGGCCGCCGGAGGGTCGTTCAAGTGCCCATCCGCAGAAATGAGCTTGAAATTGGCCATAACATTATCCTCCTCTGTCACCGACTTGTGTTGGTTTGAATCGCATCACCGCCATGAGTCGGCTTATGGTTTTTCAGCTCCTTTGCGGTATCTTCCCGCGGGCACAATTTCCATCATCGGGCCGCCGGGAATGCGCAGCTTTACTGGCGGCTTTTTGTCATCACTGAGAATCTCACAGCCGAATTCCCGGGCCCGCGTCACATACTTCTCCAGGTCGTCCACTTCGACGGCGAAGTGGTGAATCAGCGGCCCTTCACCAGCAGCCTTGGCAAACGCCGCATCCTCGCTATCGTATTTAAGAAAAGTTAGATCGATTTCCCCGTCGGTGACGCGCCGTCTGGTGCGATCCTCCGATCTAGACTTGCCCGTCGGAGTAAATCCGAAAACCTTCTCGTAGAAGTCCGCTGCTTTGTCTAACTCATCAATTTTTGCTGCAATATGGACAACGCGTGGCATACTAACTCCTCCTCAAAAAATTCTAGACTTGCTCTAGGTGCGGACGATTGGAGCGGCTGACGCCGGTTGACATGTTGGTCCAGGATTAGTTCATGACTCATCATCTGTCAAGGGAAGCGGGCGCATCGTCAGGGTTTCG
Organism: Thermodesulfobacteriota bacterium; assembly: GCA_036794995.1. Taxonomy (GTDB): domain Bacteria; phylum Desulfobacterota; class Binatia; order UBA9968; family UBA9968; genus DAIRFP01. Next base: position 3,476 of record DAIRFP010000048.1, on the reverse strand, counting down.
TCAAAGTCGTGTTGAGCAGTTGAAAATCCCTCTAAATCTCCCTTTACAAAGGGAGACTCCCCGCCCTTTGAGTGGGGTCGCAAAAACTACGCATCCAAAGCTAGCAAACAGCCTAGGCTTTTAGTAAAGCGAACCTGTAGCGCGTTTAAACCAAGCGGTCTATGGAAACGCTAAGAAAAATCCCATAACTTGGCCGGCATTCCTGGGATTCAATTCAAAAGAAAATCATGTCAACCAACCCATCCCAAGCCGCCCTTGGAGTCCCAAGATGGTCCATGAGTATTTGGCAGGCGATAAAAACAAACTCTTTGTCAGTCGGCATCGCCTTTCTGCTCCTCTGGGTTGTCGGAGCCCCGATTGTGACATTGCTGGTCTCGAGTTTGCGCGAGGGATCTTTCATTTCACCCGGGCCTTTCACCTTGAGCCACTACAAGACCGTTTATTTATCAGCCCAGACCTATCCGGCGCTGATCAACACCCTGATCTATGCGGTCACCGTCAGCGCCATCAGCCTGATGCTCGCGACCTTGTTCGCCTGGCTCGTGGAGCGCACCGACATGCCGGGACAAAACTGGGCGTGGGTCATGATGCTGCTTCCTCTGGCGATGCCCGGCGTTCTTCGTTCCATGGCCTGGATCCTCTTGCTCAGTCCGAAAACCGGCATCATCAATATCTGGCTGCGATTCTTGCTGGGCTTCTTCGGCGTAGAGATCACCGAGGGTCCCCTCGATATCTTCACCTTAACGGGAATGATCTTTGTAGAAGCGCTCAGCGGGACAACCACTCTGTTTCTGCTCATGGTCGGCGCCTTCCGGCTCATGGACCCCTCTATGGAGGAAGCCGCCCGGGTCTCCGGCGCCGGCTCCCTCACGACCTTGCGAAAGGTCACCCTGGGGCTGATGAAGCCGGCGGTGCTGGCCGCCGCCATGTATGCTTTTCTCGGCAATCTCGACGACTTCGAGGTACCTTTGCTTATCGGTGTGCAGGCGGGAATTTATTTACTGCCGACTCTTATCTACTTCACCGCCTATATGAGTCCGAGCTATGGCTTGGCCAGCGCCTATTCGTCTATTTTCATTATTTTTACAGTAGCCATGGTATGGATCTATTTCAAAGTCATCATCAAACAGTCGGAAAGATACGCTTCGATCACGGGCAAAGGTTACCGGCCAAGACGGATTTCATTGGGCCGCTGGCGTTGGCTGGGGCTGGGATTTTTCTACCTCTTTTTCTTTGTCAATATTCTGCTGCCTTTTTTTACCTTGGTTTGGGCTTCGCTATTGCCATCCTATATGGCGCCTTCCTGGTCGGCTCTTCAGTACCTGACCGTGCAAAACTACGTTACTCTCACGCGCCAACCGCTGATTGTCTCCGCCGCCCTGAACACGTTACTGCTCGGCTTGATCGCCGCCACCGCGACCATGGGGTTAGCTTATCTGGTTTCCTGGTTGATTGTCCGGCTAAAAGCCAAGGCGGGCATCTTCCTTGACGCTGCCGCTTTCATTCCCCACGCGATTCCCACTGTGGCGATCGGCCTCGCGCTAATCACCTTCTACCTTCATCCGGCGGTCAACTGGATTCCGATCTACGGAACCATTTGGATCATGGTGCTGGCCTTGATGACGCGTTATCTGGCCTTCGCCACACGAACATCCAATGCCGCGATGATCCAGCTCAACCGCGAGCTTGAAGAGGCCGCTCGCGCCAGCGGCGCAAGCCGATTCATTACCTTGATAAAAATTACCTTCCCTTTGCTATTGCCACCTTTCATCGGCGGCTGGATCTGGGTATTCGCTCAGACCCTCCGGAGTTTTACGATTCCTCTATTGCTCGCGTCGCCGGGGACCGAAACGATTTCCGTGATCATGTACCAGTTTTGGGACCGCAAATCCGACTTTGCCCTCGCTTCTACCGTGGGCGTGGTGATGCTTTTGGCCATGGGTGTGCTGACGTTTTTCGCGCGGCGCTCCATCGCTAGGGGTTTTACCCGCGAGCAGTGATCGCTCCGTTCAACGTTCAAGGTTCAATGTTCAACGTAGGCTTATGCTCTTAACGTACCTTGAACTTTGAACCTGGAACCTTGAACCCCGCAGCTCAGCGTGTGACCTGGCAGCGATCGCGAGGAATGTGCACGTAAACTTGCTGGCCGGGAAGAACCGCGTCGTAGACGTTGAGAAATACTCGCAAGGTCTGTTGTTCAACCTGGACTTGGCCGTCGATAAAGGTTCCTAAAAAGGTCGCCCGTGTTACCTTTCCGTTGAACACATTGTCGGCGGCGTTGGGCCGCTGCGGCGAGCAGCAAATGCCTTCCGGCCTGATGACGACGTTTACCGGCGCGTCGGCCGGCAAGGTCTCGTCGACATTGAGATCGAGCTTGCCGATCCCGGTCTCGATCTGGCCTGACGAACCCGTGCGCACCACCCGCCCGGTGAGATTATTCGCGGTACCGAGGAACTCCGCTACGAGCCTGCTTTTCGGCCGTACATACATTTCATACGGCGTCCCGGTTTCAATCAGTTGTCCGCCGACGATGACCCCGATGCGATCGGACATGGCCAGGGCTTCGAGCTGATCGTGGGTGACAAAAAAAGTTGTGATGCCCATCGAATGAACCAGTTCCTTGAGGTCCACGCGCATTTCTTCCCGCAGCTTCGCATCCAGATTGCTGAGCGGCTCATCGAGGAGCAGCAGTTTGGGTTTTCGCACCAACGCGCGGGCCAGGGCGATGCGCTGCTGCTGTCCGCCGCTCAGCTGGGTTGCCGGGCGTTTCTCCAATCCCGCCATCTGAACCATCTCGAGAGCATGCATCACTTGTTCACGAATTTGCTTGCTGGGCAGCCGCTTCCCTTTTACGCCGTAGATCAAAGGGAAAGCCACGTTCTGGAACACGTCCATATGGGGCCAGATGGCATAGGACTGGAAGACCATCCCAATCGGACGGTCATCGGGAGGAGCAGAAATTTTCTTGTCGCCCGAAAACACGCATTGGCCGTCGATGAAAATCTCGCCCTCTTCCGCATGCTCAAGACCGGCGATGCAACGAAGCGTCGTGCTCTTCCCCGAACCGCTCGGGCCCAAAAGGGTGAAGAACTCCCCCTGGGGAATCTCAACGCTGACGCTCTGAAGCGCTCGGACCTCTCCCTTATCGACGGTAAACGTTTTGGCTAATTCGCTAACCCGCAGCATGACCAACTTGTACTTCCATGCTTAAAAGTTTTTGCAGATTTACTCGCGCCAAGACGCCAAGAACGCCAAGAAACGCTTCTAACAGGAGAGAACAGAGGAAACAAAGTTTTTTGATTCATCTCTGTTATCTCCGTTACCTCCTGTAAAAAACCATTTTCATTCCGTCTCCGGCCTTGGCGCCTTTTGCGTCTTTGCGCGAGATATTCCGATTTTTGGTTGCGGCTACGGCGCGGGTTATTTCTTGTCGGCCACCGGAAACCCGTAGGCCTCGACGATCTTTTGCGCCCAGT
>DAIRFP010000270.1:3736-6429 GCA_036794995.1 Thermodesulfobacteriota bacterium | reverse complement strand
CGGCAACAACGGCAGCTTAGACCAACGCAATCCCCCGATTGAGCAGCCGCCGTCAACGCGCCGCGACTAACCTGCGATCGATCCCCTCACCGGCGACACCGGGTCGTGAACCTGGCGCACCAGAAAGTCCGACACAGGCGCACCGGCCCGCAGCCGGGCAAGCCAATCTTCAGGGTCGTATTCAACGCCGATGGGATTCACCATGAAATGCGCGTTGATAAAAGCATTGGCTTCGTCACTCGAACTGTAGCTATCGATCTGAAATTCCATCTGATTGCCATCGGGATCGGCGTAGTACATCGACACTGTGATGCCGTGATGAACACACCAGTACGGACGGATTCCTGTCTCCTTGAGTCGCGCATAAGTCTCGAACAGGTCGTTCAAAGACGCATACGTGTACGCCACGTGGTCGACACCGATCATGCCATGACGATCAATTTCGGTACCGTCGGGCTGGAGTAGCGACAGGTTGATAAACGCAAATCGGTGGTGTTCGTCGTCGTAGGTCAAGAATGCCAGCGCTGGGTTCTGATACTGGACCTTAGCGTCAAACACGGTTTCATACCAATGCACCATCTGCTCGAAACGGCGAGTGCGGTAAACAACGTGAGCGAACTTTGTCGGGCGAATGCGTGACATGATTTCTCCTTTGTCCTGAGCTTGGTAACGAACGTGAGGTTGTGTCACTCGGGTGATGTGCGGCCGAACGCGAAGGCTGAGCCGCGCTCTGAGCGACGGCCCCAAGCCGACTGTTAGGGGCTACACCGCGATTGTGAAAGAAACGCGTCATAATACCCATGCGAACCGAATCCAGTACCAGACGACTTCGTCTCCTTCGAGGCCTCTCCTGACTCTGAGGTCTCTCCAACTCTCTCGCGATCTCACAGCCGCCAAAGGTCGCGGAACTGGACAGCCACCACCTGCTCGTAGGACACCGGTTCAGCGAGTAAGCCGACCGATTGAGCGAAACGGTTTAGCCCATTTACGGCATCCTCAGATATGGCGGCATCGTAAAACGGCAAGTCTCGTTCAATGATTGTGGCAATCAATTCTGCAGCATCCGGGGGAAAACGCCGCTTTCCCACTTCAGCGGCTCGTGTTGGATCCGCCCGAAGTGCTTTGTGGGTCTTGACAAGAGCCCGCACAGTGGCCGCGATTCGTTCCGGGTCTCGATCGATTAACGCATCAGTGGTAACAAGGCCAGTGAAGGTGAAATTCCGAGCGGCAGGGGGACCATCGCCGCGTCGCACATCTAGCAAAACTTTTCCTACGCCGCGCCGTATTGCGATCTCAGTTGCCATGGCGTTGGCCCAGAAGGCATCAATTTGGCCTGCCTCAAGTGCCTTGGCTGCAACCACACCAAACGAGACACCGGGTTCTCCGGCGCCTGGAACAGGCACGATCTGCACTTTGTCACGCTCAGTGTCGAGTCCGGCCGCTATCAACAATTGCTTGAGCGCCGCATCTGGTCCATGGTCTCCGCCAATCCGCAACCCCTTCAGTGCATTCATGTCTCCGCGCTCTGCGCGCAGGTCGGCACGCACCACTAAAAGCCAGGGAATCCCTTGAGAGAGTGCAGCAATAAGCTTGACCCCTTTCCAGCGGGGAAAGGATTTCAGGACAGCATGGACGGAGCCACTCGCATAGGCGTCGGTGGCGCCTTCACGTAACGCGGAAATGGCTTTAGTCGCAGGGGTAATCAATTCGACCTGCGCATCGAGACCTTCGGCCTTAAAAAATCCCAACTCCTCTGCAGCGAGTAGGGGAAAACATGTGTTGGTCACGAAGTCGAGGACTGCAATTCGCATTTGCATAGCATCCCCCGGACTACTGAGTGAACTGCCGGCTCTTCCGGCGGGGTATCCGGGAACCCGCAATCAAAGAAGAGCAAAATAATCTGCAATATCCGTTAACAAGCGGCGCCTTGTCAATCTCTTCTCCGACAAAGGCTGCCCCGGCGGCGGGTTATTCAGATATCAGCCCTCCGTGTAGCACGCTCGCGCTCATCACATCCCTAACCGTAAACACTTCTTCACGAAGCCAACTCTTGCGTGCACGCCCGTCACGGGCTGAGCAGTCGCCGTGCTAATAGTGTCTGAAAATCGCGGCGGCCGTCCGCGATCAGGTAGATGTAGACGCGCTTTCCGCTAAGACTATAGATAATCCGATACGGCTTATAGAATACCTGCCGGTACTCGCGAATGCCGAGCGCTGAGAGTTCTTTTTGAAAGGAACCTCGATCTGGATGGGCTGATAAACTCTCGATCATCTCCTCAAGGCGGCCGAGAAGGGCCTCGGCTTTTCCAGGAGCGTCGTGCTCGGCGACGTAGGCATAAATGTCTTCGAGATCGCGGTTTCCGTCCTCGGTCAACAATACTTTGAAGCGCATCAATCGCGCGCCTTAAATTTTCGCAGTCGCTTGATTGCAACCTTGGCACGTACGACCTTGCCCTCCTGAATCTGGCGTTTTCCCAAGGCTAGAATCTTTAGGAGCGCCATGGTTTCCTGCGTTTGCTCGTATGTGGCAATATCTTGAACGACAGCCTTCGCTACACCGTTTTGGGTAATGACAAGAGGCTCCCCATGTTCGGCTATGCGACGCAGAATGTCGGCGGTATTGGCCTTCAAATAGCTGATGGGTTTTATTTGATCCGAATACTTCATCGGCAGCCTTCCTAGGGTATGACCAA
>DAIRFP010000270.1:0-3636 GCA_036794995.1 Thermodesulfobacteriota bacterium | reverse complement strand
ATCGCGCCTTTCAATGCTGTGTCCGCGGCTTTCCGGACGACCCTGGCCCGAGAGTTGGCGGAGCCCCTTGATATTGACGAAGCGCCCTTGGATACGGCGCGATTCGCCGAACCAAAACAGGAAGCCCTCTTCGTGGACTTTCTCCAACGCCGCTTCGCTGGGCGCAAGCTGGATTTGGTTGTGCCCATCAACTTTCCCGCCGCGAGTTTTGCCGTGCAGCATCGAAAACGTCTTTTCCCAGAAACCCCGATGCTGATCACCTCGGTGGAACGCCGCCGCCTGCAGCCTAATTTTCTTACGCGTCAGACTGCCGTGGTGCCTTCCCAGGTCAACGCGCCGAGGTTGATCGAGGATATCCTGGAGGTTTTGCCCAAGACCAAGAACATCGTGGTTATTTTCGGCGCTTCGCCGCTGGAGAAATTCTGGCTGGGCGAATTTCGCCGGGAACTACAGAAGTTTGCCGACCGCGTTACCTTCACCTGGTTCAACGAACTGTCATTCGAGGAGATCAAGAAACGAGCGGCCGCCCTCTCGCCCCATTCCGTCATCTTTTATGGCCTTCTTGTAGTGGACGCCGCTGGCGTCCCTTATGAGAACGACGGAGCGTTGAAGAGTCTCCACGCCGTTGCCAATGCGCCGATCTTCGGTGTTTATGAGAATCAGTTAGGGTTGGGCGTTGTCGGCGGTAGGCTCCTGGCGAACCAGGACGTCGGTGTTGAGGCGGCTCGTGTCGCATTGCGCATCCTGCGCGGCGAAGTCCCGTCGCGCATCCCAACAAAATCTATTGAAGCCTCGGCGCCGGTCTACGACTGGCGCGAACTGCGGCGCTGGGGTATCAGCGAAGCACGTCTTCCACCCGGCAGCAGCGTTCAATTCCGGCAGCCGACGCTTTGGGAGCAATACCGTTGGAGCATAGTAGTTGCGCTGGCCACGATTGCCGTCCAGGCAGTGATAATCGGTGACTTGCTCTTGCAGCGGTCACGCCGTCGCCGTGCCGAGGCCGAGCTGCGGGAGAGCCAGGAGTTCATGGATCTCTCCACTAGTGCCGGCGAGTTGGGCCTGTGGGTGCGCGACTTAGAACGAGGTGACCTGTGGGCCAACCAACGTTTGCGTACACTCTTCGGCTTCGGCCAAAACGACGTGCTCCGATTCGATGATGTCGTTGCCCGCATTCATCCCGACGACCGAAGCCAAGTGGTTTCTCTGGTGCAGCACGCGCAGGAAGATGGGATACCCTTTGAAGCGGATTTTCGCGTTCTGAGCAACGGTACAGAGCGTTGGATCGCGGCGAAAGGCCAATCAGTGGGCAACGCTCCAGGCGGCGCCATTCGCAGGATGGGCGCCCTGACCGACATCACCGCTCGAAAAAAGGCCGAGTTGGAGGCGCAGCGGCATCGCGACGAACTGGCCCATGTCAGCCGCGTTTCGATGATGGGACAACTGGCATCGGCGCTGGCGCACGAGTTGAATCAGCCCCTTGGCGCAATCCTCCGCAACGCCGAAGCCGCGGAACTTTTCCTGCAAGCCAGTCCGCCCGACCTTCACGAGGTGCGCGCCATCCTCGCGGACATCCGTAAGGACGACCGGCGCGCGGGTGAAGTGATTGACCGGATGCGCGCGCTGCTCAAGCGGCGGGAGTCCCAGTGGAGCGCGCTGGATCTGAACTCGATAGTGGAGGAGGTTGCCGGTCTGTTGAGATTCGACGGCGAGGCGCGCCGCGTGAAGCTGACCTTGGAATTGGCTCTGTCCGCGCCACCCATACGCGGCGACCGCGTGCAGGTGCAGCAGGTATTGCTCAATCTCATCATCAACGCGATGGACGCGGTGAACGGATGCGAGGCCGGAAAACGTTGCGTGGCTGTGCGCGTCCGTCCCCGGAACGCGGAGGTCGAAGTAGCAGTGAGCGATGCGGGCCATGGTATTCCCGCGGAGAACCTCAAGCGTCTGTTTGAGCCATTTTTTACCACCAAGCCAAGCGGCATGGGCCTGGGCCTGGCGATTTCGCACACCATTATCCAAGCGCATGGCGGGCGTCTGTGGGCGGAAAATAATCCCGACTGCGGGGCCACGTTTAGGTTTACGTTACCCATAAGTGGGGAGGGACGAATGTACGTGACACCTGAAACCTGATTAGCACGTGCCGCTTGATGTCGGGTTTTAGATAGGTGTCGGGTGTCAGGTTTCAGCGAAGAGAACCCGTACATCCGATACTGACACCTGAACCCCGAAACCATCTGCCACTCGGTAGTGTCCGGTTTCGGGTTTCAGGAAAGAGAGTTTCGGGAGGCGAAGATGAAAGTTATATGGACGTTGAGGATTTGGAAGTCTATCAGAAGCTTTGCCGTCTTCACATTGAGATTTGTGATCTGAGCCACACTTGGCCGTCCGAAGAGAAGTATGAGATCGGGTCGCAAATCCGCCGCTCTTTCAACAGTTCCCCTGCACAACTCGCTGAGAAAAACGACGACCGTCATGTCCGTAACAAGATTGAGGGAGTGAATCGGAGTCGGGGGCGAGGCCGCGGAGACGATACATCATCTGTTCATGGCGAAGAAAAAGGGATACATCACACCAGAAGTCTACGAGTCCTTTCGCGCGAAGTACAAAGAATGCATCCGGATGCTAAACGGGTTGGAGAAAACACTGGAGCGGAAGCTTCCGCAAGGAGAGCGGCGATGGGCTGTGGAAGAACACCCGGAAACCTACAGCGAAAACAACGAACTCGTTGATGCTGGCTGGCCTATTCCCACAGATCAGGTTTCAGGTTTCGGTGTCAGGTTTCAGGCGTCGGAAAAACTTCTGAACCTGAAACCTGGACTTGACTGAAACCTGAACACTGAAACCCGACACCTGAAACCCCATGCCCCCGCCCCTCCCCACCATCTTCGTCGTCGATGACGATGAGTCCTTTTTGACCGCCACGTCCCGTTTCCTGCGCGCGGCGCGCTTCGATGTGAAGACGTTTCCTTCCGCCGCGGAATTTCTCGAACATCTCACGCCTGACGCGCACGGCTGCGTGGTCGCGGACTTGAAAATGCCGGGCCTGAGCGGGCTGGATTTGCAGGATGCTTTGATCAAAGCGGACAGTCCGATGCCGGTGATTTTTCTTACCGGCCACGGCGACATCCCTACCTCGGTGCGTGCGATGCGGCAGGGCGCGGAGGATTTTCTGACCAAGCGCGCGCCAAAGGAAGAACTGCTCGACGCGGTGAAGCGCGCGCTAGCCCGCGATGCCCAGGCGCGCGAACAACGCGCGCGGCTGCGCGATTTGCGCGCTCGCTTCGACCTACTGACGCCCCGCGAGCGTGAGGTGCTGGCGCACGTGATCAGCGGCCAGCTAAGCAAACAAATCGCCTACGACCTGGGAACCACCGAGCGCACCATCAAGGCTCACCGAGGCAACATCATGGCCAAACTCGGATTGCAGTCAGTCGCTGAACTCGTCCGCCTCGCTGAGGCATTGGACATTGCGCCGGCCGGCAGTGGAATAGTGAGCAAAAAGTGATGAGCCGTCAATGAACTATCCCTCGGCTCCAAGCCGAGGGGTTCTGAATTTGTCGACTGGAAGTCGCCTTTATCCCCACTCCGTCATTCCCGCGTTATCGTCACCCCGGTGAAAACCGGGGTCCATCCCCC
>DAIRFP010000269.1:0-6478 GCA_036794995.1 Thermodesulfobacteriota bacterium | reverse complement strand
AGAAGCGATCGAGACGGCTAAAAAGGCTGCCGCCAGCAGATCGACGGTTTTGCTCCTCGGTGAAAGCGGGACGGGAAAAGAGGTGTTTGCCCGGGCGATTCATCAATGGAGCGACAGACGTGGCCAACCCTTTATCGCCATCAATTGCGTAGGTCTGGGGAAGGAACTCCTCGAAAGCGAGCTTTTCGGTCACGAAAAAGGGGCTTTCACTGGCGCGCATCAGCTCAAGAAGGGCAAGATGGAACTAGCCCATGGCGGCACGGTTTTTCTCGACGAGGTCGGAGACATCTCGGCGGAACTTCAAACTAAGCTGTTACGATTTCTTCAAGAGCGGGAGTTTGAGCGCGTCGGCGGCACCCAGCCGATTCACGTGGATGTCCGGGTGATCGCAGCTACCAACCGCACCCTATCGAGCGCCATCAAAGCAGGACGATTCCGTGAGGACCTCTACTACCGCCTTAACGTGATTCCCATCTCGCTGCCGCCATTAAGAGAACGAAGACAAGATATAACCGTTCTCGCTAAATATTTTTTGCAGCGGTTTGCCTTGGAAACGAAGAAGAACTTTACCGGGATTGAAGCCGATGCGGAGGCAAAACTTGTAGCTCATGAATGGCCGGGCAACGTCCGCGAATTGGCGAACGTGGTCGAGCGCGCCGTCGTCTTAGGCCAGGGCCCCGAGGTCACCCTCGACGATCTGCCGCCACGTATCGTTTACTCGGAAGCGGAAAGAACCTCTGAGGATTTGTCCTATCGCGCAGCCGTAGACGCTGCCCGAGCGGATGTCATCAGGCGGACTCTGGCGACCACCCGGGGCAATAGAGCCGCCGCCGCGAGAATACTCGGCCTGCACAAGACGCACCTCTTGAACTTGATGAAATCGCTCCGAATCGAGTGAAATTGGTGGGCGGTAAGGGAAACTGATCCCACTCCGGACTCACGACCCTCAAGAACCGGTTCTGAGCCTGAGCTTCTTGCGCTGCTCGGGGGCAACAAACTTTGCCGGTCGGCGCTTGGCCGGCGACACCGCCCTGCTGGCGACGGCCCGCCGGCTCAAGCCTCGTCGGAGATAGCTCGGGTCTATTCCCAGGACCTCACAGATATTTCTAAATGAAAAGATCCACTCGCTTTCTTCTTCTGCGGATACCCACTGGGCCGCTTCTGTATATTGCTTGCGCTGCCGCACATTGCATCGCTGTGGATTCATCGACAGGCACGAAACCGCGTCTTCAAGAATCGCCACCATGAGCCTTCGTTCGGGCTCGCGGTATTGGTTGGGCTTGAACGTCGCGTAGAACTGGGCCGGCGAGATCGTGTCAGGCTCGAACAGCTTCCCGGTGTCTTGGATCGCAAATGCGCTGGCAGTCATAGCTATAGTTTTCCCTTTCTTAGGGAAAGATCAATGGCGAAGTCAACATAAGTCTAAAAGATCACTTAGACAAACTCATAATATCTGATTGATTCATAGAAATAATCGAACTATGATGGGTTGCTATGGAATGGCTCAATTATCATCATTTGCTTTATTTTTGGACTGTCGCGCGAATCGGCAGCGTTTCCCGCGCTAGCGCTGAACTGCGGTTGACGCAAGCCACGGTGAGCGCGCAACTCAAATCTTTGGAGCAGGCTCTGGGCGAAAAGCTTTTCCGTAAGAGCGGAAGACATCTAGTCCTTACGGATACAGGAAAAGTGGTCTTTCGTTATGCCGAAGAGATTTTTTCTCTCGGACAGGAGTTGATGGGAGCTCTCAAAGGCCGTCCGGCGGGTAGAATGGCTCGCGTGACCGTCGGGGTGACGGACGTCATGCCGAAATTGCTTGCCTATCAACTGATCGAGCCGGCTCTCAAATTGAAAGAGCCACACAGAATTATTTGCCGGGAGGGTACGAATAGCGAACTTTTGGCTGCGTTAGCTGTGCATGATATCGACGTCATGTTAAGCGACGCGCCCATAGATCCGGCGGTTAACGTGAGGGCTTTCAACCATCTGCTCGGAGAGTGCGGCGTGATATTGTTTGGTGCCACCGGCTTGGCTGCCAAATACCGCGCCGGGTTTCCGCGATCACTCGACGGGGCTCCCTTCTTGCTGCCCACCTCTAACACCACGGCACGCCGGTTGTTAGACCAGTGGTTCGAATCGCAGAACATCAGACCGGCAATCGTTGCGGAGTTTGAAGACAGCGCCCTGCTGAAGGTCTTTGGCCAGCGGGGATTAGGGCTCTTTGTTGCTCACTCGTTGATTGGCGACGAGGTACAGCGGCAGTACAGGGTTAAAGTCGTGGGTCAATTAGACGGTGTAACAGAACGATTTTATGCAGTTTCTCTTGATCGAAAACTGAAACATCCGGCGGTGGTAGCGATTTCCGACGCTGCCAGAGCGAGGCTGGCGGGGTGAAGGGATGTTGCACCGTTGGTCACCTGACCCTTCAACCTAACATCGGCTGAATGTTATACAAACGCGCCGCATTGGCGCCCAGGATCCGCTCCTGAGCTTCGGCGGAAAGTCCGGCCGATCGTATGCGCGAGACGGTTTCCGGCCATTTACTGTCGCCGTGGGGATAGTCGGAAGCGTACATGATGCATTTGTCCCCGACGGTATTGATCACCGCGGGCAACATGATTTCTCCCGGTTCGCAGGATACTATCATGCGTCCTAGGGCGAAAAGTTCGCTCGGTTTGATGCGGCTCTTCGGTCTCTTGCGGTCCAATATGCCATCGTACATGCGCGGGTTCTTTTCACCGCGCTCGTGCATCTCGTCCATTCTTTCAACCCAATAGGGCAGCCAGCCGCAGCCGGTTTCGAGGAGACCGAAGCGAATTTTTGGAAAAAGATCAACGACGCCGCCGCCGACGAGAGAAACCATTGCAGTCGTTAACGTGAGTGGCATGGACACCGCTTTGGCGCCCCAGAAATGATCGAATAATTCCTGGCCGACCGTCGGGTACATTCCCGTGACGGTGTGCACTCCGACGCCGACATCGAGTTGTTCGACGGTTTCCCAAAACGGGTAAAGATCAGGATGATCGAGGGTGCGCGTGCCGATGGTCCCGGGAACCATGACGCCGACGGCGCCGAGAGATTTAACCGCGTGTTTCAATTCATCCGCGGCGCTTTTAGGATCTTGCAGAGCGACAATCGCGGCGAAGCGCAAACGACCGCCGCCTTGCGCGCAGCGCTCGGAGATCCAGGTGTTGTACGCGCGCGCGATCGCGGCGGCGAGCCCGGCGTGCTCCAGACTATTGATCGACATCAACACATTCGGGTAAATGACCTGAAGGTCGATGCCCTCGAGATCGAGATCCGCCAGGCGGCCGGGGACATTGCTGAGGTCGAGATCTTTGACCGAGAGTGTCGGAGTCGAATTGGCGATGCTGCCCGGCGTGCCCGGGCCCCAGCCGAACGGTTTGGTGATGAGGCGCCCTTCGATCAAATAGAATCCGCGTCCGTCGTCGAACGTAACGAAGCGCGGACGGTTCCGATAGAATTCTTTGTCCAAGTAGTCGTCAAAAACTTTCTGGGGAATTTGCGTGTGGCCGTCGGCGTCAATAATCATAAATTCTCCTTGCTCGCAGGCTAACGTCTAAGTTCCGTTCGGATCATAATTCCGAGGGCTCTCGGTACGCAAGCGGAATGCGTGTGAAAACCGGTCTTGACTGCCGGCAACGTCTCTGTATGATTTGCGTGAAACAAAAACTGTCGATTCGCGGCGACCTTCCATGACCAAACTTCCTGCAACCTTTTTGGCTGCTCGGATAAGGACGAACTAAGTGAAGTCTATTCTCGTATTCCTGCTGATCGTTCTCAGCTGCGCTACCGTGGCGGAGGCGAGAAAGGTAACCGTCGGTGTTCCCGTTCTTGATGTCACACAAAGCGCCCTCTTTCTTGCAAAGGATAAGGGCTTTTACCGGACGGAAGGCTTGGAAGTAGACCTGATACTCATGCGCGGAGCGGTGGCCAATCAAGCGTTGATTGCCGGCAATGTCGAGTTTACCACCGTGCCCACGGCTGGGCTCCAGGCCGCGCTACAAGGGGCTCCCCTCAAAGTGGTGCTGAGCACCTTTCACAAACCGATGTTTTGGCTCTATGCCAGACCGGAGATTCGTAGTGTCAAAGACTTGAGCGCCAAGAAAGTGGCGGTCTCAAGCCTTGGCGCGGCAGGGGATTCGGCGCTGCGCGAGCTTTTTAAGAAATCCGGCATGGATGAGAATCGCGAGGTAGCGATTCTGGCCATCGGTACGACGGCAACGCGCTTGGGTGCGCTGGCCAATGGCACCGTGGACGCGGCAATGATGACATTTCCCCACAACCTTGCCGCCGCGGAAGCCGGTTTTCGAGAGCTCGTCTCCTTTATCTCCTCGGATATCATACAACTCCAGGGCGCCATCGTAACCCGCGATGCCGTCCTTCAATCCGATCCGGCTCTGGCGGAGAAGTTTCTTCGTGGGACGATTAAAGGGCTGATTTATTATTCAAGCAACCGAAGCGGCTCCGCGTCGACTTTGGCGAGTAACCTGAAGATTCAGGAGCCGTTGGCGGTTAAAATATACGATCTCGTTCGGCCGGCCATCACTCCAGAGGGAATCTTGAATGACGAGTTGCAGAAGAAAGTTCTCACCCCGCTCCTGGAGCGCGGGGGCCGCCGGGAGGCAGGGCCGGCGGGAAAGTATTTTGATTTTTCCCTAGCGCGGAAAATTCATGCCGAGCTCAAAGCCGAAGGTTGGAAGCCCTAAGCCCAGGGACGCAGCTTTTGGTTCCGATGCAGTTCCAATGCATCAGCGTAACGCGGCGAGTTTGTTTTTCCAATGGCTCTGCCAGTCCATACCGTTTGAGATCACTTCCGAAACCACCATCAGATGCGGAAAGCGGTTTGCTTCCATGGTACGGACAACATGGGGCGGCACGCCGCCGGCGGCAACTTCGCGAATCGCTCTCAAAACCATGCGGCGGGCGGCGATAAGGGCCTTGTCACTGGGCCCCAGGAACTCTTTCGTGCGGTCGACGATTGGCCCGCTGCCCTCGACGATGGCGGTGTCCTGCACGTTGAAGATACGTCCCATGCCGGAAAAGCTCCACGTCTTCATGGACTCGCGGTCCTGCAGGTAGCGATTCGACTTGTTGCGCATGGGATGGTAGTCCGGTCCCAGCTCGTCGAGGATTTCCTGGTTTCTTGCAATATCCTTTTCTTCCATCGGCGCGCTGCGGCGAAAGACAATGTCGTAGCGCCAATGGTGCGTGTCGTCGATGGGCACATGCCAGTAAAGATTGTAGCCGTCGCCTGACATGGGCCCGGGAATCGTCGCTTTGTTGGGTATGATGAAATTCGTCACGCGAAAGAACGTGCGGTCGTTTTCGGTTCGGCGTGTGGAAAAGATCCGCACGCCGTAATCGGTCTCTTCGGCACCGATCTCCGGCGCCATGTCGGCTTCGTAAAGCGCGAGCGGGAGTTTACCGTCGCTCCCCTGGACGGGTCGCTTTAAATTTTCCGGCACATTCGCCTGGCGATGCAGATAGGACACGTGGCTCGGATCGAGATTGCCTTCGTTGGCTTGGAAGTAATTGCACTCGTGAAAAATTTTGGTCACGAGCACGTGGCCCGGTGGCGCAAGAAACGGTTCGTAAGCGGGGAAAAGCGGCGGTTCGCCCGGTCCCATGTAGGCAAAAATAATCCCGGATCGCTCCTGGCATGGATAGGCCAGGTGATGGACTTTCTCGCAAAACCGCTTCCCGGGCGGCTCGCAGGGCTGCTCGAGGCAGTTGCCGTGGACGTCATAAAGCCAGCCATGATAGAGACAGCGGAGTCCGCCGTTTTCGACTCGGCCGTAACTCAGATCGGCCCGGCGATGAGAACAATGCAGCCCCAGCAGACCCGGGCGGCCTCGATCGTCGCGAAAAAGGACCAGATCCTCGCTCAAGATCCGCACCGGCAGAGGCGCTCCGTTCTCCGGCAACTCTTCGGATAAAGCAACCGGCTGCCAATATTGCCGCAGCAAGGCTCCTCCAGGCGTGCCGGGGGCCGTGCGGGTCAACAGATCGTTTTCTTCTTGTGTCAACATTTTAATTGTCCCGAATTTTCGATCTTAGATTAGGCTTATGTTTACCATCTTAAGCGGCGGGTCGGCAACGGTTCCTACCCCATAGGCGCTTGCCCTAGTCAAGCAAAGATACAGGGGGCATTGGAACATCGAACAAGCTGCCCGGGCACTTGAATTGAACTACCCCGCAGCAAGCTGACGGGTATCAGAACATATAGCGATGAGAATTTATCCCAAAGGCGTCACCCCCGAATGTTTTAATCGTGGGTCCAGTCTGTCCAACCGTATCGCAATATCCTAGAACCCTGGATTCCCTGCGCCGGAATGACGGGCCTAGTAACGTCCATCGTCCGCTGTTAATCACCCAACGAACCAGTCCAGCGTCACCCCGGCGAAGGCCGGGGTCCAGTTCCGGTCTCGCCGGGATTTCCGCCGAAGGACGGATC
>DAIRFP010000268.1:0-6516 GCA_036794995.1 Thermodesulfobacteriota bacterium | reverse complement strand
TGGAATGCGCGAGACGTCATCGGGACGCAGCGAGCACTGAAAGTAAGGCGAGTGGAGGCGAGGAAAAGAAGCGAGCTGGCAGGCGTAAAGGGAGAAAGATGAAAAAAGGAATTTTTGGGTTGGCTCTGGGCGCTATGCTCTTGGCGCTTTGTTGGTTCGCCGAGGCGCAGCAGCCGGAGAAAGTTCCCCGGATAGGATACATCGCGTCGGCCGGTCCGGATGCCGCCGGGACGAACCGCGGAGCCTTCCAGCAAGGGTTGCGCGATCTCGGCTATATCGAGGGGAAAAACATCGTCATCGAGTTTCGCTACCTGGAGGGAATGCTGAACCGTGTCCCAACTGTTGTCGCCGAACTCGTAGGACTCAAGGTCGATGTACTCGTCGCCATATCTCCGTTAGCCATCCGGACAGCAAAAGAGACGACCAAGACGATTCCCATCGTTATGGTGACCACGACGGATCCCGTCGCCACCGGCCTAATCGATAGCTTGGCGCGCCCTGGCGGAAACGTCACGGGGATTACCAGGCTCACCCGAGAATTGAGTGGAAAGCGGTTGGAATTGCTTAAAGAGGCTTTACCGCGGATATCGCGCGTCGGGGTTCTTTGAAACGCGCACGTAACGGATGTGAAGGATTATGAGACTGCGGCGGCCCTGCTAAAGATACAGATTCAACCGTTAGAGGTCAGAGGTTCGAACCCTGATTTCGAGCCGGCGTTTCGAGAGGCGATTAAGAAACGGGTTAGCGCGCTCATTGCACTTAGGACCGGCGTCCTCCTATCTCACCAACGACAGATTGCGGGGCTTGCGATCAAAAATCGATTGCCTTCAATGTTCGAAGGAAGCCAATCCGTAGAGGACGGTGGCCTTATGTCCTATTCAGCCAGCGAGGCGGAAAGTTTTCGGCGTGCAGCTGCTTACGTGGACAAGATTTTGAAAGGCACTAAGCCCGCCGACCTACCCGTCGAACAGCCGACGAAGTTCGAGTTCGTCATCAATCTGAAGACGGCGAAAGCGCTCCACCTGACGATCCCACAGTCGGTGTTATTCCGGGCGGATCGGGTGATCAAGTGAAACCAGACAGCCTGTTTTCCTTTCATTCTCTTGAGTCTCGGGAGTGATTGATGAATTTGAATCAACGGATCGGTATCGATTTCAAAGACGACGGCATGGACAGCGAGCTTTCGGCGCAGGATGTTCTGGATCTCGCACGCAAAGCCGAGCAGGCCGGCTTCGAAAGCGTATGGCTCAACGAAGATATCGGCAGAGACTCCATGGCCATGCTTTCTGCCATCGCTATGGCGACCAAGTCCATTGGCATCGGCACGGCGATCGTCAACGTTTACACGCGCTCTGCATTTCAGCTCGCCATGGGTGCCGCGACTATCGACGAGATCTCCGCCGGCCGGGCACGCCTGGGCTTAAGCGTCGGCCATCATCCATGGAACGATTTAGCCCATGGGATTCCGCTTGAAGCGCCCCTCGCTCGGTGCCGGGAATATGTTCAATTTATCCGCAAGGCGCTGAGCGGTGAGAAGTTTACCCATGACGGCCGTTTCTTCAGCGGCGTCAATAGCAAGCTCGGCATCAAGAATACGCGCGCGAACTTGCCTATTTTCGTCGGCGCCACGCAGCCGCGCATGGTGGCGCTGGCGGGTGAAGTCGGCGACGGTCTGCTGACCAATGTGGTTTCTCCCTATTATATTGCCAACTACTCCACCCAGCAGTTCCGCGACGCCGCACGCAAAGCGGGGCGAAATCCCGACAACTTGGAACTGACCGCCATCGCTACCTGCTGCGTCTCGGATAATCGCGCAGAAGCGCTGGGCCATGCGCGCGCGACTTTCATGCAACGGTTTCGCAGCAACCCTGACCGCATGATCGGCACCCAATCGCCGGAGTTTCGCGACGAATTGCTCACGCTAAAAACCTTGGTAGCGCGAGGTGAAGTAGCGAGGGCTCAAGAAAAAGTCAGTGAAGGGCTAGCCACGACATTCGTGGCTGCGGGCGACGGCAAGGCCATTCGTAAAACCATCGACCAATATTTCGCCGCCGGCTGTACCCGCGTCATTGTCGCCCCGTTTCCGCGCGGCAAGCCCACCGCAGAAAAGTTGATTCGAGCTTTGGCAGATTGAGGGAAAACTGATTGGGGTCATTGCCTGACTTTGCACAGCTAACTAAGTTCCAGTTTGTGATTAATCTCAAAACCGCAAAGCAGATCGACCTGACGATTCCGCCGAATGTGCTGGCGCGAGCGGACAGGGTGATCAAGTGAGAAGGGGGCGAGTGTCAAGTGTCGAGTGACAAGTCGAAGGAGATCTAGGAAAAGACATGAAGAAAAGAATCACGGTTCCTACCGTTGGCGCTATGCTCTTTGCGCTGTGCCTGTCCGCAGAGGCGCAGCAGCCGGCGAAAGTTCCTCGGATAGGTTATGTGGCTTCTGAACCCGGGTCGTCTCCTCCCCCAGGGTTCGTACAAGCATTGCGCAACCTCGGTTATTTCGAGGGAAAAAATATCGCTTTCGAGTACCGGGCGACTGGGGGCAAAGGATCTGAGCAACCGGCTCTCGTAGCCGATCTGGTCCGTCTGAAGGTGGACGTCATTGTCGCGGAAGGCTCGAACGCGAGCTTAGCCGCTAAAAAAGCCACCAGCACGATCCCAATCGTCATGACAAGCAGCACCGATCCAATAGGGACCGGACTCATCGCCAGCTTAGCTCGGCCTGGCGGGAACGTGACGGGACTGACATCGGTTACCGGAGAATTGGGAGGAAAACTTTTGGAGCTACTTAGTGAAATCGTTCCTCGTCTCTCGCGCGTAGTTATCCCGGCACCGGCGGGCAGGCAAACGGAAGATCTGTTTATCAAGGAAACGGAGCCCTCCGCGCGCGCGTTGAAAGTTCAGTTGATACGATTTCCCGTTCGCGGACCCGAGGATTACGAAGGCATCTTTCGAGTCGCAGCCAAAGAACGAGCTAACGGTCTGCTGGTGCGCATCCCGGTGTTTGCTCCTTCCGCTCATCGCAAGCTGCTCGTGGAGTTGGTGGCAAAGAACCGTCTGCCCGCGATCTACCAGGCGAGCAACTGGGTGGAAGCCGGTGGCCTCATATCGTACGGACTCGACCGCAACGTCCAGTTCCAACAGATCGCCACTTACGTGGACAAGATTCTGAAGGGCAGAATGCCTGCGGACCTGCCCGTGGAGGCACCGAAAGATTTCGACCTAGTGATCAATCTGAAGGCCGCCAAACAGATCGGTCTCACGATCCCGCCGAATGTGCTGGCGCGGGCTGATAAAGTAATCAAGTAGCCAATAGGCACAAGGCAACAGGCAATTGTGAGGGGACTTTAGATTCTAAATTGCCGATTATAGGTTCCTCCGGAAATAATTAACTGTCAGTATGTCACCCGCCAGAGCGAAGCTAAACCTACGTGATGTTCGGGAGTAAACAGTTCGATAAACCTTCGTTGAGTCGCTTCTGGGATTCTCGCTCCGAGAATCGAATCTAAATAGAGATTATCCCATATCCACTCTGACGCCGTTCTTGGCGCACTCTGCTTCGTACATTCTCCGCATCGAATCGTCTTCGTCTTCGAACTCGATCTGTTCGATGCCCTTTTCTTCCTTCTGCACCGCGGTATTGGCGTGGAGGGCGACGAACTTACAGGGCTGATTGCCGGTGTTGTAGTGCTGGTGCCACGCACCCGCCGGCGGCGAGATGCAGGTGCCCTCGTGCCAGTCGTAACGTTCCGGTTTTTCCCCTTCATTCCACATTAAAGTATAGCCGGTGGAGTCGAGTAGAAAAACATGAGCCCCGGGACCATGGCGGTGGGCTTTCTTGTACCGGCCCACCGGGAATTGGGAGACGTGAGCAAGCATGGCGCTGCCGGACATGTGGATATACATATTGCGCGTTCCCTTGCCCCGCTTTTCCCGCGGCACCAGGTTGATCTTCCGGATATCGGGGATGAAGTTCGAGTGCAAAATGCCGCCGTAATATTCGGTGAAATATTTTCCCTCTTTGGAGAAAAATTCCGCATCGCCGGGATCGAAGCGGTCTTTGAAAATATAGTTCGTGTTGTAAATGAACTCCGGGTCGCGAAAAAGCTCAAAGGCAACCGGTTGACTGGTAAGCGCAAAGTAACGGCAAGGCTCCGTGCCGCTGGCGTTGAAGTGTTGGTGCCAGGCGTTTAATGGAATCGCGAAGGTACTGCCCCTTTCCCACTCAAAAGTTCTCTTGGCCGTGCCCTCATACCAGATGGTCGTGGCACCGCGGCCGGCGGCCACGGTGATGATCTCTTCGTAGAGCTGGCGTTGCGGTCTAGTGCTCTTGCCCGGATCGATCTCGGCGATATAGGCGTCGGCCACCATCTGATCGGAAAAAGTGCAGATGGCTCCCTTGCAATCCTTGCGCTGCCAATATTCGAGCTGCTCCGTGCGCACATCCCGCACGAAAGCGCCGCCGATGATCGGCACGCCTTCGGACTCGATCCACCGCTTGTAAGGGCTGTATTTGTCCATCATGAACTGGACATAAGGATGGACTTCGAATTCTTTTGTTGGTCCCGCCATGTAACCTCCCCATAAGCGTTGATGCTCAGGCCGGGTTAAAAATTGGAACCTGTCGACTCCGCTCCGTCATTCCCGCATTGTCGTCACCTGGAGAAAAACCGGGGTCCACCCCCACCCCCCCTTAACCTGGATACCGTTTTCCAACGGTATGACGGACGCGCTGTTCGTCACCTGGATGCCATCGCGGGCATGACGAATTTTCCAATTGTTTATCCAGTCATTCTGATGGACGCATTGTAGCGGAGTGAAGACAATGCATTTGTTAACTTCATTATTTCCCAGAGGCTTAAAACAAATTATCGCGGGTGAAAAAACCTGTCAACTGTCTTGACAAGAAAGTTTCGCTGCGATAATTGAGACAAAAGTTTCATGCCTGCCATTAAACAGATTTTCGCCAAGACCGATTCATTGAACGGCGCACAGAAGCGGCTCGGCCACTATCTGCAAAACGACAGCTCGGCTCTGCTGCTTTCTAATGTGCGCGATCTCGCTCAGGCCGTGGGGGTCAGCAAGTCCACGGTGGTTCGATTTGCCAAGAGCATGGGTTACAAAGGTTTTCCCGAGTTCAAGCGGGAGATTCAGAAAGAGATGCGCGGCAAGCTGCGCGCCGCCGCCCGCATGGAGGAGACCTTCGCCGAACTGGGAGACGACGAAAACATCTTCGCCAAGCTCATCAAGCGGGATATCCAATTGCTGCAGGAGACCTTGCAGGCCGCGTCGTTTCCGGATTTCCATAAGGCGGTGGAGATCATCTGGCGCGCGCAGAAGGTTTTTATCATCGGTCTCAATGCGTCGATGGCTCTGGCCTATCTGCTGCACTTTCGGCTCGTGCGGGTGAAAAAGGACGCCCGTTGGATCTTTCTAACCGGCGGAACTTCGCTCTTGGAGCAACTCGCATTCATGGACCCGGCGGACGTGCTGATCGCCATCGATTTCCTCCAGGTACCGCGGGAAGTACAGGCAGCGCTGCAGCATGCGAAAAAGGTGGGCGCGCCGATTTTAGGAATCACCGACTTTCCCAGTTCCGCCATAGCCAAAGCCGCGGATGTCTGCCTCTACGCCAAACGCGGTCTCCATACCACGGTCAATTCGCTGACGCCGGCCTTTTCGCTGGTAAATGCCCTGGCGATCGCGGTCAGTTGGGCGAAGAAGGCCGACTCGATCAAAGCGTTAACCGATCTCGATAGATTGTTGGAAGGACATAGGCCATAGTCGTGTTGTATTTTCAAGAAAGGAGTTTATCCCATGGCAACAAAGCTTAAATTTGGATTACTGCTACCCCACTTTTGTGAGTATGGCTCGGCGGAAAGATGCATCGAAGGATCGAAAAAAGCGGAAGCCTATGGTTTTGACTCGGTATGGGTCAGGGACCATCTGGTTTTCGAACCTCACGGAATGGAAGGCGAGGATAATACCCACATCGAGGGGTTATTGATCCTCGCGGCCATCGCCCCGATCTGCAAAAAACTGACTCTCGGCACCGGCACGATGATCTCGCACCGCCATCCGATTCATCTGGCGCAAGCCATGGCGGGCCTCAGCACGTTGTGCGACAGCAATATCATTATGGGTCTTGGCCTCGGGACCTTTCCCCATGAATTCGAAGCGGCGGGTTATAAAAAAACCACCCTACAAGATCGCGCCAACATCGCGAAAGTCAACGCCGAGCTCTGCCGCCGATTCTGGGCCGGTGAAAAGATCACCTACAAAGACGACTATTACGATTTCAAAGACGTCGAGCTCAAACCGACGCCGAGCAAAAAGATTCCGATTTGGTACGGCGGTGGCACACCCGCTTCCTGTCGCCGGGCGGCGGATTACTGCGACGGCTGGATGCCGGGACGGATTCCGACAGCTACCTTTAACAAGATGGTCAAGTACCTCGAAGAACAGTGCAAGCTGGCGGGACGACCCATGGTCACCACCGGCGCGATCCCCATCACCA
>DAIRFP010000267.1:0-6516 GCA_036794995.1 Thermodesulfobacteriota bacterium | reverse complement strand
GATGTTCCAGATCATTGCGGTGTTGCTGGAGACCACCGGGACACCGAGGTTATCCTCTAGCCTTTGGATGATCGGCAGGGGATCGAGGGTGGCGCCCTGGAAATAGATGGCTTGGGTTGTCGGATTCTGCCGGTAGCTTGCTTCGACTCTTTGGAAAAGCTCGTCGGGGCTGATCTCGACGCCGGCTCCGGGTTTGCGGGTCTTGTCGTAGGGCGGGCCAGGGAAGACGCTGAAGCCGAGATGGGTCAGATGCTTTTCGATGTGGGCGTTCATATCGGCGGTGAAAGGCGTGACCAGCATGACTCTCGTCGCCGATAGTGTTTTGAGCGCTGCTGTCACCGACGGTACTGCGCTGGTTACTGGAATTTGCACCGCCGCGGCGACTGTGGCTTCTAGGCCGGGATTGAAAAGCGTGACGAAGCCGCCGGTAACGAGAAGTCCCTGGACCTGGTTTCGCCTCACGAAGTCTGCGGCGCGGGCGGCGATCTCGTGCGTTTTCCCTTCCAGGTCACTATAGGAATTTTGCAGCAAGCCCAACCCTTCGTTGGTGACGGCTACTTCCGGCGGCAGCATCTGCTCCAGGCTTTTGAAGTGTGGACGATCGGCGGTTGCGGGCGATAAGATCCCGATGTGCGTTTTTTGTGGTGTAGCCATAGGTGGTTCCCTCAAAACAAATCTGGATTCCCGCTGCCACGGGAATGACGTGAAGGAGTTAGGCGCGCCTTACGCCTCACGATTCCCAGGCATCGCGCCAAGACGTCAAGACCGCAAAAAAGACTGCGTTGGTTGATCAACGGCTCGCGCTGACGCGCCAGATTTTTCCGCCCCAGTCATCGGCGACCAGCAACGAGCCGTCTGCCAATACCGTTACTCCAACCGGGCGCCCGTAGACGTCGGAAGTCTTTTCGTCGGCGATAAATCCGGTGAGGAAGTCTTCGAGAGGCCCGGCGGGCTTACCGTTGTCGAAGCGGACAAAGGCGACCTTGTACCCGACGAAGTTCGAGCGGTTCCACGAGCCGTGCATGCCGATGAAAGCACCACCGTGATACCGGCTCGGAAAGGCTTTGCCGCGATAGAAAGCCAGCCCCAGTGCCGCAACGTGAGAGCCCACGGCGTAGTCGGGCTTGATCGCTTTCTTGACCAGGTCGGGACGCTCGCCTTTTTTCCGCGGATCTTCGTTCTGGCCGAAGTACGAATAGGGCCAACCGTAAAAGGCGCCGTCGCGCACGCTGGTGAGATAATCGGGTACCAACTCGTCGCCGAGGCCGTCGCGCTCGTTGACCACGGTCCACAGAGCATTGTTTCTTGGTTCCCAGTCCATGCCGACAGGGTTGCGCAGCCCGCCGGCAAACACGCGCATGCCGCTGCCGTTGGGGTTTACTTCAAGAATCGCCGCACGCCGAGGGTCATTGGAGTCTCGCTTGTCTTCATCTATATTTCCGGTGGAACCGACGGCGATATAGAGTTTCTTGCCGGACGGATCAGCGATAATGTTGCGTGTGAAATGACCGCCCGCGGGCAAAGGCAAAATACTTTCGCCCTTGGCTTCGATGCGTGTCTGGCCGGACCGGTAGGGATAGCGGACGAGCCCATTGGTATTACCGACGTAGAACCAATCCCCGAGCAGCAGCATGCCAAAAGGCATATTGAGGCCGGTAAGAAAGGTCTCGCGTTGGTCGGGACGGCCGTCTTTGTTGGTATCGCGAAAAAGCGTGATGCGGTTGGCTGATTTTTCCTCCGGTCGATTGGGCGACTCGCGGATGGATTCCACCGCTAACACATCGCCGTTTGGTAGCTGGTAGGTCCAGCGCGGGTTGTCCAGCTTTTCCGCGAACAGGCTCACGGTGAAACCGGAGGGCGCGGTGGGAAGCCGCCCTGGGGGCCAGCCGATGCCTTTAGAACGGTTCTGTGCTGAAGGCGTGGCGTAGGGCTGAGCCAACACCAGGTTCTCCGCCGGCCCGGTTTCGCTCGCGCCGCGCTCCGGCGTTGAAATGTTGCGGCTATCGGTGCCGCAGGATAGGGCGAAGACCGCCATGGCCAAAGTTAGGTAACGCAGATAACGAAGCGACATAAGAAGCCCCCTCTTGTTCATTTGCCAGGTCAACGTATAGAGGACGATTTTGTGAGTGCAATATATACCAGTCTTGATGGCTCTGGAAAGCGTGAAATGAATGGTTGTAGCGAGGCCCGGCTCGGTTTAAGATCGGCGCAAATTTGGCAGCGCCGGGTAGGATGGCGCTGATGCGCGTTCTTGGAGGAAGCATGCTCTATCGTGATTTGCGCGGTTGGGTCGACAGTGTGGAATCGTTCGGCGAGCTCAGAGTGGTGGAGGGCGCCGACTGGAATCAAGAAATCGGCGCGGTGGCCGAAGTCGCGGCGCGCTCGGAAACACCGCCGGCGGTGCTCTTCGACAAGATCAAGGACTACCCGGCAGGCCGGCGCGTCTTGACGGGTATTCACAATCCGACCCTCAAGCGGCAGTGCCTTACCAACCATCTGCCGCTGGATTATAGCCGCGACGAATTCATCGACGCGTGGAAAAAGCGGCTCAACCATCCTAATTTTTTGCCGCCCCGAGTCGTGACGTCGGGTCCGATGATGGAAAACGTGTTCGAAGGAAAGGAGATCGATTTGCTATCTCTGCCGGTTCCCTTCTGGCACGAAGGCGACGGCGGGCGCTATATCGGCACTCTTGATGTCACCATCACCCGCGATCCCGAAGAAGGCTGGGTGAACTTGGGTTGCTATCGCGTGATGGTGCACGACCGCGACACGTTGGCGCTCTACATTTCGCCTGGACACCACGGCAACATTCACCGGCAGAAATATTTCGATCAAGGCAAACCATTTCCGGTGGCGATCAGTTTCGGTCCCGATCCTCTGCTTTGGTACTTCGGCCAGATGGATGTACCGCCGGGGGAGTCGGAATACGACTATGCCGGCGGGATTCGCGGCGAGCCCTTCGAAGTAATTCTAGGGGAGCATACACGGCTGCCGATTCCGGCCTACTCCGAAGTGGCGGTGGAAGGCGAGGTCATCCCCGGGACGAAGATTCCCGAAGGGCCCTTCGGCGAGTTCACCGGCTACTACGCTGGTGGTCTCCGTTCCGAACCGGTACTGAAAGTAAAGCGCCTCATGTACCGGAACGATCCGATCATTACCGGCGCGCCGCCTTATCGTCCGTCGCCGGGAGCGGAGAACAATCTAATCCGCGCGGCCTATATATGGGATTACCTGGACAAAGCCGGGGTGCCGGACATAAGAGGAGTCGCCTACTATCAGACGCGCCTGCTGGTGGTGGTGGCGATCAAGCAGCGCTATCCCGGCCACGCGCGGCAGGCGGCGTTGATCGCGTCGCAGTGCCGCGCGGCTGCGCTGTTGACCCGCTACGTCGTTGTGGTGGACGAAGATATCGATATCTGGGACAGTAACGAGCTGCTTTGGGCGCTGTGCACCAGAACCGATCCGGTGAAGGACATCGAGATTTTGCGGCGCTGCTGGAGCAATCCTATCGATCCGATTATACCGCCCAGCGAGCGCGGCTTTCAGTCCCGCGGCATCATCGACGCTTGCCGGCCCTATGAATGGATGAAGGAATTTCCCGCGGTGTCGGGCGCCAGCGCGGAGCTGAAGGAAAAAGTTATCGAGAAATTCGGCGCAAGCCTAGCGGCAAAAAAGTAGAGTAAGACAAGACAAAGGCGTGAAGAGAAGAATTTTACCGCAGAGAACCCAGCGCGGCAGAGCCACAACCCAAAAGGAAAAATGGATATCACCACGAAGCACACGAAGAGCACGAAGGAAGAAAACATTTTTCTTTCGGATTCGATGTCCTCTCCGTTATCCGGTCTTCGTGTCCTTCGCGACCTTCGTGGTGAGAAAGCCTTTCGTCGAATGGCGCATTCGTGATAATCGACCGCCTGGAAAATTTGCGCAAGCTGCGAAAACTCTCAACCCTAGTAGTGCAAAGGCGCAGAGTAAAATTTCGGAATTCGAATTTCGAAATTCGAATTGTTTCCGACTCCGCGTGCTCCGCGCCTCCGCGGTGAAATCTCCGAATTCTTCGAAAGGTATTTGGATGAAATTGAAATTCTTGTCGCAAAGTATCGTTGGGCCTGTAGCTCTTTTGATTCTACTAACGCCAGCGTTTGTGCAGGCTCAACAAGAGAGCAAGAAGCCGTTGGAGAAAGTTCGGCTCACGGTGCCGGCGAAGTCGTTGACATTCGTGCCTTACTATTTCGGTAAGTCTCAGCGGCTCTATGAGAAAGAAGGTATCGATCTGGAAATTATCGTGATGCGGCCGCCCATCGGAGTCACGGCGCTGCAGGCTGTGGAAGTCGATTATTCTGCGGCGGGCGGACTCTCGGTTCGGGCGGCGATGAAAGGGCTCCCGCTCAGAACGATCCTGTTTATTCAGACCCGGTTAAGCTTCAGCCTGATCGGTCAGCCGGGAATGGCGCCGGCAAAAATTAGAAACATCGCGGTCAGTGGCATCGGATCGTTGGCGCACTACGCCGCCATCACGGTGATGAAAAGATTGGGGAGCGAAAAGGTTGCCTACATTTCGACCAACACGACGGCCAACAGTTACACGGCCCTGCTGGGCAAAGCCGCGGATGCCGTAATCCTCACGCCGCCTTACACTTCCATGGCGACCCTGGCAGGCTATGTGGATTTGGGAAACACCTTCGACGTGCGCGATCTCCAGGGCGGCTTGGTGGCAAGACTGTCGCACATTCAGGATCACCGCGACCAGGTAAGGGCGATGATTCGAGCCACCCTGCGGAGCATGGAGATCATTACGAAGAACGAGGCCGAGGTCGTCCCCTATCTGCAAAAGGATTTCGGCTTAGAGCCGAAGATAGCGGCCGACACCTACAGAATTCTCAAACAAGTTGTGAATGCCGATGGCGATATCGAAGATGCAGTCTTCAAATCCATCATCGACAAAATTCGCCAGGAGTCCGGCATCGCCGCGGAAGTTCCTGCAGAACGCCTGGTCGATCTATCGATCTTGCGGGAGGTGAGGAAGAGGTAGGATAGAGAGAGAGAGAAACAGACAAGGAGACAGGAGTAGGGGACAAGGAGAAGGGGAGACAAGGAGAGCGGGTGAGTGAATTTCCCAGTTGATGTCTTGCGGAGCACGCGGGAGGGCTAGTAGAATCCGGCCAGGTGAAAACTTTATGAGTGGGAGGTTGTCTTATGAAGTCTCTACTATGTGTCCTTGCGTTACTGGTGAGTTTTTCGCTGGTTCCGACCTTGGCGCTGGCGGACTTGCCCGCGCCTAAGTCCACTGAGAGTGCGAATATCGCGGCTGGCCGAAAAGCGATCGAGGCCAAAGACTATAAAGCCGCGGTAGGTTATCTGACCAAAGCGGTGCAGGAAGAACCCAACAATGCCGATGCCCAAAATATGCTGGGCTACAGCTACCGCAAGGTCGGAACTTTTGATAAATCCATGGAGCACTACCAGAGAGCGCTAAAGATAGACGCCAACCATCGCAGTGCCCACGAGTATCTGGGCGAATTGTATCTCGATCTGAATCAACCGGATAACGCGGAGAAGCAACTCGCGGCGCTGAAAAAGGCCTGTCCGTTCTTCGGCAAGTGTGAAGAGTATGAGGATCTAAAAGCCGCTATCGATAAGTATAAAGCGGCGAAGAAATAGCTAGCCTGGTTTCAGGTGTCGGGTTTCGGTTGCCGAATTGGCTCAGGACTCTTGGGGTGCACTGGAGATTTATCATGGCAGAAACAGTGAAAGCACGGATAGGGTTTGTCAGCGGCGGTAGCAGCTCGATGCCGCACTACAATAGCTTTCTGCCGCTGATTCCGGCCGAGGTAAGATTGGAACACGAGGGATTGGATCTCTACCGGGAATCGCTCTACCAGATCGCGGACCAGAAAGAGACCATCGTTCGGCGGGTGAGAGAGTTCGTCGCGAACAACGGTTGGGACGGCGTTATTCTAACCGCGGCGCCTACGGAAGTTTTGAACCCGGGACTTTTTAACGATCTCAAGGCTGCGCTGTCCGTCCCCTTCACGACGGCATTGCATGCCTGCGTGGCGGCGTTGAGCGTCTATGCGGCGAAGCGGGTTCTCTTGCTGACGCCCTTCGATAAGAAATTGAATGACTTGATTTGCCGCCATCTCGAAGGCAAGGGCGTTTCAGCCGTGGCCCCGCACCCGTTCGAGGAGCTCGGAGTGCCCAAACGCATGACCCCCGACGAAGTCTTCGCGTTGACCAAGCAATGTCTGAATCCCGCCGACCCGGTAGACGCGATTTATTTTCAAGGAGCGGTTCTCGATCCCATCAAGGTTTTGGAAAAGCTCGAAACCCAGCTCGGGATGACCGTCATCGCCAGCAATCCGGCGATGCTCTGGTACGTGCTCTCCAAGCTTGAGTTGGCCTATCCGATGAGCGGTTATGGGAGATTGCTGCGTGAGTGGCCGGCGCTGCCTGTGTAAATTTGACGGAACGGCCACCGCGTACTTTGGGTAACACCTCTAACCCTCTCCCTAC
>DAIRFP010000266.1:0-6564 GCA_036794995.1 Thermodesulfobacteriota bacterium | reverse complement strand
GCCATGTTTTTTTTGCTACTGAGACGGAAATAGGCTAAGAAAGTGATCGTGTTTACCTAGAGGAGAACCCATCATGGCAAAGGACATTGCCAACCTACAGCAACTCAAGGAGTCGGTGTTTGCCGTCATCGGTGACGACGGGCTGACGAACTTCGGTATTATCAAAGGAACCGATGGCTCGGCGGTCTTGATCGACTCCGATATCAGGCGGATGGACGAGATCGACGACGCTTTGACCAAAACCGGCTGTAGCCGGGTACGCTATCTCGTCAACACCCACGAAAATTTCGATCACAGTTCCGCTAATCAGTACTTCGAGAAAAACGGCGCCGTCGTGGTCGGCACCGATGGCTGCTGGCAGGCGCTCCAGGAAGACGGCGACGCCAAGTTCGCCGAAATGGCCGGCCGCTCTCCCGAGCTTTGGGAAAAGTTTCCGGATTTGAAGATGGGTAACCTTCAGATCAGCTTCCCTCAGGAGCTCACCCTTCAGTTACCCGGCGTGTC
Organism: Thermodesulfobacteriota bacterium; assembly: GCA_036794995.1. GTDB lineage: Bacteria > Desulfobacterota > Binatia > UBA9968 > UBA9968 > DAIRFP01. The sequence continues at coordinate 6,060 of DAIRFP010000266.1, read as the reverse complement.
CGTGCGGCTGCTCTTCGCGGCGCACAATGGCAAAAGCCACAGCCGCGGCGACGCCATCGCAATCCTGGAACAGGACCGGATATTGTTTGCCGGCGATCTGCTTTATACGGACTATCACCCGGTCACCGTATACGGCAATATTCCCAACTGGATTCAAAGTATCGATAATCTTCTCAAACAGAATTTCGTCACGGTGGTCCCGGGCCACGGACCGGTTTCCAGCGGGGGCAACGAGACTTACCAGCGCGCCCTCGTGAAGTTTCGCGGCTACCTGGAGGATTTCGACAAGCAATTAACCGAAGTGAAGAGAGGCAAAAAGAGTCCCGGCGATGTCGAATCTTACATGAAGAGCGGCGCGTACGCGGCCATGGGCAAAACCTGGATGGTGAAGCGAAACATCGAATACTTTCTGAAAGAGGCGGATTGATATGCGCCGGGTCTTAGTTGCGCTAGCTGTCGCCGGGTTAGTCTTCACGATGTCTGCCCCATCGGTTCGAGCCGCCGACAAGCTGCGGGTCGGTTTTCCGTCCCTCGCCACCGCTTTGAGCCCGACCTGGGTGGCCGCCAAGAAAGGATTTTGGAAAAAACACGATCTCGACGTCGAGCTGATTATGCTGTCCGGCGCGGTCATCATTTCAACCTTGCTCAGCGGCAATCTGGACGTCGTCGTCGGCTCGGATACCTCGACGATCATCGCCAACGTAAGAGGCGCGAACATTGTGCGGCTGGGCGTGACCACCAACTCGCTCGGCTCTTCACTGGTGACCCAACAAAACGTCGAGTCCATCAAACAACTCAAAGGCAGGACCATCGGCATCGGCAGCCAGGGATTCAGCTCCCTGGAGTTGCGCTTGTCGAAACTGCTCCTCGACAACGGCATCGATCCGGAGAAGGACGTCAAATTCCTACCCATCACCGGCAGCCCGAGCGCCCGCGTCGCGGCCCTGGAGAGAAACCTGGTGATCGCGGCGATGATTACGCCGCCCTACGACCTGATGGCCCGGGAGAGCGGCATGAAACTGCTGGCCAAAGTCGACGCACCGGTGATCGCCGGCGGCCTCAACGTCAAGAGCGACTACGTCCAAGGAAACCGAGAGAAACTGCTTAGATTTCTAAAGGGCTACCTGGAAGCCGTTCACTTCCTGCTCAACAACAAACCCGAGACGATCAAGATCTTCTCGGACTATCTGGGCGCCCGCGATCTCAAGGTTATCGAGTTTTTCTATGAGGAAATTGCCGGGCGGGTGGAAAAGAGCCTCCGTCCCGACTCTGACTCGGTGCGATTTACTCTCGACTTCGTCGGCCGCCTCTATCCCAAGGCCAAGGAAATGAAAGTAACGGATTATTCGGATCTGTCTTTGCTGGAAGAGATCAGCAAGTCAGGTTTCGTGGAAAAGTTGTATCAGGAAAAGTCCAGGCGGTGACAACTTAATACCGATGCCCGTTCAAAGTTCAACGTTCAAGGTTCAAAGTCGGAACCTACGTCGTTCCAAAAGCCTGCCCTGAGTTCTATCGAAGGGTTCAATCGCTTTCCTTCGGCTTCGCTCCGCTAGGCTCATGACAAACGCTGCGTTCAAGTAGTTGAAGACGTTTTTTCAGCGACCTGCCGGACCATTCCGTCACCTCGGTTGCGTCGTGATGTTTGCCGCCTCCGGTGACAGCATCGGCCGGGTGAGCACGTCGTCCATGGTGCCGCCGATGAGGATCAGCAGCCAGAAAAACCCGGCGCCGACAAATACCCAGGTGAGGCGGTCGCTGTAGCGGACGTGCATGAAGTAGAGAATCACCAGCACCGCTTTGCACACCGCGATGGCGAGGGCGGCCATTTCGCGCAGGCCTTCGCCGACAAAGGCAACGGCGGTGGTGAGCGCCGTAAGCACCAGCAAAGCCGCGAACACGAGGGCGTAGGTTCTTACCGAAACGACCGGTTTGCCGCTCATGAATGGCGTCCGATCAAATACAGCATGGGAAACAGAAAAATCCACACGATATCGACGAAATGCCAATAAAGACCCGTCAGTTCCACGGGGGTGTGATAGGCCGCCGAGAACCGGCCCCGCCGCGCTTTCACGATCAACGCGGTCAGCAGGCCGATGCCGACGATCATGTGCACGGCGTGCATTCCCGTCATGGCAAAATAAAGGGAGAAAAAGATTTCCGCCGGCTGCGCCAGGGATTCTTCGAACTTGAACGAAGCGCCGGGCACCAGATGCTCTTCGAACTTCGAGTGATATTCGAAAAGCTTGATGCCTAGAAACACCAGCCCCAAAACAATGGTGAGAATCAAGTACCTGACCAGGGGCTTTGGCCGGTCGATTTCCGCGCTGTAAACCGCCATCGCCATGGTGAAGCTGCTGCAAATGAGCACCGCCGTATTGATGGCGCCGAGCCAGATGTCGAGATGGTTACTGGCGGCGGCAAAGGCCTGCAGGTACCAGTGCCGGTAGACGAAGTAGCACAGGAACATCCCGCCGAAGAACATCACTTCCGTGGCGAGAAACACCCACATGCCGAGCCACGAGGCCTCGTGCTGCTGCTCGACATCCTCGAAATGATGCTGGCGAAATGTTTCTACCTTAGACATGGGCCGGCTTTCGGAGCGCGTAAATCTCTGCGGGCTCCTTTTCGTAGGCGTAGGCGCCTTCTGTGACCACCGGGGTTCGGTCAAAGTTTTCCGTCGGAGGCGGCGATGGAGTTTGCCATTCGAGCCCCCGGGCGCGCCACGGATTGGCCCCGGCGACAGCGCCGTAGCGGAGCGACCAAATGAGATACATCAGAGGCAATAGATAACCCACGGCGAGGATCGAAGCCCCGGCCGTCGACATGACATTCAACACTTGAAACTCCGGCGGATAGACGTGGTAGCGCCGCGGCATGCCGAGATAACCGAGCACGAACTGCGGGAAGAAAGTCAGATTGAAACCGACAAAAATAAGCACCGCGGCGAGCCTGGCCCAGACTTCCGGATAGGTTCGCCCGGTCATCTTGGGCCACCAGAAATGAATGCCGCCGAGATAGCCCATCACCGCGCCCCCGACCATGATGTAATGAAAGTGGGCGACGACGAAATAAGTATCGTGAACATGGACGTCGATTCCCAGGGTGGCGAGAAACAAGCCGGTCAAGCCGCCGATGGTGAAGAGGCCGATGAAGCCGAGAGCGTAAATCATCGGCGCATCGTAGGAGATCGACCCTTTGTAGAGGGTGGCGGTCCAATTGAAAACTTTGATCGCCGACGGAATCGCAACTAAAAAGCTCAGCAACGAAAAGATCATGCTGGCATGCACCGACTGTCCGGAGACAAACATGTGGTGACCCCAGACCAGGAAACCGATTACGGCGATGGCCAAACTGGCGAAGGCGACGACGCTGTAGCCGAATATCCGCTTGCGCGAAAAACAGGCGATCAGCTCGCTCACGACACCCATGGCCGGCAGAATCATGATGTATACCGCGGGGTGGGAATAGAACCAGAAGAGATGCTGGAACAACACCGGATCTCCCCCGAGAGCCGGATCGAAAATCCCCAGGCGAAAGATCCGCTCGAGGCCTACCAGGACCAGGGTGATGGCGATGACCGGCGTGCCCAGAATAAAAATAATGCTGGTGGCGTAGTGCGCCCAGATGAAAAGCGGCAAGCGAAACCAGGTCATGCCCGGGGCGCGCATTTTGTGGATGGTGACGATGAAGTTGAGCCCCGTGAGAATCGACGAGAAGCCGGTGATAAAGACCCCCACCACCGTGAGCACGACGTGGGTATTGGAATAGATACTGCTGTAGGGCGTGTAGAAGGTCCAGCCGGTGTCCACCCCGCCGGCGGCCGCCGCCATCAAGGTGAACGCTCCGCCAATAATAAAAATATACCAGCTCGCCAGATTGAGCCGTGGAAAAGCCAGGTCCCGCGCGCCGATCATCATCGGCACTAAAAAATTGCCCAGCACCGCGGGAATGGACGGGATCAGAAAGAAAAAGACCATGGTCACGCCGTGCATGGTAAATAATTTGTTATAGGTCTCCGCCTGGACCAGGTCCCCCTGGGGCGTCAACAGCTCGACCCGCATCAACGTGGCGAACAAACCCCCGATGAAAAAAAATACCGTCACCGACAAGAGATAGAGCCAGGCGATGCGTTTATGATCCGTGGTGAAAAGCCACGATCGAATGCCGTAGTTGACGTTCAGATAATGCTCGCGCCGCTCGATTTCAGAGACGTTCATCGTTGCGCTGCTTTCCTTTCTGCCCCGTTCAAGGATTTGATGTAGGCGATCAGCTGGAGCAGTCCCTCTTCGCTCACCAGGCCCTTGAAAGTGGGCATGATCGGCTGGTAGCCCTCGACGATTTTCGCCCGGGGGTCGAGGATGGACTCACGGATGTAATCCTCGTCCGCGGTCACCGGATTGCCACCCTGAAGCTTGACGGTTTTTCCGAACAGGCCCGCGAGGGTCGGACCCTGGTTGGTGCCGCCGGCTCGATGGCAGGTTTCGCAGCCGAATCTTTTGAACAGACTCGCGCCTTGATCGACCATGGAAATGCCCGTCGCGCCGCCGCTCAGCCACTTTTCAAACTCCGCCGGTTCCAAGACGAACACCCGCCCGATCATTCCCGAGTGCTGGGTGCCGCAATATTCGGCGCAAAATAGTTGATAGACGCCCGCCTTCGACGCCTCGAACCAGATCCGGGTATAACGTCCGGGCAGCACGTCTTGCTTGACACGAAACGCCGGCAGATAAAAATCATGGATCACATCCTCCGACGTCATCATCAATTTGACGGGTTGCCCCACCGGCACATGGAGCTCGTTGATTTCGCTTTGGCCCGTCGGATGCTGCGCCTTCCACATCCACTGCCTGCCGACGATGCTGATCTCCAGCGCGTCCTCCGGCGGATTATAAATGTCAAAAAAAATGATCGCGCCCCAAACAAACATTACCATGGTCAAAGCGAAGGGGATGACCGACCACGCGACCTCCATCCAGAGCTTTCCCTCGATAGGCTCGGGTCGTTCATCGTCGGCGCGCCGGCGATATTTGACGGCGAAGACGAAAATGAGCAAAAAAATCAGGCCGACGAAAAAGACCGATACCGCGACGAGAAAAAAAAATAGCGCGTCCACCCGTGACGCCAGGGTGGATGCTTGCTCGGGAAATAGCGGAAAACCAAGGTCCATGATGTCAGGTTATCTCCCTGGGCTGCAACCCGCGATTTCGATCCCGCCGTAGCATCAGGCCGATGAACATGGCCAGGGCGAGCACGGTGGCCACGGCACCGAGGCGGATCAAATTCGTGATCATCAGACTGTATTTTCCGGTGGCAGGGTCGTAGTGATAACAAAAGAGCAAAAGCTGATCGATGGGTGAACCGATCTGGTTGGCAGAAGCTTCGATCAAGCCGAGGCGCAAATCCCGGGGCGCAAACTCGATGCCGTAGAAATAGCGCGACACCTTGCCCTCCGGCGTAAGCAGAACAATCCCGCTGGCGTGGCCGAAGCGGTCTTTATCGCTCTCATAGTTGTAGCGGAAGCCCACGGCTTCGGTTAAGCGCCGGATGGCGGTTTCGTCTCCCGTGAGAAAATGCCAGCCCTCCGCCGCCCCCGTCCGCGCGTACTGTTTCAGGGCATCGCTCTTTTTTGCCGCCGCCAAGGCGGGGGTATCGCGAGCGTCGAAGCTCAACGTAACGACATCGAACTGATCGCCGATATTGAACGTCAGCGGGCGCAGGCTTCGGACCAGGCCCTCTAGCACCAGCGGGCAAAGGTCCTCGCAGTTATAATAGACGAGGTTTAGGATCACCGGCCGGCGGCCAAAATAGTCATTGAGCTTAACCGTTCTTCCCGCCGCGTCGCGAAACTCCAGGTCAAGGGGCACCTGGCTTCCCAGTTTCTGTTCCAGGTCCACGCCTCGGAGCGCCACCGGCCGTTCGTCATGGGCAGACAACGGCGAGGCCCAAAAGGAGCTCAGTGTAAAAAAAAGCGCAAGAAGAATGGCATTTCGGGCGCGAGGGGGAATCGACCCCCTCTTTGTCTCCCCGAAGCTGTGAAAAAATCCATTCATGGTTCGAGAG
>DAIRFP010000047.1:20670-28603 GCA_036794995.1 Thermodesulfobacteriota bacterium | reverse complement strand
ATGGAAGCGGGCTGCAGTTGGGCGCCCTATTGGTTCGGGCGTATGAATGAGGAGTGGGAAAAGCGCGGCAAAATCGAAGCGCCCAATTGCAAACAGAAACCCAGCGAGTATTTCAAACAGGGGCGGATCTATTTTCATGCGGAGGATTACGAACCATTGATCGGCGCCACGGCAAATCTGCTGTCCCACAAGGTCATCTATTACGCTTCGGATTTTCCCCACTGGGACACGGAATTTCCCGAGAATATCGCGCATCTGAGCCGGCGTGAAGATCTGGACGAAGAGGCCAAGAAATGGCTTTTGGCGGGAAGCGCCAAGCAACTCTACAACCTGCAGTGAGGGTCCCATGGGCGCAAAACGCAAAGTCTGTTTCACCGGCCCCATGCGAGTCACCATCGCCGAGGATATCCTGCGCGGCGCTGGTTGCGAGTTGGTGTTGGGCAAGCCGCAGGATGCCTTTCGCACTTTTCGCTACGAGCGGAAAGAATTGATCCAACTCATCGGCGACTGCCCCATCGTCTACCCCTCGGGTCGGGATGTGGTCGGCGGCGATATTCTGGATTCTTGTCCGGATCTCCAGGCGGTGGTGAAGTCGAGCATCGGCATCGAAACGGTGGATGTCGAGGCGGCCACTGACCTGGGGATTTTGTGCTGCAACAGCCCAACGGCGGAGAACTATTTGGGCGTAGCCGAGGCAACCATCGGACTGATCGTCGGGCTGTTCAAACGGCTAAAGCTGAACGAAGCTTTCTTCCGTAACGGCGGATGGAAGGAACTGCATAACCGGGGCAGCTTGATGATCGGCAGGACGGTGGGTATTGTCGGCGTTGGCCGCATCGGCCAAAACGTCGCCAAGCGGCTCGGCGGTTGGGGCATGAACCTGCTTGGGTACGATCCTTACGTCAAGCCGGAAGCGGTAGCCCACTTGGGGGTTACCATGGTTTCCCTTGAGCAGTTGCTCAAGGAGTCCGACGTGGTTACTCTCCACGTCGTTCTCACCCGGGAAACCCGCGCAATGATCGGCATGCGCGAGCTCAAACTCATGAAGCCGACGGCGTTTATCGTCAACACGTCCCGGGGGCCGGCCATCAAAGAAACTGATTTGGTTCAGGCGATCAACGACAAAATTATCGCCGGCGCAGCACTGGACGTTTTCGAGGAGGAGCCGATGCCGGCGGATAATTCGTTGCGGCAGGTCGATCCGTTGAGATTAATCCTCACGCCCCATAATATTGGCGCCAACCCCGGTTCGGGGGAGGCGGGTCAAAAAATGGCGGCGGAAAGCATGCTGGCGATCCTCGACGGCAGAATACCCGAGACGGTGGTGAATCCTCTGGCGATTCCCCGCTGGAAAGAACGGTTTTGTTCGTAGTGCTAGTGGTGTCTCCGAAGTTCATTTGAAAAGTTCAAACGATGGGAGCGACCGCACTTATACTCAAATCCCCCTTTGTCCCCCTTTTTCAAAGGGGGAATTTTTTCCGTAGAACTTTAACCCCTCTTTGAAAAAGAGGGGAAGGGGAGATTTTGAGGAGAGTGAGGCAGGAGTTATATGGCGAACTTCTGGACCAGGACATTAGCTAAAGGCAAGACAAGTCGATGATGACGTTTTTGTGCCGCGGGCAATTATTGATGCTGGTCTTGGCGGCCATGCTGATGGTTTGGCTCGGCGATGCCACCAACGCGGCTTCGTTCGCCGCAACTGCAACGGTGCGGGTTGGCTACCCGCAGCCCAGCGGGGCGATGCTGCCGCTTTGGTTGGTCAGCGACGCCAAGCTCGATCAAAAATATGGCGTGCCGGTGCAGAATATTTTCATTTCCGGCGCAGCCAGGATGAATCAATCCATGGTGGCGGGAGACATCGATCTCGCGAGCATCGGCGGCGCGGTGGTCAACACGGTTTTGGCCGGTGGCGATCTGGTGGCCATCGCAGTAGGCGTGCCGACCTATGGGTTTTCCCTCTACGGGCGGCCAGAAGTCAAGGACATCGCCAGCCTCCGGGGCAAAGTAGTCGGCATCATGAGCAAGGGCGCGTCATCCGAGCATGCGGTCATCGCTTTGCTCCAGCGATACGGACTGCAGCCCGGCAAGGATGTGAAATTTATCTATCTCGGCGGGGTGCGCGAAGTGGTGGCAGCCCTTGACCGCGGCATTGTCTCCGCCGGCGTGCTGTCGTCGCCCACGACCCTGGTGGCCCGCCGCATGGGCCAAAAGGAATTGGTGAACATCGCGTCGCTCAATCTGCCTTACATTCACAGCGGCGTTGCGACCCGCCGGATTTTCGCGCACCAGCAGCCGGAGCGGGTCAAGGCCTATCTGCGCGCCTATATCGCCGCCATCAAGATCGCCAATGAAGACGCCGAAATCAGCAAGCGCGCGCTGGCGCGCTATCTGGCGACAAACGATAGCGCCATCTTGGACGAAGCCTACCAAACCTTTCGCGGAATCTTTCCGAGAGTACCCTATGTGACTGAGGACTATATCAAGGCCGTCCTCGCGATCTCCGACCACCCCAAAGCGGGGGGCGCCAATCCCAAGGATTTTTTTGACAGCCGATTTCTCAAAGAAATCGAAGAAAGCGGTTTCGTGCAGGAGTTGTATGGTCGCCGATAAATCGGCTAAACGGCACACCAGATTGCTGAAAAACCCCCTTGGAGTCCTTCGACCAGCTCAGAGCCCGTCCTGAGCTTGACGAAGGAACGACGGAGGGGATTTGATATCATTGAGGATCTCGAAGCATTGCGACCCTTTTTCAGCAACCTGCTATTCTATTGGGGTTGACCGTCAAGGATTGTTGGCGGCAGCGCGGACCCTCAGGAGTTCTTTGACAAGCGGTTCTCAAAGGAGTTAGAAGAGAATGGATTGGGTCACGAGTTCTATAGCCGACACTCGGTGGAAAGAGGAGCCGAACTCATGAGCAAGGGTTTAATCTTGATTCTCGCGTTGCTGCTGTTCTCCTGGCCCGGTTCGACGCCGGCGGCGGATCCGTTGGTGGGTATCCATTCGGCGCGCGTGATGTCGCAGTCGCTCCCTTGGATCGCCCAAGAGGCCGGCTTGTTTAAGAAATACAATCTCGATTTCAGTTTGGTGTTTATTTCTTCCTCGGGCATCGTCACCGCAGCCTTGCTGGGCGGCGATGCCGAAATGACTGTCACCGGCGGAGTTGGAAACGTTGCCGCTTATACTCGCGGCTCCACGGACGTGGTATTTGTCGGCGGCATAAAAAATACCATGACGCAAACCCTGGTGGCCGGTGGCAATATCAAAAAACCGGAAGATCTCAAAGGCAAGAAAATTGGTGTCAGCCGGATCGGCGGGAACTCCCACTACTTCACCATCCAGGCGCTGCGCCGCTTCGGCATGGATGCCAGTCGCGACGTTCAATTCATTCAAACCGGCGGCGACCCCGAGACCTTTGCAGCGTTCGTTAGCGGATCGATTGACGTTGCCAACCTGACACCCCCGACGGATGCCATGGCGATCGCGCGGGGGTATCACTATGTGGTGTATGGACCGGATCTCAAGATTCCCTATGCCGCTACGGCTTTTGTGACGAAGCGTTCGGTGATGGCGAAGCGCCCCCAGGTGATGGGCAACTTCATGCGCGCCATGGCCGAAACCGCCAAAATTATGCACACCGACCGCGAGTTCGTATATAAAGTACTGGGCAAGTATCTGCGCCTCAACGATCGTAATGTGCTTGACTCGGCGTACAACGCTGAAATCAAAGTCTTGGAACCGCGTTTGGTCATCAAACCGGAATCTTTACAGGCGATCTTAGACGAACTCAGCCAAACGGACGCGCGGGCGAAAAAAGTCAAACCGCAGGAAATGATCGATACTCGGTATTTGGACGAAATGGAAAAGACTGGATTTTTTGACCAACTTTGGGCAAAAAAATAACCTGGGAGGTGAATGATATGGAACAAACCATTATCTCGTCGGATTCTCACGTGATCGAAGTTCCGGATCTATGGGAAAAGGGTATGCCGTCGTCGTTCAAAGAGCGCGCGCCCAAGATGTTTTTTGACGAAAAGCGTGACGCCTGGATGTTTGGGTCGCCCGAAGTTCAAATCCAAGCCGTCGGTGGACTATTCATGGCCGGGCAGCAACCGGAGAATTTAGAAAAGTTTCGTAAAGCGGGCTTCGCCGTAGCGCGTCCCGGCGGCTGGGACCCGATCGTGCGCCAGGACGACATGGTCATCGACGGCGTGGCGGCGGAAGTCCTTTATCCAAGCCTCGGTCTCGGCTTGTATTGCGTTAAGGACGCGGCGTTCCAAGAAAGCCTGTTCCGCACTTACAACGACTGGATCATCGACTACTGCAACAAGGTGCCGGACCGCCTCTACGGCGTCGCGTTGCTTTCCATGTACGACATTGACCACGCCATCGTAGAAATGGAGCGCTGCAAGAAGGCGGGGGGAATCGTCGGCACGATGATCTGGCAGGTGCCGGACCCGACGCTGCCTTTTACCTCCGACCACTACGAGCGCTTTTGGGCGGCATCGCAGGATCTCGATTTGCCGGTTCACCTGCACATCCTGACCGGCTTCGGCGGCAGTATGAACCGTCAAAGCAGCCACGGCATCAACCGCTACCGCATCGGAGTGCAGCAGACCAGAGAAATCGAAGACGCGCTGTTCGACATGATCTTTTCCGGCGTGCTGGAGCGTTATCCCAAGTTAAAAATCGTCTCCGTGGAAAACGAGATCGGTTGGATGCCGTTCTGGCTGGAGAAGTGCGATAAAGGCTACAAACGGCACCGCCACTCGGAAAAGGTGCCGATGACCAAGTTGCCCAGTGAGTATTTCGCCGAGCAGATTTACGCGACCTTTTTTAATGACCGGGTCGGCGGCCAGCTCTTTTCTTGGTGGGGCGTGGACAACTGCATGTGGTCCAACGACTACCCGCATCAGAATTCGACCTGGCCGAACTCGCGGGCCGTAATCGAGCGCGATATGGCGCATCTTTCGGCGGCGGACCGGGAAAAGTTACTCAATACCAATGTCCGCAAGCTGTATAATTTGAAAGCGCCGGCGTCATTGCCGAAAGCGGCATAACGCGATCGGGAAAGAGATTGTAGTCGAAAGCCAACTGATACGTGAGGAGAGATTTATGCAATTACGAGATGCCATGAAAGTTTTGGATTCCGATGCCCATGCGCGCGATCCCGACAGCGAGATCAAACCCTATCTACCCGAGCCGTATCGCAATCAAAGAGCACCGTTGATTCCCGGCGAGCACTACGACCGCAATCTGGGCGGCACCCTCGGCCAGCCTGCCACCAAGGTCGAAGAGCGCCTGGCGGCCATGGACACGCAGGCGATCGACACCGCGGTACTCTTTCCGACCACAGGGTTGGGCATCGGCCGGGTGCGCGATCCGCAATTCCAAGTCGCGCTGTGCCGGGCGTACAATGATTTTATCGCCGATTACTGCAAGGCGTCGCCCCGTTTGAAGGCGGTGGCGAATCTGCCGGTGAACGATCCGGCGGAATGCGCCAAGGAGCTCAATCGGGCGGTCACGAAGTTGGGACTGTGCGGCGGCATGCTGGCCGCCCAGGCGCACCGAAAGAATTTGGGCAGCCCGGAATTCTATCCGCTCTACGAAGAGGCGCAGCGCCTGAATACGCCGGTGACGATCCACGCCTTCGGTGGCGATGAGCCGGGCAGTGAAGTTTTCGACCAGTTTATTTGTCTGCATACCACGGGCCATCCGTTTCCCGTCTTGCGCCAACTCACGGCGATGGTGTTCGGCGGCATCCCGCAGATGTTTCCGAAATTGAAAGTCGGCTATCTGGAAGTCGGTTGCGGCTGGCTGCCCTATTGGGCCGAGCGCATGGATGAAGAGTGGGAAAAGCGCGGCAAGGTCGAAGCGCCGCTGTGCAAGAAGAGACCGAGCGAATATCTTTTCAGCGAAAACAGCTATTACGGCTGCGAGCCGGAGGAGAAGATGATCAGCTACGTCGTTAGCGAGATCGGCTCAAAGACGCTCATGTATGCGTCGGATTATCCGCACTGGGATATGAGCTGGCCGGAATCGGGGACTATTCTTTGGGCCCGGGAAGATGTTTCCATGGAAGCCAAAAAGGATATTCTGCTCAACAACGCCAAGCGATTTTACAATCTGTCATAACGGTCGGAGAGGGCCGTCAGCTAATATTGCTCGTGTTCGCTGACGGCTCTTTTTTGCAAACAATCTCGAAAGGAACAAATATGATTCAAACCAAAGGACTGACCGGCGCGCAAACTATGCTCCGTGTGCTTGCGAAAATGGGCGTGGAGAAAATCTTTGCCTCGCCGGGTTCGGAGTGGTCGCCGGTGTGGGAAGCACTCGCCGAGCCCGGCGTTGAGGGCATGCCGCAGTATTTGAGCACGCGTCACGAAGAAGTCGCCGTCGGCATGGCGAGCGGCTATGCCAAATCGACGGGCAAGCTGCCAGCGGTTATGATTCATACGACTGTCGGCTCGCTCCATGCGACCATGGGCATGCGCGGCGCGATCCGCGAGCAGGTGCCGATGGTGGTTTTCAGCGGCGAGTCGATCGGCTACGGCGAAGACGAAGGGCCCGATCCAGGCGGCCAATGGCTGGGGCACCTCTCCAATATCGGCGGGCCGGCGAAACTGGTCGAGCAAACGGTGAAGTGGAGCTTCGGCGTCAACAACAAGGCGATCTTGCCGGCGACTGTGCAACGCGCCTGTCAGCTGGCCATGGCGGCGCCCAAAGGGCCGACCTTCGTGTCGCTGTCGATGGAGCATCTATTCGACAAGATGATCAAGGACGTTCCGGGCGACCTGGGCTTTGCGCCGGGCGCGACCGCCGATCCGAAGGGCATCGAGGAACTCGCCAATCTGTTGGCCGGTGCGAAGAAGCCGGTGATCGTCACCGAAGACTCGGGCCGCACGGAGAAATCGGTGCATTGCCTGGTCGAGATCGCCGAGCTTCTGGGCTGCGCCGTCTGCGAAACGCGGAGCACCGGCGCGCTCAATTTTCCCCGCACCCATCCGCTGCACAGCGGCTACGACCCGCGCAAGGCCTTGGCGGGGGCGGACGCGATTCTTTTGCTCGCGGTGATCGCGCCGTGGCATCCGGCTTCGGCCACGCCCTCACCGGGGGCGACGGTGGCGATTCTCGATGAGAATCCGCTGCGCCACGATATGCCGTACTATGGCTATCAGGCGGACCTCTGCCTGACCGGAGAGATCGAAAGTTCGCTCGAGCATCTGCTCGCGGCGTTGAAAAAGAAGGTCTCGGCGGGAGACTCTTCGCGCAGGGAGCGTGCGGAAGAGATCGGCAAGAAAAATACCGCGCAGAGAAAAGCCTGGCGCGACGAGGCGCTGGCGCTCGCGGGCCAGAAGCCGATGGACACCCGCTGGGTGGCACACGAGCTAAGCCAGGTTTTGCCAGCCGACGCGATGATCGTCGAAGAGACCATTACCCATCGTTTGGCGGTGCACCGCTACCTCGACGGGGTGAAGCCGGGATCGTATTTTGCCGGCTGTGTCGGCGGTCTGGGCACGGGCCTTTCGACTGCGCTCGGCGTAAAGTCGGCCAATCCTAAACGGCCGGTGGTGTGCCTGATCGGCGACGGCTCGTTCAACTACGATCCGGTGCCAGCGGTGTACGGCGCAGCGCAGGAGCACAACCTGCCGTTCCTCACTGTGATGTTCAACAATCAGGGTTATCTCTCCCAGAAATCCGGCATTCCCAGATACTATCCCGACGGTTGGGCGGTAAAGTCGAACAATTTTTCCGGCCTGCACATCGTTCCCTGTCCGGAATACGCGCAGATCATCAAAGCGTTCGACGGTTACGGTGAGAAAGTCGAAGAGCCGGGCGAAGTGCGCAAAGCAGTCGAGCGAGGCCTGCGCGCGGTGGCCGGCGGTCAATCGGCGTTGATTGACGTGCGGTTGAAACCAGTCGAAGACATCATCGA
>DAIRFP010000047.1:13527-20570 GCA_036794995.1 Thermodesulfobacteriota bacterium | reverse complement strand
TCGCGGCGCGTGACAAGAATCACAGCAAGGATCATCCCTTCTTTGAGCTATGGGCCGCGGGGAAGCTGAGCAAGGAGCAGACGGCTTTTTATTGTACGCAGCACTTCCACTATGTGGGCGAGTATCTCAATTGGCTGGCCTATGAGGCGTCCCAGATTCCCCAGCGCGACGTAAAAACTTACTTGTTTGAAAACCTCGGCGATGAAGAGAATCCCGACGATCGCCATTTAGACATGCTGAAGGATTACGTCGCTGCCTGCGGCGTGAGTCGAGACGGCGTCGAAGGCTCCATTGTGCTCGCCGGGACGGATGCGTTGCAGAACTGGGGATGGCGGCTGGTTTATCAGAGTCCATGGCAAGCCGCAGTGGCGGGCATGTTTATCGGTTTGGAGTCCCAGTTCCTCGGTATCTGCCAGAAAATCGTGCCAGCGCTGCACCAATACTACGGTCACAAATCGGGCGCAAGAGCGATCCGCTTCTTCGAAGAGCATATCCAGGCCGACGCGATTCACGGCTCGAAGGGCTTCGCTATTGTCGAGAAATATTGCAGCACTGCCGAGCTACAGTTCCGCGCTCTAAGAACAGTAGAAGAGGCGACGATTCGGCGCTGGCGTTACATGAACGACATCTACTGGTATACGCTGCACGGCAAAGCAGATGACACGCCGACTCTCCAGACCTAGCAGGCTGCTGATCAAAGAAGCGGTTCCAAACGTTTCAGCCGTTCAAATCGTTCCAGGTGTTTACCTCTGAGGTCTTGTGGCAAGAAAGTAGCCAAAATGAAGATTCGCATCGACGGTGGCGTCGTAGTGGGCTGGTCCGGCACCAGCCATGAACTTGTTCCCGATGGGTCGGTACTGATTGACGGTGATACCGTTGCGTCGGTAAGCGGCGACAAATCAGCGGCCGCCGACAGAGTCATCGATGCTGCGGGAAAAATCGTTTGTCCCGGCTTTGTCAATTTGCACGTCCACTCGCAGCTCAATATCGGCGATTACCTTCTGCCCGACGTGACCAAGAAAGATTATCTGGCCGCCAATTGGTTCGTTTTCGGCGCGCCGCTGAAAGAAAAGGTCGAGACCCCGCCGCCGGTCGCCGTCGCCATCGGCAGAAAGTACGCGCTTTACAGCGCCCTTCGAAACGGTTCCACCACGGTGCTTGATCCCGGCGGAGGTCCGGGCGCCCTTGAGGACTACGTTGCGATCGTCGGTCAACTTGGCGGCCGGGTTTTTTTCAGCCCGCCCTATCGCAGCCATGATATTTTCACCGACGGAGAGGGTCGGCATTATTATGAAGAACGTGAAGACAAGGGGCGGCCGGGTCTCCAAAGGGCCGTCGAATTCATCAAGCAATACCACGGCGCCCACAGCGGCCGTCTGCAAGGGATCCTCAATCCGGCGCAGGCGGAAACCTGCGAGCCCTCCTTATTGAAGGAAAGTGCCGCCGCCGCGAAAGAATTGGACGTGCCGATTCATATTCACGCCGGCGGTAATTTTCGTGAATTTCTGCAGATCTTGAACATATATCGTAAACCGGTAGTCGAGTATCTGGCCGACAACGGGATTCTCGGGCCACGGACCACGCTCGGTCATATGGCGATTACCGGCGGCCACTCGCGGGTCGACTATCCGCGCGGCGACGAGCTAAAGCTTCTCGCCGAGTCGGGAGCCACGGTGGGCCACTGCCCTTACAAGTGCGCGAAAATGGCGTTCGCCCTGGAGTCCTTCGATCAGTACCTCGCGGCGGGGGTTAGAATTGGTTTAGGAACCGATACTTACCCACTCGATATAATTGCGGAAATGCGATATGCGTCTTTGATTTCGCGTCTCATTGACAAGAATGCTTCGGGGGCGCGTCCGGCGGAGGTCTTCAATGCCGCCACCATCGGTGGGGCCAGAGCCCTCGGTCGCGACGACTTGGGACGGCTTGCGGTCGGAGCCAAGGCGGACCTGGTGATTATCAATCTTCGCACGCCACGCTATGGGCCGATCCGCGATCCCATAAACGCGTTGGTGGAATACGGCAGCGGCGCCGACGTGGAAACCGTCATCGTCGACGGAGTGGTGGTAGTTGAGCACGGCCGCTCCGCGCGGATCGATGAAGCCGAGCTTTTTGCCCAGGCGGAAGCAGGCGCCAAGCGGGCTTGGGACAATTGGGCCGGGCGGGATTGGAACGGCCGAACCGTCGAGCAGATCATTCCTCCGGCATTTCCAACCAGAAGGAATTAAGATCCGGATTCGAAGACTCCCGTCATCCACTGGATTCCATCCTTTGTCGTTCGGATTATTTTTTCAATTCAATTGACCCCGCCCAATTTTTCCTGCTATCACAAGTCAAACTTTAAACATGGATAGTTAACTGTTTCGATTCGAAAGGTATGAAATGCGTTACGGATTTCTCATCGATCAGCATCGCTGCATCGGCTGTCATGCCTGCACGGTGGCTTGCAAAGAAGAACACAACATCGCGCTGGGGGTGAATCGGACCTGGGTCAAATACGTCGAAAAGGGCGTGTACCCGGATACCCGGCGCCATTTTGCGGTGCTGCGCTGCAACCACTGCGACGATGCGCCGTGCATCGAAATCTGCCCGACTATCTCCTTGTTCCGGCGCCACGACGGTATCGTCGACTTCGATCACGAGCGCTGCATCGGCTGCAAATCCTGCATGCAAGCCTGCCCCTACGACGCGCTCTACATCGATCCCGATAGAAACACCGCCGCCAAGTGTAACTTCGACGCCTCCCGCGTCGAGATCGGCTATAAGCCTGCCTGCGAAGTGGTCTGTCCGACTCAGGCGATTCTCTCCGGCGACCTTGACGATCCGAGCAGTGAGATTAGCCGGCGGCTCGGCACGGAGAAAACCAGCGTGCGCAAGCCCGAAAAGGCCACCTATCCAAAGCTCTACTATGCCGGAGTGGAGGGCGATCTGTTGCAACCCACGCGCATGGCCCAACAAAGAGAGCATTTCTGGGCGGAGAAAACACCCGGGGAGGATCTGTACGCGCTCAACGGTGGAACCGCCGGGCATAAATTGCCGGCGGCGTCCCGGGAAGTTTACGACGTGCCCCATGCCACTCCCTGGGGAAAAATGATCGCTTCCTATCTCTGGACCAAATCCATCTCTGCGGGGGTGCTCTTGATCTCGGCGCTGCTGCTCAACCTGGGTCTTGAACAGGACGCACCGATGCTGCTGGTGATCAGTCCGCTGGTAGCACTGGGTTTTTTGCTGGCGACGTTTTTATTGTTGGTTTTTGATCTTAAAAAGCCTAGCCGATTCTTTTTTCTGTTGACCAAACCTAATCTAAATTCCTGGTTGGTTCTGGGCGGCTACGTGCTCGCGGTTTATGGGATCTTCGCGGTGCTTTGGCTGAGGCAGGGCATCACCGAAGGAACCGTGGCGCCCCTGATATTTTGGCCGGCGGCGCTTTTTGCCGTGGCATCGGCCTGCTATTCGGCATTTCTGTTCGCCCAAGCGAGAGGCCGAGACTTTTGGCAAAGTCCGCTTTTGTTTTGGCACCTGCTCGTGCAAGCGATTATCGCGGGGGCCGCGGTTTTAGTCCTTCTAGGCAGTGTGTTGGGGATGAGCCTGGCGGTTTTTTTCTGGCTGGGGAATCTTCTGGTGATCTCGCTGTTGGTGAGCTTAGGCATGATCTTCGGCGAGCTTTTCATGAATCATGGCAGCGAGGAAGTTATCCGGTCGGCCGACCTGTTGATCAAAGGGGCACTGGGCAAGCAATTTTGGATCTTCGTGATCGGCCTCGGAATTGTCGTGCCCATCGCACTGATCCTGTGGCCCGCCGGCTCCTTGCTGTTGAATATGATTGCCGCCGCATTGGTACTTCTAGGCTCTTGGATGTACGAGAACCTCTGGATCAAAGCCGGGCAAGCCGTGCCGCTAAGTTAACCAGCACGGTTCTCTTCCAATGATTCGAGTAAGTGGATTTACGGCCGGAGGAAACGTGTTTCTCGCTAATAAGTCCATTAGAAGCTCAGGCTATACCGAGCCGAGAGAAGGATCTTTAACCGAACTGACCGACCGCCAAAAGGAAATCGAACATGTCTGAGACTCGGCAACCTCTTCATCCGTCGGCGCTGCGACTGGAAGCTCCCAATGGCTTGCTCAGTTATCCACCGGTGGAAAAATGGCACGACTGGGTGGAATACGACACCGCCCATTGGCCAAAAAAAGTTGAAAAGCATTACCAAATAATTCCGACGATTTGTTTCAACTGCGAAGCGGCTTGCGGCCTATTGGGATTTGTCGATAAGGAAACCAACCGTATCCGCCGCTTTGAGGGCAACCCGGAGCATCCCGGCAGCCGCGGCCGAAACTGCGCCAAGGGGCCGGCCACCCTCAACCAGGTGACCGATCCGGAGCGGATTCGCTATCCTTTGAAACGCGCCGGTAAACGGGGAGAGGGAAAGTGGGAAAGAGCCAGTTGGGACGAAGTTTTAGACGATATTGCGGGCCGTGTGCGCAAGGCGCTGCAGGAAGACCGCCGCAACGAGATCATGTATCACGTCGGCCGCCCGGGACATGAGCTTTTGTACCATCAGAGAATTTTTCATGCCTGGGGCATCGATGGCCACAACAGCCATACCAACGTTTGTTCCGCCGGGGCCCGCGCCGGTTATGCGTTCTGGTCGGGCATCGATCGGCCCTCGCCGGACCATGCCAATGCGCGGTTTATTCTTCTCTTGAGCTCGCACTTGGAAACCGGCCACTATTTCAATCCCCACGCGCAGCGCATCATCGAGGGGAAAGAACAGGGAGCAAAAATTTGCGCCATCGACACGCGACTCTCCAATACCGCGTCCAAAGCAGACTACTGGCTATCCTCATGGCCGGGCAGCGAGGCCGCCATTTTACTGGCGCTGTGCAACATTCTGCTGCAAGAAAATCTCTTTGACCGCGAGTTCCTGCGCAAGTGGGTCAATTGGGAAGAGTACCTGCGCGAAGAACACAGTGATCAACCGCAGACGTTCCAATCCTTCGTTGCGATTCTGAAGGCGACTTACGCCGGCTACACTTCGGAATTCGCCGCGAAGGAAGCCGGTGTCGACGCAAATGTCCTCGTCACGGTGGCCCATGAGATAGCGCGCGCGGGATCAGCATTTTCGGCCCACGTCTGGCGCAACGCCGCCGCGGGCAATCTCGGCGGCTGGCAGGTGGCACGGGCGCTGCAGTTCCTCGTCGTGCTGGTGGGCGCGGTGGGGACGCCGGGAGGGACCGCGCCGAACGCAACTAACAAGTACATTCCAGCGCCGCCGTTGATGCCGCCGCCGTCTAAAATCTGGAACGAAATGCTGCTGCCCAAGGAATACCCCCTGGCCTTTTTCGAGATGAGTTTTCTCTTGCCGCATTTCGTCAAGGAGGGCCGGGGAAAGCTGGCGATGTATTTTACCCGAGTTTACAATCCGGTCTGGACCAACCCGGACGGGATGAGCTGGATCGAAATGCTGACGGATGAAAGCAAGGTCGAGCGCCATGCCTGTCTGACGCCGACCTGGAGCGAGACCGCCTGGTTCGCCGACTATGTGTTGCCCATGGGGCATGCCTCGGAACGTCATGATCTGATGAGCCAGGAAACCCACGCGGCACGTTGGATCGGCTTTCGCCAACCGGTCCTCCGGGTGGCTCTGGAAAAGCAGGGAAAGAAATTCAACTTTACCTACGAAGCCCATGCGGAAGCCGGCATCGGCGAAGTATGGGAAGAGGACGAGTTCTGGATCGAATTGTCGTGGCGCGTCGATCCCGACGGTTCATTGGGGATTCGCAAGTATTTCGAATCGCCCTTTGAACCGGGAAAAAAAATGACCGTGGACGATTACTACCGCTGGATCTTCGAAAACAGCGTCCCCGGTCTTCCCGCCGCGGCGGCCAAGGAGGGATTGACGCCGCTGGAGTACATGCGAAAATACGGCGCCTTCTTGATCGAGGATAACGTCTATAACGTGCACGAAACCCGCGTGAAGGCCACCGATCTAAACGACGCAACCACCGACCCGACGACAAACATTATCGCCAAGAATGGCGCGACTCTCGGAATCGAAGTGGATGGAGCGGCCTGTGCGGGCTTTCCCACGCCGTCGAGGAAACTGGAGTTTTATTCCAAGACTTTAAAGGACTGGAAATGGCCGGAGTATGCCATCCCCGGCTACATCAAAAGCCACGTGCACCCGGACCAGATCGATCTCAACGCCGGCGAAATGCTGTTGCTGCCGACTTTTCGTTTGCCGACACTGATCCATACGCGATCCGGTAATGCCAAATGGCTCTATGAAATCTCGCACCGGAACCCGCTCTGGATCCATCCCAAAGACGCCCAGAATCTCGACGTCACAACCGGCGAGTTGCTAAAAGTCCACACCGAAATCGGTTACTTCATCGACAAAGTTTGGGTAACGGAAGGCATCAAACCGGGGGTGGTGGCGTGCTCGCACCATATCGGCCGCTGGCGCTTGCAAGAAGATTCCGGCGGCGAGCGCTGGTCGACGGCGCTGGTGGATCTGAAGCAACTCGGCGACGGCAAGTGGATGATGCGCCAGGTTCACGGCGTCAAGCCATTCAAAAGCGAGGACCCCGACTCTGAGAGAATTTTCTGGCAAGATGGGGGCGTGCATCAGAATCTGACTTTTCCAGTACAGCCCGACTATATCAGCGGCCAGCACTGCTGGCACCAAAAGGTTCGCGTGACCAAACCGGGCGCCGACGACAAATACGGCGATGTGTTCGTCGATACCAACAAATCCCACGAAGTTTATAAACGCTGGCTGAGCAAGACACGCCCGGCACCCGGGCCAGGCAATCTGCGCCGCCCGCTGTGGCTGCCCCGTTCGTACAAGCCCGCGCCGGAAGCCTATTATCTAGAAGACAAATAAGCAGTCTTTAGTTTTCCTTCCCCGGTGGTTGTCCTGCGCGCCGCCGGGCGATCGCGCCAACTAAAGACAAGAAAAGAAAAACTTGACAAGTTTTTCACAAATGAAGGATATTACTTCCACTTTGAGGCGGAGGTCGCCGCCGAGGTTGAACTACCTGTA